>NZ_JBIBVY010000032.1:0-76595 GCF_043080665.1 Streptomyces sp. NPDC014991
CCCGCTACGACAAACGCGCCCGCCACTACCAGGCGCTGGTCACCCTCGCCTGCCTACGACTCTGGCTGCCCTGACTTTGCGGACACGACCTAGTGGTGGAACCCGGTGGCCGCCCCCTTGTCCCGGGTCCGGGGGGCCTGCTGCCGGCGCAGTTCGGGCAGGAGGCGGGTCAGGTCGGCCATGAACAGGTCGGCCAGGTCGTGGGAGAAGCCGTTGCGGCACACGATCCGCAGCACGGACAGGTCCTCCCGGTTGGCCGGGAAGGTGTAGGCGGGCACCAGCCAGCCGCCCTCGCGCAGCCGCCGGGAGACGTCGAAGACGTCGTACGCCGTGACATCGTCGGCCGTGGTGAACGCGAACACCGGCAGCTCGTCCCCCCGGGTGAGCAGCCGGAAGTCGCCCAGCGCCTCGATCCGCCCGGCGAGTGAGCACGCCACGTCCCGTGTCGACTGCTGCACCGCGCGGTAGCCCTCGCGGCCCAGCCGCAGGAACGTGTAGTACTGCGCGGCCACCTGGGCGCCGGGCCGGGAGAAGTTCAGCGCGAAGGTGGGCATCTCGCCGCCCAGGTAGTTCACCCGGAAGACCAGTTCCTCGGGCAGCGCCTCCTTGTCCCGCCACAGCGCCCAGCCGACACCGGGGTACACCAGCCCGTACTTGTGGCCCGAGGCGTTGATGGAGGTCACGCGCGGGAGGCGGAAGTCCCACACCAGGTCCTCGTCCAGGAAGGGCGCCACCATGGCACCCGACGCCCCGTCCACGTGCACCGGCACGTCCAGCCCGGTGCGTTCCTGGAGGGCGTCCAGGGCCGCGCACAGCTCGGCGACCGGCTCGTAGGAGCCGTCGAAGGTCGAGCCGAGGATGCCGACCACCCCGATGGTGTTCTCGTCGCACAGTTCCACGGCGGCCTGCGGGTCCAGATGGAACCGGTCGCCCTCCATGGGCACCTGCCGGGCCTCCACCTCCCAGAAGGCGCAGAACTTGTCCCAGCACACCTGGACGTTGACGCCCATCACCAGGTTGGGTCGCGCGCCCGGGTACCGGTCGGCGTTCCGCTTCGTCCAGCGCCGCTTCAGCGCCATCCCGGCGAGCATGCACGCCTCGCTGGAACCGGTCGTCGAACAGCCGACGACGGCCGCCGGGTCCGGTGCGTGCCACAGGTCGGCGAGCATCGCCACGCAGCGCCGTTCCAGCTCGGCCGTCCGCGGGTACTCGTCCTTGTCGATCATGTTCTTGTCGCGGCACTCCGCCATCAGCACCCCGGCCTGCGGCTCCATCCAGGTGGTGACGAAGGTCGCCAGGTTCAGCCGGGAGTTGCCGTCCAGCATCAACTCGTCGTGCACCAGCTGGTACGCCGTCGTCGGCGGCAGCGGGGCGTCCGGGAGCCGGTGCGTGGGCGGGGCCTCGGTCATGCCGCCGACCGGGTTCGCCTCCCCGAAGAACGGGTTGACCGACATCGGCCGCCCCTCGTGCTTCTGGGGACCTTTGTGCAGGGCCATGAATGTGCCTCCGGAGGGATGGGAGAAGGACGGGGGTCAGCGGAGCGGGGTGCCGTCGTCGCGCAGCTGCATCTGCGGGCGGCCCGTCACCAGCAGCCAGGCCGGCAGCGACGCGATGGTCAGCAGGGCGATGATCGTGGGCGACGCGACCAGGACGGCGGCGGTGAACAGGCTCACCCAGCCCTGCCGGGTGATGGCCAGCAGCATGCCGAGGACACCGGTGGCCACGCCCAGTGAGGGCTGCACGGCCGGCACGAGCGCATGGGCGCACAGGCCCAGGGCGGTGCCCACGAAGACCGCGGGGAAGATGCGGCCGCCACGGAAGCCGCATGCCGCGGCGACCAGCAGCGCGGCCAGCTTGACCACCGTCATCGTCGCGAACTGCCCGGCCGACCAGCCCTCGGGGTCATGGGCCAGCTGCCCGACCTCCGACAGCCCCTTGAACAGCGTCAGATGGCCGCCCACGGCCGCCAGGGCCCCGAGTACGGCCCCGCCGGCCGGAAGCATCAGCATCGGGTGCCGCAGGCGCCGGAAACCCGCGTGGACGTACGGGAAGGCGTACACGGCACACATGCCGAGCAGCGCGGACACGGGGGCGATCACGAGGGCCGCCAGCAGGTCCCCGGCGTGCGGATGACCCAGGGGCGGCAGCCCGAGGTCGAAGGTCGGACGGGCCACCAGGGTGGTCGTCATGGCCCCGCACGCGCCGGCCGTCAGCGGCGCGAACAGGTTGTCCCACAGCCGTCCCCGCATCGGCCGCCCCGCCAGCGCCTCGGAGATCACCAGCGCCGCCGCCACGGGCGTGCCGAACAGCGCGCCGATCGTCGCCGACTCCGCGAGCACCGGCCACAGGGCGTTCGGCGCCCTGGGCAGCAGGCGCCCGCCGAGCCAGACCGCGAGGCCCACGTTCACGGCGATGATCGGGTTCTCCGGGCCGAGGCTGGGGCCGCCGGCCAGCATCAGCGCGGTCGCCAGCGCCAGCCCGGGCAGCACCCCCGGCCGCAGGACCGGGGCGTCGAGGCCGAGCGTGGCCGGGTCGGGTCCGGCGTGCCCGGGCACCTTCCAGACCACCAGCCCGACGGCGATGCCGGTCGCCACGAGCATGACGAACATCCACAGCACCGAGTAGCGGCCCACGCCCAGCGCGTCCGGCAGGGGGCCCCACAGCACGTGCTGGAGCTCTTCCGCCGCCGTGCTCACGCCGACGAAGAGCAGGCTCGCGGCCACGCCCACGGCGACGGCGGGCACGATGAACGGCAGCAGGGCCCGTGCCGGGGCCGTGGGGGCGCTCGAGGGCGCCTGCTGCGTCGTGTCCTGGGCCACGCGCTCACCATAAGCGGACAAAAGCCACCCAACATCCCGAACGCCGGCCGGCTTGCACCTCACGTGACGTGATGCCGCAGCGTGGTGGCGTACCGACGACAAGGAGCGGAAAGTGAGCTACTCCGTGGGACAGGTCGCGGGGTTCGCCGGGGTCACGGTGCGCACCCTGCACCACTACGACGAGATCGGCCTGCTCGTACCCGGCGACCGGACGTACGCCGGCCACCGGCGCTACGACGACACCGACCTCGACCGGCTTCAGCAGATCCTGTTCTACCGGGAGCTGGGCTTCCCGCTCGACGAGGTCGCGGCCCTGCTCGACGATCCGGAAGCGGACCCGCGCGCGCACCTGCGCCGCCAGCACGACCTGCTGACCACCCGGATCGAGACGTTGCAGAAGATGGCCGCGGCCGTGGAACACGCCATGGAGGCACGCAGCATGGGTATCAGCCTGACACCGGAGGAGAAGTTCGAGGTCTTCGGTGACTTCGACCCCGACCGGTACGCCGGCGAGGTGGAGGAGCGCTGGGGCGACACCGAGGCCTACCGGCAGTCGCAGCGCCGGACCGCCTCGTACACCAAGGAGGACTGGAAGCGGATCAACGGGGAGATGGACGCGATCCACCGCCGTATGGCCGGCCTGCTCGCCGAGGGCACGCCCGCGGACTCGGACGCGGCGATGGACGTCGCCGAGGAACACCGCCGGTTCATCACGCGTGCGTACTACGACTGCGGGCACGCGATGCACGCGTGCCTCGGCGAGATGTACGTCGCCGACGAGCGCTTCACCGCCACGTACGAGGACATCCGGCCCGGTCTGGCCGGGTACCTGCGGGACGCGATCGTGGCGAACACGGCCCGGCACCGCACGTCCTGACGCGCCGGCCCGGGATCACTCCCGGGCCAGCACCACCGCCGTGCCGTACGCGCACACCTCGGTGCCCATGTCCGCGGCCTCCGTCACGTCGAACCGGAACGCCAGCACGCCGTTGCCGCCACGCGCGCGTGCCTGCTCCACCAGCCGCTCCATGGCCTGGGTGCGGGTCAGCACGAGCGTCTTGGTGAGCCCCTTCAGCTCACCGCCGATCATCGACTTCAGCCCGGCGCCGATCTGGCTGCCGAGGTGCCGCGAGCGTACGGTCAGTCCGAACACCTCGCCGAGCACCTCCTGCACCCGGTATCCGGGCACGTCGTTCGTCGTCACGACCAGCACGTCCGGCCGGGGCCCCTGGCCGCCGCCGTAGTCATCGAGTCCCATGGGTCACAGCTTTCTCCCGGTCGCCCCACAGTGCATCCTGGAGGCCCCGGTGGAACCTGGGGCGGTCACCTCACGTTGATAGCTTTGTGCGGCGACACCTGGACGCAGCAGACGCAGCGAGCACGGCGGCCCCCCGGCCGCCGTAGCCGCCTTCACCCCCTCAGGAGCCCGGACCCGTGATGACACTCGCCCTAGGCCCGAGCTGGATGGATCCCAACCACCTGCTCGGCACGTACGGCATCTGGGGTCTGCTGCTCGTCGTCTTCGCCGAGTCCGGCCTGCTCATCGGCTTCTTCCTGCCGGGTGACTCCCTGCTGTTCACCTGCGGCCTGCTGATCACGTCGCACAAGCTCGACTTCCCGCTGTGGGCCGCGATCGGCCTGATCTGTCTCGCCGCGATCCTGGGCGACCAGGCGGGCTACATGTTCGGCAAGAAGGTCGGCCCGTCCCTGTTCAACCGCCCGGACTCCCGCCTGTTCAAGCAGGAGAACGTCGTCAAGGCGCACGAGTTCTTCGAGAAGTACGGCCCCAAGTCCCTGGTGCTGGCCCGCTTCGTGCCGATCGTGCGGACGTTCACGCCGATCATCGCGGGCGTCAGCGGCATGCGCTACCGCTCGTTCCTGACCTTCAACGTCATCGGCGGCCTCCTGTGGGGCGCGGGCGTCACCCTGCTCGGTTCCTGGCTCGGCAACATCGGTGTCGTCAAGAACAACATCGAGGCCATCCTCATCCTGATCGTCCTGGTCTCGGTGGTCCCGATCGCGATCGAGTTCCTCCGCGCGCGCGGCAAGAGCAGGAAGGCGGCCGGCCGGACCGAGCCGGAGGCCCCGCAGCAGCCCGCGTACCAGCAGCAGCCGTACCAGCGGCAGCCGGTCATGGACGACGCGACGACCCGCCTGCGCCGCATCGCCCCGGAACAGCCGTACGAGCAGCCGTACCAGCAGCAGCCGTACCAGCAGGAACAGCCGTACCAGCAGCCCCAGCAGCACTGGAACCAGGGCGGCTACGAGCAGCAGCACCACGACCAGCAGCAGTACCCGCAGCAGCAGTACGACCAGAACCAGTACGACCCGAACCAGTACGACCAGAACCAGTACGACCCGAACCAGCACGACCCGAACCAGTACCCCTACGACCACCGCCGGCAGTAGCAGGCACGCGCCGGGCGCTCAGAAACCTCTGGTCCGCTTCGCGGCCCGGCGCTTGCCGGCGGAGCCGACGCGCAGGAACAGCCGCGAGATCTCCGACCCCAGGTTGACCCCGATGGCGATGGCCATCGCCAGTGACGCGGCCTTGGCCAGCGACACCAGCCCCTTGTCCACGTTGTTCTGCGCCATGGACAGCAGTCCGAAGTAGGTCGCCGAACCGGGCAGCAGCGGCCCGATCGCCGCGGTCGTGTACGGCAGCGCCGAGGCGAACCGGTACCGGGACAGCAGCTGCCCGAACAGCCCGACGAGTCCCGCCGCCACGGCAGTGGAGGCCACCGGCGAGATGCCGCCCGCGTAGTGCATCGCGCCGTACACCGACCAGGCGACACCCCCGTTGAGGGTCACCCAGAGCACGGTGGACCGTTCCTGCTGGAGCAGCACCGCGAAGGTCAGCGACAGCAGCATGGAGGCCGTGATCTGGAGCAGCGGACGCTCGGAGATGCCCAGCGCCGCGTCCGGGTTCAGCTCACCGCCGATCTTCACGCCGAAGTACAGGACCACCAGCACCCCGACGACGATGCCGACGAAGAAGTACATGACCTCCAGCAGGCGCGCCGACGCCGTGATGTAGAAGCCCGTCAGCCCGTCCTGCACGCCCGCCACCAGCGCCCGCCCGGGCAGCAGCGCGAACAGCCCACCGGTGATCACGGCGGACGCCTTCACGTCCACGTGCGCCAGTGTCAGCGCCACCCCTATCGCCGCGGGCGGCATCGCGGCCACCGTGAACTGGTAGAACTCCGGCAGCCCGCGTCCCGCGCACAGCCATGCCAGCCGGTCGCCGAGCATCGCGCCGACGGCCGCCGCGAGGAACACGATCGGGTCACCGCCGACCAGGATGGACGCCGCACCGGCCAGCAGTCCGCTCGCGAGGGTGAGCGCCCAGCCGGGGTACGGGTGCCGGTTGCGGCGGATCTCCGCCAGGCGCCGGTAGGCCTCCTCCAGGGAGACGTGCGTCTCCGGGTCCGTGAGGTCGTCCACGAGCCGGAAGACGGCCGCCAGCCGCGTGTAGTCGGTGCCCCGCCGCCGTACCGTCCGGGACGCCGTCACGGGGTCCTCGACCAGGGACGGCTGGTGCGAGATCGACAGCAGGGTGAAGGTGACGTTCGGCTCGCACCGGTCCAGGCCGTAGGACCGGCACACCGCGAACATCGCGGCCTCCACGTCCTCCGCACCCTCGCCGCCGGCGAGCAGCAGTTCCCCGATACGCAGGGTCAGGTCCAGCACGCGCGGGACGGCCGGGCCGCCCTCCTCCGCGCGCTGCACCGGCTCCGGCGCCGGCCGCTCGGTCACCGGCATGCGCAGCATGGTGCGCATGCGGTCCTGCCAGGGCGCGTCCTTGACCAGACTGACCAGCGGCACCCCGGCGGCCGGCGTGAACGCGGGCGGCGGGCTCTTCGCGTCGTAGGTGCTGGGCGTGCTGAACGCGGATCCCTCCGGTTCGGCACTGTGCGGATGCGGCGTCTGGAGCCCGTCGGGTACCGCGAACTCGGACGTCGTCTCCGGCTCACCACCGACCCTGGGAACGTCGAGGCCCCGGGGAACGGCGAACTCGGACGTGATCTCCGGGTCGTACCGCGCCTCGTCGGACCGCAGTTTCCGGTCCTCCGTCTCCGTCACCTCGCACCGCTCCCTGAACGACACATTCCGTAAGCCTCAGTATGCGCACACGTACCCGGACGGGCCGCACACCTGCCCGCATGCGAAACGGGCCGCACGCATGCGCGTGCGGCCCGTTCAGCGAAGCGTGGGCTCAGTGGCCGCCCTGCTCCTTGAAGCGCTTGTACGACCGCTCGATCTCCGTCTCGGCGTCCGTACGGCCGACCCAGTTCGCGCCCTCGACCGACTTGCCGGGCTCCAGGTCCTTGTACACCTCGAAGAAGTGCTGGATCTCCAGGCGGTCGAACTCCGACACGTGGTGGATGTCGCGCAGGTGCTCCACACGCGGGTCGGTGGCCGGGACGCACAGCAGCTTGTCATCGCCGCCGGCCTCGTCCGTCATACGGAACATGCCGATCGCGCGGCATCGGATGAGGCAACCCGGGAAGGTCGGCTCGTCCAGGATGACCAGCGCGTCCAGCGGGTCACCGTCCTCGCCGAGGGTGTTCTCGACGAAGCCGTAGTCGGTCGGATAGGCGGTCGAGGTGAAGAGGCGACGGTCCAGGCGGATCCGACCGGTCTCGTGGTCCACCTCGTACTTGTTCCGCGAACCCTTCGGGATCTCGATCGTGACGTCGAACTCCACCGGTGGCTCCTCCATGATCAGCACATAGTTCTGGTGGTTAAGTGTCCCTCACGCAGGTGTGTGATCGCGAAAGGGGCTGGTGGTCGTGCCAGTACTGAGGCCTTGGCGGGCCACGAGACCGCGGGTGGCGCGGATCGCGAACGCCGTACGACCGTGTCTGGCACGCGCCGCGACGGCCGCCGGGCCGCGGATCGCGCGGCTGACGAAGGCCGTGCGCGTCGGACCTGCGCACCTCTCCCGTCCGCGGACCGTCAGGACCTGGCAGTACACCGCGGGCGCCGCCACCGCCGGCCTGGTGCTGGCCGCCGGCGTGGTGACCGTCGCCGGTCCCTGGGACGCCAACGGTCAGCGTACGGCCGAGGGGGACCGCGCCGCCGCTCTGGAGGGATCAGGTGGCGCAGATCACGGCCGTTCCGGTACGGCTGCGGGAGCGCCCCGGCCCGCGCCGAGCGCCGCGCCCGTCCTGACGGGCCTGGGCGGCACCGGTGGCGCCGTCGGCACCCGGAAGGCCCCCTCGGGCGGCAGGCCTCTTCCGGACGTCCTGGAACCCCTCCTGGACGCCCCGGCGCTCGGCGACGACCGCGCGGCGGCCGTCGTCGACGTCGCCACCGGCACCCGCCTCTACGGCACCGGCGACGGCAAGGCCCTCACCCCCGCCTCCACCACCAAGATCGCCACCGCCGTCGCCGCCCTGTCCGCCCTCGGCCCCGACCACCGCCTCACCACCCGCGCCGCCCTCGAACCCGACACCCGGGAACTCGTCCTGGTCGGCGGCGGCGACCCCACCCTGACCGCACACCCGAAGGCCGGCGGGGGCTGGGCCGCCCTGCGCACCCTGGCCGCGGACACCGCGAAGGCGCTGGACAGGCGCGGCATCCACGACATCACCCTCTCGTACGACACCACCCTCTACACCGGCCCCGCCCTGCACCCCATCGGCGTCAACGACAACCTCGCCCCGGTCAGCGCCCTGGCCGCCGACGAGGGCCGCGCGGACGACTCCGCCGGCGGGCCGGCGCCCCGTGTGAGCGACCCGGCGGCGGACGCGGCCGCGAAGTTCGCGGGCTTTCTCAAGGCGGCCGGCATCACCACCACGTCCCCGGGCCCGTCCAAGGCCAGCACGCGCGCGCAGACCCTCGCCACCGTCTCCTCGCCCCCGCTGTCCGCCCTGGTCGAGCGCATGCTCACCAACAGCGACAACGACATCGCCGAGGCCCTGGCCCGCCAGACCGCCCTCGCCGGCGGTGACCCCGCGAGCTTCGCCGGCGGCGCCCGGGCGATCGCCACCCAGCTGCGCAAGCTCGGCCTGCCCGTGTCCGGGGCCGCCTTCCACGACGGCAGCGGCCTCGACCGCGCCGACCGGCTGACGGCGGACCTCCTCACCGCGCTCCTGGTCAAGGCGGGCGACCCGGCCCGCCCGGGCCTCCGCCCCGTCCTCACCGGCCTCCCCGTCGCCGGCTTCACCGGCACCCTGAGCGCCCGTTACACCGACGGCGCCGCCGGGGTCGTACGCGCCAAGACCGGCACCCTGACCGGCGTGAACACCCTCGCCGGCACGGTCGTCGACAAGGACGGGCGGCTCCTCGCCTTCGCCTTCCTGGCCTCGCACACGGCCGACGCGACGGAGGCCCAGTCGGCCCTGGACGCCGCGGCGACGGCACTCGCGGGCTGCGGCTGCGGGTAGGCACGCACACGTGGGCCGGACGTACGGTTCCCGCCGCGGCCCGGTCCCCGCCCGTGGTCGCCCCGGCCCCACGGCCTGCCCCAACGGGGGCCGCTCACGTACCGTTGACGCATGACTGGCTTCGGTGGCACCGCATCTCCCGGGATGGTCGACTGGAACCTCGCGGTGGCGACCGCGACACGGCTCGTGCGACCGGGCCCCGACGTCAGCCGTGACGAGGCCCGGTCCGTCGTCGCGGAACTGCGCCGCCACGCGAAGGCCTCGGAGGAACACGTCCGGGGCTTCACCCGGATGGGCACCGACGAGATCCACGACACCCCCGTCCTCGTGGTCGACCGCCCCGGCTGGGTCCGCGCCAACGTCGCCGGCTTCCGGGAGATCCTGAAACCGCTCCTGGAGAAGATGCAGGAACGGCGTGGCGGCAACCCGGGCAGCGCGGTCCTCGGCGCCGTCGGCGGCAAGGTCACCGGCGTGGAACTCGGCATGCTCCTGTCGTTCCTGTCCTCCCGCGTTCTCGGCCAGTACGAGACCTTCGCCCCCGCCGCCCGCGACCTCCCGGCCGGCGCGAACGGCGGCGGCCGGCTGCTGCTCGTCGCGCCCAACATCGTCCACGTGGAGCGGGAACTCGACGTGGAGCCGCACGACTTCCGGATGTGGGTGTGCCTGCACGAGGAGACCCACCGCACGCAGTTCACCGCCGTGCCCTGGCTCCGTGACCACCTGGAGGGCGAAATCCAGTCGTTCTTGGCCGAGACCGACGTGGACCCGATGACCTTCCTGGAGCGCATCCGGGAGGCTGCCCAGTCCCTGGCGGGCGGCCGGCCCGAGGCCGAGGAGGAGGACGGCGGACGCTCCTTCGTGGAGCTGGTGCAGAGCCCGGCCCAGCGAGAGGTCCTCGGGCGCCTGACCGCCGTGATGTCCCTGCTGGAGGGCCACGCCGACTACGTCATGGACGGCGTCGGACCCAGCGTCGTACCGACCGTCTCGGAGATCCGCGAGAAGTTCCAGCAGCGCCGCGCGAAGGGCGCCTCCCGGCTGGACCTCGCCCTGCGCAAGCTGCTGGGTCTGGATGCCAAACTCAAGCAGTACCGGGACGGCGAGCGGTTCGTGCGGGCCGTCGTCGACCAGGTCGGCGTCGACGGCTTCAACCGCGTGTGGACCTCGCCCAACACCCTGCCCACCAAGGGCGAGATCGCCCAGCCGGCCGACTGGGTCACCCGGGTGCACCGCAAGGCCGAGTCGTGATCCGTGCCCGGGCGTCGTGAGACGAATCCGGCCGACGGCAGGCGAACGCCCCTTCAATCACCCGTCCGAGGGACCGTGAGCCATGCGTAGGCGTGCAATGCTCGGGGAACGGCCCGCTTCTGTCACCATCTACACACTCTGTGTGACCGACTCGGGTTCACCCCCCGGAAAACTTCATGAAGGGAACCGGACATGGGTCCCCATCCTGCGGTCGCGGCGATACGCCTGGCGGTTCGCCGCGTCCTCCACGACATCCTGAACGACCACCAGACCTCCGGCGCGCACGCGGCCCGGCAGGCCCCCGGTGAGCGCCGGCGGCCCGGCCGGACGGACGAGCGGCCCCCCTCCCCGCTCGTCCTCGTCGCCTGCTCCGGCGGCGCCGACTCCATGGCACTCGCCTCCGCCCTCGCCTTCGAGGCCCCCAGACTCGGCATCCGCGCCGGCGGGGTCACCGTCGACCACGGCCTCCAGCCCGGTTCGGGACTGCGCGCCGACGAGGTCGCCCTGCGGCTGCGCGAGCTGGGCCTCGGCCCGGTCGACTCCGTCGCCGTGACCGTCGGCCGTGAGGGCGGGCCCGAAGCCGCCGCCCGCGACGCCCGCTACGCCGCCCTCGACGCCGCCGCCGAACGCCACGGCGCCACCGCGGTCCTGCTCGGCCACACCCGCGACGACCAGGCCGAGACCGTCCTGCTGGGCCTCGCCCGCGGCTCCGGCATCCGCTCCCTGTCCGGCATGGCCGCGGTCTCGGGGGCCGGCGGCCGTTACCGGCGGCCCTTCCTGCACCTCGACCGGCAGACCGCCCGCAAGGCCTGCATGGTCCAGTCCCTTCCCGTCTGGGACGACCCGCACAACGCCGACCCCGCCTACACCCGCTCCCGGCTCCGGCACGAGGGACTGCCCGCCCTGGAGAAGGCCCTCGGCAAGGGCGTCGTGGAGGCGCTCGCCCGCACCGCCCAGCTGTCCCGCGACGACGCCGACGCCCTCGACGCCTGGGCCGGCCAGGCCGAGGCCGCCGTGCGGGACGCGGCGGGCCTGCTGGAGTGCGCCAAGCTCTACGCCCTCCCGCCCGCCGTGCGCCGCCGGATCCTGCGCCGCGCGGCCATCGAGGCCGGCGCCCCGGCCGGTTCGCTGTTCGCCCGCCACATCGAGGAAGTCGACCGCCTGATCACCGGCTGGCGCGGTCAGGGAGCCATCAATCTCCCGGGCAGAGTCGTCGCCCAGCGCCAGGGTGGCAGACTGGTGATTCGGCAAGGCTGAACCCGGCCCCTCCCGGAGCGACCCTCCGGCGGGCCGGGCAGCCGGTGGCCGCGCATGCGGCCGTAAGTGCGGGACGACCGAAAGTGATGCGGGTGGACGCGAAAGACATGGGTGCCGACCTCCAGCAGGTGCTCATCACCAAGGAAGAGATCGACGCGAAGCTGGCCGAACTGGCCGCGAAGATCGACGCGGAGTACGCGGGCAAGGACCTGCTGCTCGTGGGCGTCCTCAAGGGCGCGGTGATGGTCATGGCCGACCTCGCCCGGGCGCTGTCCACCTCCGTCACCATGGACTGGATGGCCGTGTCCTCCTACGGCGCGGGCACCCAGTCCTCCGGTGTCGTCCGCATCCTCAAGGACCTCGACACCGACATCAAGGGCCGGCACGTCCTGATCGTCGAGGACATCATCGACTCCGGCCTGACCCTCTCCTGGCTGATCAACAACCTCGGTTCCCGCGAGCCCGCCTCCCTGAAGGTGTGCACGCTGCTGCGCAAGCCGGACGCCGCCAAGGTCGCCATCGACGTGGAGTGGGCCGGCTTCGACATCCCGAACGAGTTCGTCGTCGGCTACGGCCTCGACTACGCCGAGAAGTACCGCAACCTGCCGTTCGTCGGCACGCTGGCGCCCCACGTCTACGGCGGCTGAGCCAGTCGGCCCAAGCCCGGCAGGATGATCGGGAACCCCAGCGGGTCCTGTGCCGTTGAAGCTTGCAGAGACGGGTTTTCCCAGCCGTCGAAACGGCTCCGTGCGGCTTCGGGCAACAATGCTGGGGTACCGTCAGAAGAACTGTCTTATCAAACTCACTATGGCAGGAGGGACGGGGCGGCACCGCTCCGTATGGATGGACGTGAAGCGATACTTCCGTGGGCCGGTCATGTGGATCGTGCTGGCCGTCCTTGCCGTGGTCGTGTTGATGCAGGTCGTCGGCTCGTCCGGCGGCTACAAGACGGTGGACACCGGCCAGGTCGTGGCGGCGATCAATGCGAACAAGGTCGAATCGGCCAAGCTCACAACCGGTGACGAACAGAGCATCAAGGTCACCCTCAAGGACGGTTACAAGGTCCAGGGCAGCTCGAAGATCCAGGCGAGCTACATCGGCGACCAGGGCGTGACCATTGCCGGCACGCTCCAGACCAAGTACCAGGACAAGCAGATCACGGACGGCTACACCGTGGCGCCGTCCAAGCAGAACCCGTTCCTCGGCGTTCTGCTGTCGCTGCTGCCCTTCGTCCTGATCGTGGTCGTCTTCCTGTTCCTGATGAACCAGATGCAGGGCGGCGGCTCCCGGGTCATGAACTTCGGGAAGTCCAAGGCGAAGCTCATCACCAAGGACACGCCGAAGACGACCTTCTCCGACGTCGCCGGCTGTGACGAGGCCGTCGAGGAGCTCCAGGAGATCAAGGAGTTCCTCCAGGAGCCGGCCAAGTTCCAGGCCGTCGGCGCCAAGATCCCCAAGGGCGTGCTCCTGTACGGCCGCCCGGGTACCGGCAAGACCCTGCTCGCGCGCGCCGTCGCCGGCGAGGCGGGCGTCCCCTTCTACTCGATCTCCGGTTCCGACTTCGTCGAGATGTTCGTCGGTGTCGGTGCCTCCCGGGTCCGTGACCTGTTCGAACAGGCCAAGGCGAACGCCCCGGCGATCGTCTTCGTCGACGAGATCGACGCGGTCGGCCGTCACCGCGGCGCCGGCCTCGGCGGCGGTCACGACGAGCGCGAGCAGACCCTGAACCAGCTGCTCGTCGAGATGGACGGCTTCGACGTCAAGGGCGGCGTCATCCTGATCGCCGCCACCAACCGTCCGGACATCCTCGACCCGGCCCTCCTGCGCCCCGGCCGCTTCGACCGCCAGATCGCGGTCGACCCGCCGGACCTCCAGGGCCGTCTGGAGATCCTCAAGGTCCACCAGAAGGGCAAGCCGGTCGCGCCCGACGTCGACCTGGCCGCGGTCGCCCGCCGTACGCCGGGCATGACCGGTGCCGACCTCGCCAACGTGCTGAACGAGGCCGCGCTGCTCACCGCCCGCGGTGACCAGAAGCTGGTCGACAACAAGGCGCTGGACGAGGCCATCGACCGCGTGGTCGCGGGACCGCAGAAGCGGACCCGGATCATGTCGGACAAGGAGAAGAAGATCACCGCGTACCACGAGGGCGGTCACGCCCTGGTCGCGGCGGCCTCGCCGAACTCCGACCCGGTCCACAAGATCACGATCCTGTCCCGCGGCCGTGCCCTCGGTTACACGATGGTCCTGCCGGACGAGGACAGGTACTCGACCACCCGCAACGAGATGCTCGACCAGCTCGCCTACATGCTGGGCGGCCGGGCGGCCGAGGAACTGGTCTTCCACGACCCGACCACCGGTGCCGCGAACGACATCGAGAAGGCCACCAATCTGGCCCGCGCGATGGTCACGCAGTACGGCATGACCGAGCGGCTCGGCGCGATCAAGTTCGGCGGCGACAACAGCGAGCCCTTCCTCGGCCGCGAGATGGCGCACCAGCGCGACTACTCGGAAGAGGTCGCCGCGCTCGTCGACGAAGAGGTCAAGAAGCTCATCGAGACCGCGCACAACGAGGCCTGGGAGATCCTGGTCGAGAACCGCGACGTGCTCGACAACCTCGTTCTCCAGCTGCTGGAGAAGGAGACGCTGGGCAAGGAGGAGATCGCCGAGATCTTCGCCACCATCGTCAAGCGCCCGCCGCGGCCGGCCTGGACCGGCTCCTCCCGCCGCACCCCGTCCACCCGTCCGCCGGTGCTCTCCCCCAAGGAGCTGGCGCTGACGAACGGTGCGAACGGCGCGACGGCGGCGATCAGCACGGTCAAGTCCACCGTCACGGAGTCCGCCCCGGTCACGGAGCAGGCCCCGGAGGACCGCTCCGAGAGCTGATCGTCCGGCCCGCAGACCCGGAATGCATGCCGCGCCCCCCAGGTTCTAGCCTGGGGGGCGCGGCATTGCGCATGTCCGCAGACGGAACGCGTGTCCGACGCGTGTGCAAGGCACAGGAACGAGGAACCCAGATGACCGACCCGGTGACGCTGGACGGCCAGGGGCCCATCGGTGAGTTCGACGAGAAGCGCGCCGAGAACGCCGTACGGGAACTGTTGATCGCGGTCGGTGAGGACCCGGACCGCGAGGGCCTGCGGGAGACGCCGGCACGGGTGGCGCGAGCGTACAAGGAGATCTTCGCCGGTCTGTGGCAGCAGCCCGAGGACGTCCTGACGACGACGTTCGACCTGGGGCACGACGAGATGGTCCTGGTGAAGGACATCGAGGTGTACTCGACGTGCGAGCACCACCTGGTGCCGTTCCGGGGTGTCGCGCACGTCGGCTACATCCCGTCCGAGGCCGGCAAGATCACCGGCCTGTCGAAGCTGGCCCGGCTGGTGGACGTCTACGCCCGCCGGCCGCAGGTCCAGGAACGGCTCACCACGCAGATCGCCGACTCCCTGATGAGCATCCTGGAGCCGCGGGGCGTCATCGTGGTCATCCAGTGCGAGCACATGTGCATGTCCATGCGCGGCATCCGCAAGCCGGGCGCGAAGACCATAACGTCCGCCGTGCGCGGCCAGCTGCGGGACGCGGCGACCCGCAACGAGGCGATGAGCCTCATCATGGCGCGCTGAACAGACCGGTGGGCGGGGCCGGCGGTCAGGCCGCCGGTTCCACTCCCGTGGGGTTCTGGTCGTCGTCCTCGGGGAGCTTGCAGACCCGCTCCAGGAACAGGGCCGCCGCTATCACACCGACGCCCGCCAGGAGCGAGAAGCCGGCGTAGAGCGACTGGTCGCGGCGGGCCGGGATGTCCAGCAGCTCCAGCAGGAAGACGCCCGTGCCGCCGTACATCCCGGCGACGAGCGCGGCCACCAGGGCGCTGGCCTGGCCGAAGACGACCGCCCGTGCCGCCATCAGCGGGTCGACCCCCTTGGCGCCGGGCCGGCGCTCGCGCTGGGCCCTGAGGCGGGCGCGCAGCGAGAGCGCCGTGGAGAGCAGCACCACCGCGATCAGCGCGAGCACGATGGGGGCGGCCAGGGGGACGCTGGGCAGGGTCCCGATCGAGTTCCAGAGGCGGGCGCCCGCCCAGGACAGGATTGCGGCCACGGCGAACACGCCGACCAGCACCCTGATGCGCAGCTCTCTCACGGTGTCCCTTCAGTTCCCCCGGACCGTCCCGGTGCGTGGTCGTGGTGGTCTCGGTCCTGACCCGTCTCGACCTTAACGACTACTCGGGCAGGCGGAGTTCCAGGTCCTCGCGCGGTTCCACACCCTCACGGGTGACGGCGGACAGCAGATCGGCCACCGCGCCACGGCCGGCGAGCCGCGCCTGCGGGTCCACGTCGTGCCAGGGAGCGAGCACGAAGGCCCGCTCGTGGGCGCGCGGATGGGGCAGGGTGAGGTGCGGGTCGTCCGAGGTGACGTCCGCGTAGGCCACGATGTCGACGTCCAGCGTGCGCGGGCCCCAGCGCTCGTCCCGGACGCGGTGGAAGGCCTCCTCGACGGCGTGCGCCCGCTCCAGCAGGGAGGCCGGGGGCAGCGTCGTCCTCAGGACCACGACCGCGTTGAAGTACGACGGCTGGCTGCCGGGCGTCACGCCCCACGGCTCCGTCTCGTACACCGGGGAGACGGCCTTCACGCGGACGCCCGGGGTGTCCTCCAGGGCGTCGACGGCCCCCTGGAGGGTCTCCAGGCGGTTGCCGAGGTTGGAACCGATGGAGACGACGGCCCACTGCGGGTTGTGCAGGGTCGTGTCGGCGGCGTCCACCTTCTCCACGACCGAGGCGGGCACCGGCTGGACGGTGGGGTCGCTCTGACCCTGGCGGAAAGGTCGGGTCATACTCGGCTCCGGGTGATGGTGACGGTCACGTCGTCGAAGGGGACGGTGATCGGCGCGTCGGGTTTGTGGACGCAGACCTCGACCTCCCGGACACCCTCGTGCTCCAGGCAGGTCCGGGCGATCTGCTCGGCGAGCGTCTCGATGAGGTTCACCGGCTCGCCCTCGACCACGGCCACGACCTCCTCGGCGACGATGCCGTAGTGCACGGTCTTCGTCAGGTCGTCGTCGGCCGCCGCCGGCCGGGTGTCCAGGCCGAGGACGAGGTCCACGATGAAGGTCTGACCCTCCTCGCGCTCCCTGGGGAACACACCGTGATGCCCGCGGGCCTTCAGGCCGCGCAGCGCGACACGATCCACGCGAATCACTCCTGCAATCGTCGGGAACGACCGGTCGGTACCGCGTGCGGGCGGTACACCGGCCTTGGACGAATCTACCCGCGGGCACCGGCAGAGCCGGGCCGCGGGGGCGTGGGGCGGGGCCGCGGCGCGGAGGGTTCACCGGATGTTTCCCCCGGGGAACCCGGCCGTGCCGGCGGTTGGTAGCCGCTCCTACCCCCGGCGGGTGATTCCAAGCACGCTCCGTCTCCGCCCCGCTCCTGTGCGTGCCGCGGTCGCGGGTGCCCGTCCGCTCAGGCGAGAGGTTCGTCGCCCGGGTCCACTCCGTTGACGCTCTCCTCGTCGTCGGCGTCGTCGGTCTCGGCCAGGACGGGAGAGGCGTGATGGGACCAGAGTTTCCAGCCGGAGTGCGTGCGCCGGAACACGTTCGTGGCGACCACGAGCTGGCCGACCAGCGGTCCGAGTTCCGCGCCCTCCTCCGGGGCGGGACCACCGCTGAGGATGTTCTCCGTGCAGGTCACGAGCGCGGTGTCACCGGTGACGGAGACGTGCACGTCGGTGAGGAAGAACTGGATGTAGTCGGTGTTCGCCATGATCAGGGCGTACGACCTGAGAACCTCGCCGCGGCCGGTGAGCACCGGCCAGCCGGGGTGCACGCAGGAGACGACGCCGGTGTCCGCGGGGTCGTGGTACGTCTCGTCCACGCCCAGGTCGACGGGTGCGAGCCAGAGCGAGGAGACCTCTTCGAAGTCGCCGCGTTCCAGCGCCTCGTAGAAGGCGGTGTTGGCGGCCTCGACCTGCTCGACATCGGTATGGGGGGCGCTCACCGGTCTCCTTCCGCCCCGCGCTCGCCTTCGACGCCCGGCACGTGCGCGGTGCCAGGCGGGGCGCCGCGCGCACCCCCGGGGCCCGGCGTCGTCCCCGCCGTACGCGCTCCCTCCACGGCCCGTGCCACCCGTACGGCGTCCGCGGTGGCGCGTACCTCGTGCACGCGCACCGCCCATGCGCCGGCCTGGGCGGCGAGCGCGGACACGGCGGCCGTGGCGGCGTCGCGCTCCCGGGCCGGCGGGGGCGCCCCCTGGGGTCCGGCGAGGACCCGGCCGAGGAACCGCTTGCGGGAGGCGGCGACCAGCAGGGGGTGGCCGAGAGCGCGCAGGCGGTCGAGGTGGGCGAGGAGGGCCAGGTCGTGGCCGGCCTCCTTGGAGAAGCCGAGGCCGGGGTCGACGACGACGCGGTCGAGGGCGATGCCGCCCGCCAGCACGGCCTCCACGCGCGCACGCAACTCGTCCAGGACTTCGGTGACGACGTCCTCGTAGACGCCCCCGGCGTTGCCGCCCTGGAGGAAGCCGCGCCAGTGCATGACGACGAACGGGGCGCCCGCCTCGGCGACCACCGGGATCATCGCGGGATCGGCCAGGCCGCCGCTGACGTCGTTGACGAGGCAGGCGCCGGCCGCGAGGGACCGTTCGGCGACGCAGGCGCGCATGGTGTCCACGGAGACGGCGACGCCCTCGGAGGCGAGGCCGCGCACCACGGGGATGACCCGCCGCAGTTCCTCCGCCTCGTCCACGCGCGTGGCCCCGGGCCGGGTGGACTCGCCGCCGACGTCGACCAGGTCCGCGCCCTCGGCCACCAGACCGAGGCCGTGTTTGACGGCGGCGGTCGTGTCGAACCAGCGGCCGCCGTCGGAGAAGGAGTCGGGGGTCACGTTCACGACCCCCATGACCGCGCACCGGTCCCATGCCGGAAGGCCGGCCACTCGGCCGCGCCCGCTGAGGTTGTTCATACGTTCAGCGTAGGCCCAGCAGGGAGGCCGTGAACGCGCGGCGACCCGGGCGGAAGCCCTCGTGCCGGAGGGGGTGGGCTTCCGCCCGGGCCGGTCCTGGTGCCGCACCGTTCGTCCGGTCCGGGCTCAGGCCGCCCGGACGTCCCGTTCGCCCATCGCGTGGGCGCAGGGGCGCTGGGCGGCCGTCCTGCGCCGGCGCAGGAAGCGCGGCAGCGGCAGGGCGAGGTTGACGAAGCCCTCCGCCTGCATGGCGGCGAAGCCGATGCGGGGCAGGTCGCCGGAGGCCCGGTAGACCACGAACCGCGGCTCCCAGCGTGGCTGGAACTTGGCGTTGAACTTGTACAGCGACTCGATCTGGAACCAGCGCGAGAGGAACACCAGCAGCCCGCGCCAGGCGCGCAGCACCGGACCGGCGCCGATCTTCTCCCCGCGTGCGAGGGCGGAGCGGAACATCGCGAAGTTCAGCGAGACCCGGGCGATGCCGAGCTTCGGGGCGGCCTGCAGGGCGGCGACGATCAGCAGTTCGTTCATGCCCGGGTCGGCGCTGCGGTCCCGGCGCATCAGGTCCAGCGAGACGCCGTCACCGCCCCAGGGCACGAAGTGCAGGATCGCCTTCAGGTCGCCGTACTCGCCCGGCGTGTCGTCGGCCTTGTGCGCGGTGGCGATCAGGCAGTCACCGTCGGACGGGTCGCCGATGCGGCCGAGCGCCATGGAGAAGCCGCGTTCGGTGTCGGTGCCCCGCCAGTCCTCAGCGGCGCGGCGGATCCGCTCCAGCTCGGCGTCGCCGACGTCACGGATGCGCCGGACCCGGGTTTCGTAGCCGGCTCGCTCGATGCGCTTGACCATCTGGCGCACGTTGCGCATCGCGCGTCCGGCGAGCGAGAAATCCGCCACGTCCACCACCGCCTCGTCGCCCAGTTCCAGGGCGTCCAGGCCGGTCTCGCGGGTCCACACCTCGCCGCCCGTCTCCGAGCAGCCCATCACGGCGGGGGTCCACGAGTGGGCCCTGGCCTCGTCCATGAAGCGTTCGATGGCGCCCGGCCAGGCCTCGACGTCACCGATGGGGTCGCCGCTGGCGAGCATCACGCCGGACACGACCCGGTAGGTGACCGCGGCCTTGCCGCTCGGCGAGAACACGACGGCCTTGTCGCGGCGCAGCGCGAAGTGGCCGAGCGAGTCGCGCCGGCCGTGCTTGTCCAGCAGCGCGCGCAGCCTGTCCTCGTCCTCCTCGGTGAGGCGCGCGGCCGGGTGTTCGGGGCGGAAGGCCAGGTAGACGGTGGTGACGGCGGTGATCCAGCCGAGCGCGCCGAGGGAGAAGGCGACGGTCCAGGAGGTGTTTCCCTGGTAGTCGACCGGCCCCTCGAAGCCGAACAGGCCGTAGATGACGTGCGTCAGCCGATCGGCCAGGCTCGGGTCGCCGATCGTCCGATCCGGGTGGACGCTGACGATGACCAGTCCGAGAACGAGGGAACCGGCGCTCATGAGGACGAAGTTGGCGAGCGCTCGCCACCTGCTGCGCGGGTCCGGCAGGGCCGCGAACTGGCTCCGGTGGCGCAGCAGTGGCACCAGCAGTACGACCGCGATGAGCATGCCGACGACCGAGTGCCGGTACGCGAACTGCCCCACCGCACCAGCCGGCAGCAGCGCGACCGCCGCGCGCCACGCCCGGCGTTTGCGCCGTTTGAGCCCGTGCGCGAGCAGCAGCAGCAGCACGCCGGCGCTCAGCGAGAGCGCCGCCGCGAACGGCCCGAACGAGCCCGGCAGCACTTCGGCGATGGCGTGCATACGGCTGTGACGGAAGCGCGGGAACACACCCGCGGCAATGTCCAGGACGCCCACGAGCGCGGCGGCCCGGCCGACCAGAGCGGGGACGGCCTCGGGGCGCGGGCCGCGCAGCATTCGCCGCGCCCGGCTTGATCGACCCGGAACCTCGCCCGACATTTCCCCATCTATCCTGACAGACATCGCATCCCGTAGTTCTGCGAGAGACCTTGAACCCGGGCCCGATCGGGCAGCCGGCGACATTGCGCCCTCTAGGACGGTGTCTCGGGGAGAGAGGTTCACTCCTCACCGGAAAGTCCGGTCAAAGGCCAAGGAAAGCCCCGGGCAAGCCTTCGCGACGAAGCGTGGGTACGGTACGGGCGGAAAGCGCAGGCAGGAAACAGCTCATGGGTCTCACGAGCAACAAAGTGCTGGTGCTGGCGATCGCGATCGCCGCCGGGCTGTTCGTCGGCACGGTGTGGCTGTGGCCGCGCCTCGCCCCCCGGAACTGGCGGGCCGTCGGCGGACGGGTCGGCCTGATGCTGGCCACCCAGCTGGCGCTCTTCGCGTCCGTCGGGCTCGCCGCCAACCAGGCCTTCGGCTTCTACGCCAGCTGGGCGGACCTGTTCGGCAAGGAGACCGAGCAGGGGATCGTCATCGACCACTCGGCCAACGGCAGCACCGGCGGCCCCCTCCAGGTGGTCTCCACCTCCGAGGTACCGGGGGTGCGCGCCACGCGGCCCGAGACGGGCGGACAGGTCCAGAAGGTCGACATCATCGGCCGTACGACCCACATCGTCACCCCGGCGTACGTGTACCTGCCGCCGGAGTACTTCCAGCCGCAGTACCGCACGCGTACGTTCCCGGCCGCCGTGGTGCTGACCGGCTACCCCGGCACGGCGCGGTCGCTGGTGGACAAACTGAACTACCCGCGCACGGCGCAGCAGCTGTCCAAGGACGGGCGGATGCAGCCGATGATCCTGGTCATGCTGCGGCCCACCGTGGCACCGCCGCGGGACACCGAATGCGTGGACGTCCCGGGCGGGCCGCAAGCGGAAACGTTTTTCGCGAAGGACCTCCCGGAGGCCGTCCTCACGCACTACCGGGCCGGCAAGCGCCCGGGCAGCTGGGGCGTCATCGGTGACTCCACGGGCGGCTACTGCGCGCTCAAGCTCGCCATGCACCACCCCGACGTGTACGCGGCCGGTGCCGGCCTCTCGCCGTACTACCGGGCGCCGATCGACCCCACGACCGGTGACCTCTTCCACGGCGACGCGGAACTGCGCAACCGGGCCGACCTGTCGTGGCTCCTCCAGCACGAGTCCGCGCCGGACACCTCGCTGCTCGTGACCAGCAGCAAGGTCGGTGAGCACAACTACAACGCCACGATGAAGTTCATCGCGCGCGTGCAGGCCACGAACCTGACCCGGATCTCGTCGATCATCCTCGAGAGCGGCGGGCACAACTTCAACACCTGGCGGCGCGAGATCCCGCCGTCGCTCCAGTGGCTCAGCGGGCGGCTCACCGACCGCTGAGCCCGTGGCGCGCCTGACACACCATGAAGCACGAGGTAAGGCCGTGTTTTTACTGGGCGGGGACCCATGAATCGCCTACGGGCGGTAAGTTTCTGGCCATGCCACGTGGACGCCACCGCCATTCCCCGCCTCTGCACCGGCTGTTGCCTCCCTCGGCGCTCGCCGGTGTGTCCGTCATCTGCGCACTGGGCCCCTGGGTGTTCGCCGAGGCGCCGGTGGTGCGCGCGCTGGCCGCCGTGGCCGCCGCGACCGCGGTCGCCGGCGCGGTCCTGATGCGCCGCTGGGACACCCAGGCGGGCAAACAGGTCGCCGAACTCACGCGCGCGCGTGCCGGCGACGAATGGCGGTACGAGGAACGGGTCGCCGAACTGGAGACCGATCTCGAGGAGTCCCGCGAGCTGCGCGTGAAGCTGGAGCAGCGGCTCAGGGCCAAGCGCGCCGAACTGGCGGGCCTGCGCAACGAGCACGCGGCCCTCCTGCGCCGGTACGCCACGGCGGAGACCGAGCGCGCGAGCGCCCTGGAGGGACGCCGGCTGCTGGAGATCGAGGCGGTGGTGCCCGAGCCGGCGTCCTCCTCACCCGCCCTGCCGCCCGGTCCGAGCGCCCGGCCGCAGGCGGACCCGGGTGCCGCGGACGTGTCCGGGGGCGCGGCGGCCGCCGCGGGCGGGGCGACGCCGTACCCGGTGTTCTCGTCCGAGGGCGCGCGGTTGTACCGGCGGGCCCTGACGGCCCTGGCCCGGTTCGACCACGGGGCACCGGCAGGACCGGAACCGGAGGCCGAGCCCGAACCGGAGCCCGAGCCGGCGGCCGCCACCGCGCCCGAGGCCGACGTGACGGGTGAAGCGGGCAGCGCGGGCGACGCGCCGCCGGCTCCCGTGGGCGAGGTGACTCCCCTCGCCGGGGTGGCCCCCGCGGGCGAGCCGGCCGAAGCCGTGGCCGAAGGAGCCGAGGCCGTCACCGAAGGAGAAGACACCGCGGCAGCCGTGACGGACGCCGCCGACACCGACACTGACGCCGCGCCGGCGGCCGAGGCCGCCCGTCCCGCGGCGCAGCCGCCCGCCGGGCACTTCACGGTGCCCACCGCCGTGGCCGTCGCCCCGGCCGCGCCCGCGCGGCGCCCGGCGGTCGAGGGCGGCTTCGACTTCTTCGGCACCCAGAAGGGCGCGCCGAAGGCCGCGCTGGACTCCGTGCAGAACGAGGACCTGGCCGATGTCGTCGGCCAGGAGGCGCTCGCCGTGCACAAGGCGGAGACCGAGGCCGGGTTCAAGCCCGCCGACGCGCGGTCCCGGGGTGTCGGTCAGGTCATCGACCTGACGGCGCACGACGAGACCGAGCAGATCGACGTCCAGAGGCTGCGCGGCGCGGCTTCCTGAGCCCCCGTCAGCCGCAGGGACGCACCAGGCGCTCCGGACGATCGGGCCCGGCCCTCCCGCGAGGGGGAGCCGGGCCCGACGCGTCGTCCGGCGCAGCCGACCACCGCCGACCGCCGGCCTGCTGTCAGCCGGTGGTCATCCAGCGATCCGGCGGGGCGGCCCGGCGGCCCGTACGGGACCTCTCCGCCTGCTCCGCCAAGAGGCGCGCGGCCTCCTCGGCGTCCCGCAGCCGGGCCGTGACGGTCTTGTCCGCCCCCGTGTCCACGTGGACGTCCGCGAGCCCCCAGCGGCGCTCCCAGGGCCCCTGGGTGAGTCGTACGCTCTGCACCTTGGCGTGCGGGACCAGCGAGAGCCGGCGGCGCAGCAGGCCGCTCCGGGCGGCGAACACCGTGCCGGTCACCGCGAGCCGGTGTCCGCGCCACCAGAGCGGGAGGCACCACCGGGCCCGGCGCGGCACGCGCGCCGGTTCCCGTGGCACCGTCACGCCGGGCAGGACGCGCGCGATGACGGACTCGGCGACCGCGCGCGGGGCGACGGGTATCAGCACCGAGTTGGCGGATCCGGCCACGTCCAGTTCCACCCGCACCCAGCCCGGCCGGCGCCACAGCAGCGGTTCCACGATCCGCACGGTCTGCACGCGGCCGGGCGGTACCGTCTCGTGTGCGCGGTCGAGCAGCCCGTGGTCGATGCGCAGCCCGTCCGGCGACTCGCTCACCGTCCAGTCGAACTCGGTGACGAAGCGGCCCGCGCTGCGCGCGCCGGCCGCGCCGAGCAGGGGCAGGGCGGTGGCGAGGACCGTCAGCGCGTTGTGGGTGGCGAGCCACAGCACGGTGGGCACGGCGAGTGCGGCGCCCAGCGAGGCCCAGGTGGCTCCCGTCAGCACCAGGGAACGCGCGAGCGCCCGCGGGGGCACGTGCAGCAGCTCGCGCGCCGGTGCCTCTCCCACACCGGCCGCCGTCTCGGGCGCGAAACCCGCCGCGCGCGCGAGCAGCTCCGCGCGCAGGGCGCGCGCCTCCCGCTCGCCCAGGAAGACCAGTTCGTCCTTGTCGTCGGCGCCGACGACATCGATCCGCAGCTTGGCGACGCCCGCCACGCGCGCGAGGAGGGGACGGGAGACGTCCACGGCCTGGATGCGCTCCAGCCGGATGTGCGCGGTCCGCCGGAACAGCAGGCCCGTACGGATGCGCAGTTCGGTACCGGTGACCGCGAAGTGCGTGAACCACCAGGACAGGAAGCCGTAGAGCCCGGCCACCGGCACCACCACGGCGGCCCCCAGCAGCAGCATGGTGCCGGTCAGCCGGGCCAGCTGCTCCTGCGCGCCGCCCGGGTCGTGCACCGCCCAGCCGGCCAGTACGGCGAGCGGCGCCCACGCCCGGCGGAAGGGCGTCACCGGATGCAGCCGGCGCTCGACGACGGGCGGCTGCTCCGGCATGCCGCCGTCCGGGCCGGCACCGTCCGCCGGTATGCCGCCGTCCGGCCCGCTGCCGTCCGCGCCGCCGGCCCGGGGTGTCACAGGCCCGCCGATCGTGCCTCGCCCAGCTGGGTGAGCCGGTCGCGCAGGCGTTCCGCCTCGGCCGGGTCCAGGC
The DNA here is from genome assembly GCF_043080665.1 of Streptomyces sp. NPDC014991. Lineage (NCBI taxonomy): Bacteria > Bacillati > Actinomycetota > Actinomycetes > Kitasatosporales > Streptomycetaceae > Streptomyces > Streptomyces sp. NPDC014991. The sequence goes on from NZ_JBIBVY010000032.1 coordinate 24,915, forward strand.
CGGGGATGGTCGCGTCGGTCGCGGCGGCGGCCGTGTGCAGCTGCACGGTGGCCAGCCCGAAGCGCCGCTCCACGGGCCCGGAGGTCACCTCCACCAGCTGCATCCGCCCGTACGGCACGACCGTCTCCTCACGCCACAGGACACCGCGGCTGATCAGCAGGTCGTCGGCGCGCTCGGCGTACCGCCACGAACGCCAGTTGCGCGCCAGCAGCCGCCGGCACCAGGCGGCGGACACCAGGGGCAGCAGGGCCCAGGCCGCCCACGCGGGCCCCACGAGAAGCCCCAGCAGCAGCCCCGTGGCGACCGCCAGCGTCCCTGCCCACACCGCCAGCAGCATCCGGCGCACGCGCAGCAGGCCGGGCTGCAGCCCCCGCCACACCGGCTCGCCCGCCGCCGTTCCCGCGTCTTCCCGGCTCCCCGTCTCCATGGAGCCAGGGTACGTAGGGGAAACTGGGGCCATGACTCCTACGGCGGAGACCACGGTCGGGATCGGCGGCGCGGCGGAGAGCACCGACATGGTGCTCAACATCGGGCCGCAGCATCCGTCCACGCACGGTGTACTGCGGCTCAGGCTCGTGCTGGACGGGGAGCGCATCGTGCGCGCGGAGCCGGTGATCGGCTACATGCACCGCGGCGCCGAGAAACTCTTCGAGGCCCGCGACTACCGGCAGATCATTATGCTCGCCAACCGCCACGACTGGCTGTCGGCGTTCTCCAACGAGCTGGGCGTGGTCCTCGCCGTGGAGCGGATGCTCGGCATGGAGGTCCCCGAGCGGGCGGTGTGGACGCGCACCCTGCTCGCCGAGCTGAACCGGGTGCTGAACCACCTGATGTTCCTCGGCTCCTACCCGCTGGAGCTGGGCGGGATCACGCCGGTGTTCTACGCGTTCCGGGAGCGCGAGGTGATCCAGAACGTGATGGAGGAGGTGTCCGGCGGACGCGTGCACTACATGTTCAACCGCGTCGGCGGCCTCAAGGAGGACCTGCCCGCCGGATGGGCCGCACGCGCGCGTGCGGCCGTCGCCGCCGTGCGCGCGCGCATGGACGTCTTCGACGACCTGGTGCTCGGCAACGAGATCTTCCGGGGACGCACGCGCGGGGTCGGGGTGCTGGCGCCCGAGACGGTGCACGCCTACGGCGTGAGCGGGCCCGTCGCGCGCGGTTCGGGCGTCGACTTCGACCTGCGCCGTGACGAGCCGTACCTGGCCTACGGCGACCTCCAGGACGTCCTGAGGGTCGTCACCCGCGCGGAGGGCGACTGTCTCGCCCGTTTCGAGGTCCTGCTGGAGCAGACCCACAACGCGCTGGACCTTGCCGACGCCTGTCTGGACCGGCTCGCGGAGCTGCCGCCCGGGCCGGTCAACCAGCGGCTGCCGAAGGTGCTGAAGGCACCCGAGGGGCACACGTACGCGTGGACCGAGAACCCGCTCGGCCTCAACGGCTACTACCTCGTCAGCAAGGGCGAGAAGACCCCGTACCGGCTCAAGCTGCGCTCGGCGTCGTACAACAACATCCAGGTGCTGACCGAACTGCTGCCGGGGACGCTGGTGGCGGACATGGTGGCGATCCTGGGGTCGATGTTCTTCGTGGTCGGCGACATCGACAAGTAGGCCGCCGGGGGCCCGCCGGTCAGCGGGGCGCGGCCGGCGGGCCGGGCGTGCCCGGGTCCGGTGGGCCCGGGTGGGGCGGGCCGGGGCCGAGGGGGCCCCGGCCCAGGGGATCAGGGATGCCGACCGGCTGGAGCAGCCACCCGAAGTCGCCGAGGCCGCCAGGGGCGGTCAGCTCGGCGGCCTCGCCGGCGCTCGCGAGGGCGCGTACGTAGGCGGCGGGGTCCGTGGAAGCCAGCGTGAGCGGGGGACGTGCGCCGGTGATGTCCAGGGCGTGCAGAGCGGCGCGTTGCGTGAGCAGGCGCGCGTCGGCCGTCTCGCGCGCCGTTCCGCCGGTCCCCCGCGCCGTGCGGGGGAGCGCCCGCGCCGGCCCGGGGGACCTGGACGCCGCCGCGCACGCGTCCAGGGCGACGTGTGCCGTGATGTCGCACGACCCGTCCGGCACGGGCGTCGTCCCGCGCCCCTCCCGGAAACCGGTGAGCGTTCCGAACGGGGGCCGCGTCCGCACGGTGTGCGCGTAGTCCACGGCCACCGCGAGCCCCCCGGCCACCCGGTCCACGGCCGAAGCCCAGGCCCGGTCACGGGGCAGTCCGATCTCCGCCCGCAGCCCCTCCTCGGCCGGCAGCGGCCACCAGCGTGCGAGCCAGTCGGCGTCCGGGCCCGTCACGGGCTCACCGAGCCGCTCGGAGCCGTCCGCCGCGACCAGCACCAGCCGGGGCACGCCGGCGCGGTCCACCTCGACGACGTCGACGGGTACGTTGTCCAGCCACTCGTTGGCGAACAGCAGCCCGGTGACCGCCTCCGGGAGGTCGTGCCGCCAGGTGACACGGGGATCCAGACCGGCCGGGCGGCCGGCGATCTCGACGGCGTACGCACGCGCGCGGGCCGCCACCCCCGGCGGCAGCGCGGCGAGCACCCCGGTGACCAGTTCCCCCCGCCCGGCGCCCAGGTCGACGAAGTCCAGCACCGCGGGCCGCCCCAGGGCTTCGTCGACCCGGCACAGCAGCCGGGCCACGGCCCGCGCGAACAGCGGGGAGGCGTGCACGGACGTACGGAAGTGGCCGGCCGGGCCCTCCGGACGCCGGTAGAAGCCCCCGGGCCCGTACAGCGCCGCCTCGGCCGCCGCGCGCCAGCCGCGCGGGCCGCGATCCTCGCGCGGATCCTCCGCAGTCGTCCCGTCCGCCACCGGAACAGACTAGGCGCACTGATGATCAGGGTCTCCACCTTGCGGAGTACACGCGCCCGGCCCGGATCGGTCCTCCGGTTGACCCCTGCGCACATCGGGTTTACCTACTCTGGGTTACGTGCAGCGCCTCTATGACTTCCTCCGCCGCCACCCGACCTGGGTCGACGCCTTCTGGGCCGTCGTCCTGTTCGGGCTGTCCGGCCTGAGCGTGGTCAGTCTCGACGGGGTGCACGGTCACCACGGAACGGTCATCGTGGGGATGGCCGTCTCCGCCGTCCTGTGTGCCGTCGTGGCGCTGCGCCGCCGTCTCCCGGAGCCCATGCTGCTGGTCGCCCTGGTGACCGGGCTGGCCCAGCTGGTGCTGGACGTCGAGACGACCGTCGCCGACTTCGCCATGCTGGTGATCACCTACACGGTGGCGGCGGTCGGCGAGCGCTGGGCCTCCCGGCTCGCGCTCGTCGTCAGCCTCTGTGCGGCGGCCCTCGCCCAGATCCGCTGGCCGGCCGAGCAGACCGGCTTCCTCGGGCAGATCGCCCTGGTGGTCTTCCAGACGGTGCCCTTCGCCCTGGCCTGGGTGCTCGGCGACTCCGTGCGCACCAGGCGCGCGTACTTCGCCCAGCTGGAGGAGCGCGCTGCGCGGCTGGAGAAGGAGCGGGAGGCGCAGTCGAAGGTCGCGGTCGCCGCCGAGCGTGCCCGGATCGCGCGCGAGCTGCACGACGTCGTCGCCCACAACGTGTCGGTGATGGTGGTGCAGGCCGACGGCGCCGCCTACGTCCTGGACGCCGCGCCCGACCAGGCCAGGAAGGCCCTGGAGACGATCTCGTCCACCGGGCGCCAGGCCCTCGCCGAGATGCGCCGCCTGCTGGGCGTGCTGCGCACCGGGGAGCACCAGGAGGGCGGCGAGTACGTCCCGCAGCCCGACGTCGAGCAGATCGACGACCTGGTCGAGCAGTGCCGCAGCTCCGGCCTGCCCGTCGACTTCCGGGTGGAGGGGACCCCGCGTCCGCTGCCCAGCGGGGTGGAGCTGACCGCGTACCGGATCGTGCAGGAGGCGCTCACCAACACCCGCAAGCACGGCGGGCCCCACGCGGGCGCCAGCGTCCGGCTGGTCTACTTCGACGACGGTCTCGGCCTGCTGGTCGAGGACGACGGCAAGGGCGCCCCGCACGAGCTGTACGAGGAGGGCGGCCCGGACGGGCAGGGACACGGCCTGATCGGCATGCGCGAGCGGGTCGGCATGGTCGGTGGCACGCTGGACGCCGGCCCGCGCCCGGGCGGAGGATTCCGGATCAGCGCCCTGCTGCCGCTCAAACCGGCGCACTGACCATCGCGCCCCCCGCTGACACCCGCACCCCTGCGCCGACGGCAGCCGGACACGGCACCGACGGCGAGGACGGCAACCGAAGACACGGAAGAGGACCCGATGACGATCCGCGTGATGCTCGTCGACGACCAGGTGCTGCTGCGCACCGGGTTCCGGATGGTGCTCGCCGCCCAGCCGGACATGGAGGTCGTCGCGGAGGCGGGCGACGGCGTGGAGGCCCTCCAGGTGCTGCGGTCCGCCGCCGTCGACGTCGTCCTGATGGACGTCCGCATGCCGAAGCTGGACGGCGTGGAGGCCACCCGGCGGATCTGCTCGGAGCCGGGCGCGCCGAAGGTGCTCATCCTGACCACGTTCGACCTGGACGAGTACGCGTTCTCGGGGCTGAAGGCGGGCGCGTCCGGCTTCATGCTCAAGGACGTGCCGCCCGGCGACCTGCTGGCGGCCATCCGCGCCGTGCACAGCGGTGACGCGGTCGTGGCCCCCTCCACCACCCGGCGTCTGCTGGACCGCTTCGCGCCGATGCTGCCCTCCGCCGGGAGGAACCCCCAGCACAAGGAAGTGGAGCGGCTCACCGAGCGGGAACGCGAGGTGATGATGCTGGTGGCGCAGGGCCTGTCCAACGGTGAGATCGCGGCCCGGCTGGTGCTGAGCGAGGCGACGGTGAAGACCCATGTGGGCCGCATCCTGACCAAGCTCGGCCTGCGCGACCGCGTACAGGTGGTCGTACTGGCGTACGAGACCGGGCTGGTGCGCGCGGGCGGCCACGGCTGACACCGCCCCACCCGGCGGGGCCTCAGCGCAGGACGCCCTCGATGAAGTCGCTGCCCAGCCGGGCCACCGCCGACAGGTCCAGCTGGTGCTGGACGTACCGGCCGCGGCGGCAGCCGCTGATCAGGCCCGCCTTCTTGAGCACCGTCAGGTGCCGGGATATCTCGGGCGCCGACATGCCGTGCGCGTCGGCCAGCTCGCTCGTGGTGTGCGGGGCCCGCGCGAGATGCCGGCACAGCCGCATCCGCACCGGGTGGGCCAGTGCCTCCATGCGGCGGGTGAGCTGCTCCACGGAGGGGGCCTGCGCACGGGTGCCGCTCGCCGGGTAGGTGATCGAGGGCTGCCAGCCGTACCGGTGCAGGACCATCACGTGCGGCCAGCCGAGGCTGGTCGGCACCAGCACCAGGCGGCCGTCGCCCGTGGCGGCATGGCCCACCAGCAGCTTGTCGACCGTGATGAGCCCGGCCTCCTCGTCCAGCGAGATCGCCCCGGACAGCGATGCCAGGGCCTCGCCGAGTCCCCTGCGGCGCAGCAGGTCCGTCCTGTGCCGGGCGTCCGCGGCCAGCTGGGGATGGACGCGGGCCCAGGCGTCGGCGAAGAAGGCCTTGTCGCAGTCGAGCATCAGCTGCCGGAACCAGGCGCGCACGGCCGGGGGATCCGTCAGCAGGCGGCGCGTGAACCGTTCCTGTACGGCACCGCGCGCGGCGGCCAGCTCCAGGGAGCGCCGACGCAGCCGCGGGTCGTCCAGCGGGCCCGGTTCCTTCAGGTCGTAGCGCAGCTGGCAGGTGAACTCCAGGGCCGCGTTGACGAACTGTTCGTCCGTCAGCGTGTCCAGCTGGTCCAGCTCCTCGGCGAGCGTGGCCCCGGGGAGCGCCTGCCCGCCGGGGATGCCGGCGAACGGCGCGAAGACGTCCGAGAACGTCGTACGCCACAGGAAGTCCGCCTCGCACAGCCGGTCCGCCAGGCAGGGGTCCAGCCGGGAGGAGACGGCGGTCGCCCAGCCCCGCAGGTCCGGGTGGTGGCCGGGTTCGCTGAGCGCGTGCAGCGCCATCCCCAGCTCGGCGAGGGGGGAGGGCACGACGCAGACCCTCGCCCACCTCTCGGCCGCGTTCGGGCCGGAGGCGTCCCCGTCGGTGGCCAGTCCGGTGATGTCGATGGTCACGCTCATGCCCCCATCGTGCACCGCGCCACCGACAGTGCCCCCGTGGATTGACGGCAGCCGTCAATCCACGGGACATCGGTCCGGGGCCGGAGCAGTCTGAGGTCACCGAGGCAGCCGCGGAGACCGATAGGTCACCGAGCGGTCGGTGACCAGCCGAACGACCGGTCAACGAGCGGTCTCGATCGCCCGTACCCACGCATCCCGAGAAGGCGGTCCACCATGAGCATCACCCAGCAGTACCTCCTCGACAGCTACCGCGCCCGCCTGCACGGCGAGCCCGCACCGCCCGCGCCGGGCCGCGGCGACCTCGGTCTGATCCGTGAACTGAGCGACCACCGGCGCTTCCGCGCGGCCGTTGCCGAGCGCCCGGCGCACGGACGGCTGCGGAGCGCCCTGGACCGCTGGCTGCGCCCGCGCGCGCTGTGACCCACGCGCCGCACGGGCTCTGCCCGCCCGCTACGGCAGCCGCGCCACGAACTCCGCGACCGCCGCCCGCACGTCCCGCGCCGTCCACTCCAGCCCGGCCTCGTCGACCGTGACCTCCGTGCACGCGAGCCCGGGGCCGGACGTGTCCCAGCCGCCGGCGAACAGCAGCACGGAGGTCTCCTCGGCCTGACGCACCGCCGCCTCCGCCAGTACGTCCGCGTCGTACGGCAGCCAGACCTGGAACTGGTGGGTGTGCGGTTCCTCCGGGTGGACGCGCGACCAGGGCAGCCCGGCGGCCGTGAACCCCTCGCGCAGCGCGGCGGCCACCACGCGCGCGTGCCGCACGTACTCGGGCAGCCGCGGCAGCTTCAGGTCGAGGCCGGCGAGCGCCGACAGCACGGTCGGGAACTGCTGCACGATCATCCCGCCGTACCGGTGCCGCCAGGCCCTGGCCTCCTCGATCAGCGTCCTCGGGCCGGCGACGGCGGCACCGCCGAACCCGCCGAGGGACTTGTAGAACGACACGTAGACCGTGTCGGCGAGGCCGGCGATCTCCTCCAGCGAACGGTCGAAGTGGACGGTGGACTCCCACAGGCGCGCGCCGTCGAAGTGCACCACCGCGTCGCGCTCCCGCGCCGCCTGGACGACCTCCGTCAGCTCCTCCCAGGTCGGCAGCACGAAACCGGCGTCCCGGAGGGGCAGTTCCAGCATGAGTGTGCCGAAGGGCTCTTCGAAGTCGCGTACCTCGTCGGCCGTCGGCATCCGGGGCTCGGTGGTCACCTGGACCGGACGCAGGCCGCTGACCTCACGGAAGGCGTTCCGTTCATGCCGTTCCGGATGGGCGAGCGGATGCAGGGCGACCGTGGGCGAACCGGTGCGGGCGGCCCAGCAGCGCAGGGTGACCTGCTGGGCCATCGTGCCGGTCGGGAAGAACGCGGCGGCCTCCGTGCCGAGCAGGGCGGCGACCCGCTCCTCCAGGTGCACGACGATCCGGTCGCCGTACAGGTCGGCCGGCTCGTCCAGGTCGTAGACCTGGGGGGCCGTCTCCATCAGGTACGCCAGCCGTTCGCCGATCGTGTCCCGCAGGCCGGGACGCGACAGCACGCGCGCCTTCCGGTGGACGGCCGCCCGCCGTTGTCGCACCGACCGCTCGTCGCCCTGCCCCACCGCATCGTCCATGCGCGCGATGATGCCGTGCCGCACGCGCGCGGGCACCCCGTTTTCTCCGCCGGCGACCGGCACCACGGCGTGGGGAAACCCACAGCCTGTGGACAACCGGCCGCCGCCCGCCGGATAGCGTTAACATGACGAGAAATCGTCCGGTACCCAGAGCGGACTGGAACGGGAAGGCCGCCGTCGCGTGAGTACAGTCCACCAGCCAGACCTCAGGGACCGCCCCGCGCGGCTCACCGTCGGCGTCGTCGGCGCCGGCCGCGTGGGCCCCGCGCTGGCCGCGTCCCTCCAGCTCGCCGGGCACCGCCCGGTGGCCGTCTCGGGAGTCTCCGACGCCTCCCGCAGGCGCGCCGGGGCCCTGCTCCCGGACGTTCCCCTGGTGCCGCCCGCCGAGGTCCTGCAGCGCGCCGACCTGGTGCTGCTCACGGTCCCCGACGACGCCCTGCCCGGCCTCGTCACGGGCCTGGCCGAGACCGGCGCGGTACGACCGGGACAGCTGCTCGTGCACACCTCCGGACGCTACGGCGCGAAGGTGCTCGATCCGGCCCTGCGCGCGGGCGCCCTGCCCCTGGCCCTGCACCCGGCGATGACCTTCACCGGCACGCCCGTGGACGTCCAGCGCCTCGCGGGCTGCTCCTTCGGTGTCACCGCCCCCGAGGAACTGCGGCTGGCCGCCGAGGCCCTGGTGATCGAGATGGGCGGTGAGCCGGAGTGGATCAGCGAGGAGAACCGCCCGCTGTACCACGCGGCCCTGGCCCTCGGCGCCAACCACCTGGTGACCCTGGTCGCGCAGTCCATGGAGCTGCTGCGCACGGCCGGCGTGGCGGCGCCCGACCGGATGCTCGGCCCGCTGCTCGGCGCCGCCCTGGACAACGCCCTGCGCTCCGGTGACGCGGCCCTGACCGGGCCCGTCGCGCGCGGGGACGCCGGCACGGTCGCCGCGCACGTCACCGAGCTGCGCAAGCACGCCCCGCAGGCGGTGGCGGGCTACCTGGCGATGGCCCGCGCGACGGCCGACCGGGCCCTCGCACACGGCCTGCTGAAGCCGGAGCTGGCCGAGGACCTCCTCGGGGTACTCGCCGACGCGAGCCCCGGAGCCTTGGGACGCCCCGGACGCGACGGAACCGGCGGCCCGGACGGCAGCGGAGGCACCGACGGCACGAACGGCTCCGACGGCACCGACGGCTCGACCGGCATCGAGGGGAACGACCGATGACCACCGCCCTGCTCGGCACCGCCCAAGAGCTGCACGCGCGGGTGCGTCACGGCCGTCGTGCCGTCGTGATGACCATGGGCGCCCTGCACGAGGGCCACGCGACCCTGATCCGGACCGCACGCGAGATCGCCGGCCCGGACGGCGAGGTCGTCGTCACGGTGTTCGTGAACCCGTTGCAGTTCGGCGCGGGCGAGGACCTCGACCGTTATCCGCGCACCCTCGACGCCGACCTGGCGCTGGCCGGTCGGTCCGGCGCCGACGCCGTGTTCGCGCCCTCCGTGGACGAGGTCTACCCCGGCGGCGAACCCCAGGTGCGTGTCTCCGCGGGACCCATGGGCGAGCGGCTGGAGGGCGGTTCACGGCCCGGGCACTTCGACGGCATGCTCACCGTCGTCGCCAAGCTGCTCCATCTCACCCGCCCCGACGTCGCCCTGTTCGGGCAGAAGGACGCCCAGCAGCTGGCCCTGATCCGGCGCATGGTGCGGGATCTGAACTTCGGCGTCGACATCGTCGCCGTACCGACCGTGCGGGAGGAGGACGGGCTCGCCCTGTCCAGCCGCAACCGCTACCTCTCGCCGCCGGAGCGCCGTACCGCGCTCGCGCTGTCCCGCGCCCTGTTCGCGGGCCGGGACCGGCACGCGGCGCAGGAGGCGCTGTGCGCCCGGGCCCGGGAAGTGCCCTCCACGCACGCGCGTGCCCAGGCGCTGAGCGCCCTGGGCGAGTCGCGTGCGGCGGCCGACGCGCACGCGGTGGCCACGGCCGCGCCCGGCGGCCCGGCGGCCGTCCGTGCCGCCGCCCGCCAGGTCCTGGACGACGCCGCCCGCCTCGAACCGCCGCTCCGGCTGGACTACCTCGCGCTGGTCGATCCCGCCGACTTCACGGAGATCGGTGACGACTTCACCGGCGAGGCCGTCCTCGCCGTCGCCGCCCGGGTCGGCACCACCCGGCTGATCGACAACCTCCCCCTCACCTTCGGAGCCGCCTCGTGACCAGCACAGGCATACGACTGCACGCACCCGCGCCCGGCTGGGCCGTCTCCGCGGACGTGGTGGTCGTCGGCTCCGGAGTGGCCGGCCTGACCGCGGCGCTGCGCTGCGAGGCCGCCGGGCTGAGCACGGTCGTCGTCACCAAGGCCCGCCTGGACGACGGCTCGACCCGCTGGGCCCAGGGCGGTATCGCCGCCGCCCTCGGCGAGGGCGACACCCCCGAGCAGCACCTTCAGGACACCCTGGTGGCGGGCGCGGGCCTGTGCGACGAGGAGGCCGTACGGATCCTGGTCACCGAGGGCCCCGACGCGGTACGGCGGCTCATCGACACCGGTGCCCACTTCGACGAGTCCTCCGAGGGAGGGCTGGAGCTCACCCGCGAGGGCGGCCACCACCGCCGCCGCATCGCGCACGCGGGCGGCGACGCCACTGGCGCGGAGATCTCCCGGGCGCTCGTGGAGGCCGTCCGCGCGCGCGGGCTGCGCACCGTCGAGAACGCGCTGGTGCTGGACCTGCTCACCGACGCCGAGGGCCGCACGGCCGGCGTCACCCTGCACGTGATGGGCGAGGGCCAGCACGACGGCGTCGGCGCCGTGCACGCCCCCGCGGTGGTCCTCGCGACCGGCGGCATGGGCCAGGTGTTCTCCGCGACCACCAACCCGTCGGTGTCGACCGGTGACGGCGTGGCGCTGGCGCTGCGCGCGGGCGCGGAGGTCAGCGACCTGGAGTTCGTGCAGTTCCACCCGACCGTACTGTTCCTCGGCACGGACGCCGAGGGCCAGCAGCCGCTGGTCTCCGAGGCGGTGCGCGGCGAGGGCGCCCACCTGGTCGACGGCGACGGCGTGCGCTTCATGGTGGGCCAGCACGAACTGGCCGAACTGGCCCCGCGGGACATCGTCGCCAAGGGCATCACGCGGCGGATGCAGGAGCAGGACGCCGAGCACATGTTCCTCGACGCCCGGCACTTCGGCGCCGAGATGTGGGAGCACCGCTTCCCGACCATCCTGGCCGCCTGCCGGGCCAACGGCATCGACCCGGTCACCGAGCCCATCCCGATCGCCCCGGCCGCCCACTACGCCTCCGGAGGCGTCCGCACCGACGCCCACGGCCGGACGACCGTGCCCGGGCTGTACGCGTGCGGCGAGGTGGCGTGCACCGGCGTGCACGGGGCCAACCGGCTCGCCTCGAACTCGCTCCTCGAGGGGCTCGTGTACGCCGAGCGGATCGCCGCCGACATCGCCGCCGCACACGCGGACGACGGCCTCCGGGCGCGCGTGCCCGCACCGGTCCCGTACCCCGGCAGGCCCGCGCACCCGCTGCTCGCCCCGGAGAGCCGGTTCGCGATCCAGCGGATCATGACCGGCGGCGCCGGCGTACTGCGCTCGCAGGAGTCCCTGGCCAGGGCCGCGGACCAGCTCCTGGACCTGCACAGCGAGGCCCGGGACGCGCTGGAGGAGAACGGCAAGACCGCCGAGCCCGGCGTGGACACCTGGGAGGCGACGAACCTCCTGTGCGTGGCCCGCGTCCTGGTCGCCGCGGCCCTGCTCCGCGAGGAGACCCGCGGCTGCCACTGGCGCGAGGACCGGCCCGAGCGCGACGACACCACCTGGCGGCGCCACATCGTCGTACGGCTCAACCCGGACCGGTCGCTGGCCGTACGCACCACCGCCACCGCAGACTTCCCCCAGATCCGGCCCGACCAGCGTCCACAGGAGCAGTGACAGACGTGAGCACCGACGACCTTCCCCTCGCCCCGACCGGCGGCTGCGGTGACGGCTGCGCCTGCGGCGCCGAGGGCGACGCAGAGTACGCGGAGTGCGGGCTCGACCCCGCGCTCGCCGAGCTGCTGGCCGCTGCCGGCCTCGACCCCGTCGAGGTCGAGGACATCGCCAACGTCGCCGTCCAGGAGGACCTGGACGGCGGCGTGGACGTGACGACCGTCGCGACCATCCCCGAGGAGGCGGTGGCCACCGCCGACTTCACCGCGCGTGAGGCCGGTGTCGTGGCCGGCCTGCGGGTCGCCGAGGCCGTGCTCTCCGTGGTCTGCACGGACGAGTTCGAGGTCGAGCGGCACGTGGAGGACGGCGACCGGATCGAGGCCGGGCAGAAGCTGCTGTCGGTCACCACGCGCACGCGTGACCTGCTCACCGGAGAGCGGAGCGCGCTGAACATCCTGTGCCGGCTGTCCGGCATCGCGACCGCCACGCGCGCGTGGGCGGACGCGCTGGAGGGCACCAAGGCGCGCGTGCGGGACACCCGCAAGACGACCCCGGGCCTGCGCTCGCTGGAGAAGTTCGCCGTCCGCTGCGGCGGAGGCGTCAACCACCGCATGTCGCTCTCGGACGCGGCCCTGGTGAAGGACAACCACGTGGTCGCCGCCGGCGGCGTCGCGCAGGCCTTCGAGGCCGTACGGGAGACGTTCCCGGAGGTGCCCATCGAGGTCGAGGTCGACACGCTGCACCAGCTGCGCGAGGTCGTGGACGCGGGCGCCGACCTCATCCTGCTGGACAACTTCACGCCCGGCGAGTGCGAGGAGGCCGTCGCCGTCGTCGGCGGCCGGGCGCTGCTGGAGGCCTCCGGCCGGCTGACGCTCGCCGACGCGCGCACGTACGCCGAGACCGGCGTGGACTTCCTGGCCGTCGGCGCGCTCACCCACTCCTCGCCGATCCTGGACATCGGCCTGGACCTGCGCGAGGCGGAGTAACGGCCATGCTGCTCACGATCGACGTCGGCAACACGCACACCGTCCTCGGCCTGTTCGACGGCGAGGACATCGTCGAGCACTGGCGCATCTCCACGGACGCCCGCCGCACGGCGGACGAGCTCGCGGTGCTGCTCCAGGGTCTGATGGGCATGCACCCGCTGCTCGGCGACGAACTGGGCGACGGCATCGACGGCATCGCGATCTGCGCGACCGTCCCGTCGGTGCTGCACGAGCTGCGTGAGGTCACCCGGCGGTACTACGGCGACGTTCCCGCCGTGCTGGTCGAGCCGGGTGTGAAGACGGGCGTCCCGATCCTCACCGACAACCCCAAGGAGGTCGGCGCGGACCGGATCATCAACGCGGTGGCGGCCGTGGAGCTGTACGGCGGCCCGGCGATCGTCGTCGACTTCGGCACGGCGACCACGTTCGACGCGGTCTCCGCGCGCGGGGAGTACGTGGGCGGCGTGATCGCGCCCGGCATCGAGATCTCCGTGGAGGCGCTCGGCGTCAAGGGCGCACAGCTGCGCAAGATCGAGGTGGCCCGGCCGCGCAGCGTGATCGGCAAGAACACGGTCGAGGCCATGCAGTCGGGCATCGTGTTCGGTTTCGCCGGGCAGGTCGACGGAGTGGTCGGCCGGATGGCCCGGGAGCTGGCCGGCGACCCGGACGACGTCACGGTGATCGCCACCGGCGGGCTCGCGCCGATGGTGCTGGGGGAGTCCTCGGTGATCGACGAGCACCAGCCGTGGCTGACGCTGATCGGACTGCGGCTGGTGTACGAGCGGAACGTCTCGCGGCTGTGAGGTGCGGCCGGTGCCTCCGGGGGTGCCGGCCCCGCCCGTGACCCCGGACGGGGGAAACCGGAAGCGACACGCGCCGGAACAACGTTCCGATCCGTCGCTTTTGTCCGATTAGCGATAGCGTCGCCGCATGCCCACGCCATACGGATCCCGCGGCGGCATGGCGTTCGGCGCGGAGGAGCTGCGTGTGCTCCGTCGCGCCCTCGCCCTCGCCCTCCACCCCGGCCACGCCTCCGCCGAGGACGTGCAGGACTGCTTCCGCCTCGCCGAGTCCCTCGACGAGGCGATGGGCGAGGGGGCCAGGCTGCGCGCCTTCCTGGTGGCCGACCTGGGCCGGTACCGGGCCGCGCTGCCGGGTACCGTCGCCGGCTACCTCGCCCTCCTGGAGGAGGTCCTGGGGGTCGGGTACCGGCCCGCGCCGGACGACCTCGCCGCGCTGCGGGCACTGCGCGGGAACCCGGTGGCGGCGGCGCTGCTGGACCGCTGCCGGACGCTGGCCGAGCAGGACGTACGGGCCCGGTTCGCCCAGGGCGCGCGCAAGGTGCCCGCGCCCGCCGTGCCGTCCGCGCGGACGCGTCTGCTGGCCCTCGCGGGCGGCGCGGGAGAGCCGGGCGCGCGGAGCGCGGCAGCCCGGGCCGAGGAGCCCGCCGCGCCCGCGCCGGAACCCGCTCCCAAGCCCGCCCCCACCCCCGGGGAGCGACCCGCGCCGGAGACGCCGAAACGGCCCGTCCCCACGCCGGGGGAGGTCTTCCCGCGCCGCAAGCCGAGGGAACCCCGGCAGCTGGCCGCAGGCTAGCGCCGGCCCCCAGCACCCGGCCCCCAGCACCCAGCACCCTGCCCCCGCCCGCCCGCCCGTGCCGCGGCGCGGCGAGGGGGCCGCGCCGGTCCGGCCGGGATCCGTGGCTACCCTGTTGGCATGGACTACGTCTCCGCGCTCGTGCCCCCGGTCGTCATGGCCGCGTTCTTCGTCGGTGTGGTCAGGGTGATCGTGAAGACCCAGGGCGGGGCCGCCAAGGCCAAGGAGGACGCGGCCGTCGACGCCGCCCTCGCGCGCGCGGAGGGTCCGGGCAGGGCCCCCGCCGCCGGCGACGCCTGAGCGGCAGGCCCTTCCCCGCCGACGGCGGCGGGGGCCGGCCGTCGCGCCCCCTGCCGTACGCCGGTGAGCGCGCCCTGCGCGGCGCCCGCCTGGGCGTACGGCATCCCCGCACCCCTCGAAGCCTTCCGAGCCGTGCGCCCCTTTTGTGCGCGTTTGCAGGCCTAGTGCACGTCCGGCACGCCATTGCCGGGATCTCCCACTATTGTTCTGAGCTGTGCCTCGCCCATTGGGAGAACTCGAAGACGCGGTCATGACGCGGGTGTGGAAGTGGAACCGCCCGGTGACCGTTCGGGAAGTCCTGGAAGACCTGCAGCAGGAACGGTCGATCGCGTACACCACCGTGATGACCGTCCTGGACAATCTTCATCAGAAGGGCTGGGTCCGCCGCGAGGCGGAAGGACGGGCCTATCGATATGAGGCCGTGTCGACACGAGCCGCCTACGCCGCCGCCCTCATGAACGACGCCTGGTCGCAGAGTGACAACCCGGCCGCCGCTCTCGTCGCCTTCTTCGGGATGATGAGCGACGAACAGCGCCAGGCCCTCCGGGACGCCGTACGCATCGTCCAGGGACCGGAAGAAACCCGGCAGGCCGCCGAAGACCGCCGAGAGGAGAACCCCGGCTCGGCGGAGGGGTCGGACGGGCGATAGCGTCCGTTCATGCCAGCAGAGCGTCCCGAAGTCCCCGCAAAAGCCCTGACCGTCCGGCGGGCCCGGACCAGCGATGTCCCCGCCGTGCGCCACCTCCTCGACGCCTACGTCCGTGACCGCATCCTGCTCGACAAAGCCATGGTCACCCTTTACGAGGACATCCAGGAGTTCTGGGTCGCCGAACGCGACGACAACGCCGAGGTGGTCGGCTGTGGAGCGCTGCACGTCATGTGGGAGGACCTCGCCGAAGTCCGCACTCTCGCGGTGAAGCCCGGCCTGAGGGGCTCCGGCGTCGGCCACCGGCTGCTGGAGAAGCTGCTCCAGACCGCACGCTGGCTCGGCGTTCGCCGGGTTTTCTGCCTGACCTTCGAAGTGGACTTCTTCGGGAAGCACGGCTTCGTCGAGATCGGGGAGACGCCGGTCGACACCGATGTCTACGCCGAGCTGTTGCGCTCCTATGACGAGGGCGTCGCGGAGTTCCTCGGTCTCGAACGAGTGAAACCGAACACCTTGGGCAACAGCCGGATGCTTCTGCATCTGTGATCGTCATTGCCCCGGTGCCCTATGTCCGAAACGCGCATGTTTCCGTACGCTGCCGGTCCGCTGAGGCACTCCCGGGGGTTTGTGTTTTTCCGGCAAAAGCGGTTTGCTTTCCGACGTAACGCAGTACTGCATATAACAGGGGCGGCGAAACGGCGGACGCCACACACCCCTGGTCCTCAACGTTATCGATGAAAGGAAATGCGGTGGCACAGAAGGTTCAGGTCCTTCTTGTCGACGACCTCGACGGCGGCGAGGCTGACGAGACCGTGACGTTCGCGCTGGATGGCAAGACGTACGAGATCGATCTCACGACTGCCAATGCGGACAAGCTGCGCGGTCTTCTCGACCCCTATGTCAAGGGCGGTCGTCGTACCGGGGGCCGTGCCTCCGGTGGACGCGGAAAGGCACGTGCCGCTTCCGGCGGCAACCAGGACACCGCGGCGATCCGCGCCTGGGCGAAGGAGAACGGTTACGAGGTCAACGACCGCGGCCGGGTTCCGGCGTCCATCCGCGAGGCCTACGAGAAGGCCAACGGCTGATTCCGCCCGGAGGCGGCCGGCCCGGCGCACAAGCGCCGCAGCCGGACCCGGTGACACTGTGCTGCCACCGTGTCCAGCAGTCGTACGAGATCAGGGGCGCTCCCCTCGCGCCCTACGGCCGGCATCGCCGGCAGCAAGGCCTCGACTCCGCGTCCCGGCCCAGGGGGCCGCAGCCACACGGCGGCCCCCTGTACGGTTCCCGCCCGTCCTGACGTGACGGCTCCCGTGGGCGGCGGTGCCTCCACCGTGCCGCCCGCGCCCAGCAGCCGCAGGTCCAGCGTCACGGCGCCCCACTCCAGCCAGTCCAGCACCCCGGGCACCTCCTCCGCGCTGCCCGCGGCCAGCAGCAGTTCCATCCGGTCGCCGCGAAGGGCCACCGGAGAGCCGGGCGCGAGATGCCCAAGCGCCCCCGCGCCCGCCTCGGCCGGCACGTCCAGCACGTCGAACCGCACCCCCGTGCGCAACCGCAGCGGCTGTCCGGGCACTGTCGGCCAGCCCAGAGCGTTCTCGTACCAGTGCCGGGCCCGGGCGTCCGGCGCGTCCGGATCGAAGGGCCTACGGGGGAGGGGGACAGCGGACGTGGTGAGGACCGGGCCAGCCATACCCGTGCAACCGCCCCGGGAGCCCCCGGGTTACGCTGGGTGCGCGGTCGACTGCGCCGAGTGCCGGGAAAAGGGGCAAGTGGGGGCCGGGGGAGGCGCGAGGTTGTTCGCCCATAGCGGAGCGAACCGGTGCCCGCGGCATGGACTGTCAGTGCCCGCGGGTAAGACATGCCTAGTGGGAGGGGGCGACAAGCAGGACGGGCCGTCTCACGTTCGCCATCGGCGTACTGGCGACTGGGGTAACTGCCTGGCCTGCGGGAACATCGTCTCGCACCATCGGGTTGGAGCAGATGTCGGCGTTCGGGGTCAGGAGGCCATCGACGGTGTCGGCAGTTGGAATGAGCGGTCCCCGCTTGCGGGACTAAGCTGCGGAAGGACAGGGAGGGGAAGTTCCCCCCACTGCCTGACCGCTCTGAGGAGCGATTAACGATGTTCGAGAGGTTCACCGACCGCGCGCGGCGGGTTGTCGTCCTGGCTCAGGAAGAAGCCCGGATGCTCAACCACAACTACATCGGCACCGAGCACATCCTCCTGGGTCTCATCCACGAGGGCGAAGGTGTCGCCGCTAAGGCCCTGGAGAGCCTCGGCATTTCGCTCGAGGCGGTCCGCCAGCAGGTGGAGGAGATCATCGGGCAGGGTCAGCAGGCCCCGTCCGGGCACATCCCCTTCACTCCCCGTGCCAAGAAGGTCCTGGAGCTGTCGCTCCGCGAGGCTCTTCAGCTGGGTCACAACTACATCGGCACGGAGCACATCCTGCTCGGCCTGATCCGCGAGGGCGAGGGCGTCGCGGCCCAGGTCCTGGTCAAGCTGGGCGCAGACCTCAACCGGGTGCGGCAGCAGGTCATCCAGCTGCTCTCCGGTTACCAGGGCAAGGAGACCGCCACCGCCGGCGGCCCGGCCGAGGGCACCCCCTCGACCTCCCTCGTCCTGGACCAGTTCGGCCGGAACCTCACCCAGGCCGCTCGTGAGTCCAAGCTCGACCCGGTCATCGGGCGCGAGAAGGAGATCGAGCGGGTCATGCAGGTGCTGTCCCGCCGCACCAAGAACAACCCGGTGCTGATCGGTGAGCCCGGCGTCGGCAAGACCGCCGTCGTCGAGGGTCTCGCCCAGGCCATCGTCAAGGGCGAGGTGCCCGAGACCCTCAAGGACAAGCACCTCTACACCCTGGACCTCGGCGCCCTGGTCGCCGGCTCCCGCTACCGCGGTGACTTCGAGGAGCGCCTGAAGAAGGTCCTCAAGGAGATCCGCACCCGCGGCGACATCATCCTGTTCATCGACGAGCTGCACACGCTGGTCGGTGCGGGTGCCGCCGAGGGCGCCATCGACGCCGCCTCCATCCTCAAGCCGATGCTGGCCCGCGGTGAGCTCCAGACCATCGGTGCGACCACCCTGGACGAGTACCGCAAGCACCTGGAGAAGGACGCCGCTCTCGAGCGCCGCTTCCAGCCCATCCAGGTCGCCGAGCCGTCCCTGCCGCACACGATCGAGATCCTCAAGGGCCTGCGCGACCGGTACGAGGCGCACCACCGCGTCTCCATCACGGACGAGGCCCTGGTCCAGGCCGCCACCCTGGCCGACCGGTACATCTCGGACCGCTTCCTGCCCGACAAGGCGATCGACCTGATCGACGAGGCCGGCTCGAGGATGCGCATCCGCCGGATGACCGCGCCGCCGGACCTGCGCGAGTTCGACGAGAAGATCGCCGGCGTCCGCCGTGACAAGGAGTCCGCGATCGACTCGCAGGACTTCGAGAAGGCCGCCTCCCTGCGCGACAAGGAGAAGCAGCTCCTCGCCGCCAAGGCCAAGCGGGAGAAGGAGTGGAAGGCCGGCGACATGGACGTCGTCGCCGAGGTCGACGGCGAGCTGATCGCCGAGGTCCTCGCCACGGCCACCGGCATCCCGGTCTTCAAGCTGACCGAGGAGGAGTCCAGCCGCCTGCTCCGCATGGAGGACGAGCTCCACAAGCGGGTCATCGGCCAGGTCGACGCCGTCAAGGCGCTGTCGAAGGCCATCCGCCGTACGCGTGCCGGTCTGAAGGACCCGAAGCGTCCGGGTGGTTCGTTCATCTTCGCCGGCCCGTCCGGTGTCGGTAAGACCGAGCTGTCCAAGGCGCTCGCCGAATTCCTCTTCGGTGACGAGGACGCGCTGATCTCCCTCGACATGTCGGAGTTCAGCGAGAAGCACACGGTGTCGCGTCTCTTCGGTTCGCCCCCCGGCTACGTGGGCTACGAAGAGGGCGGCCAGCTGACCGAGAAGGTCCGCCGCAAGCCGTTCTCCGTCGTCCTCTTCGACGAGGTCGAGAAGGCCCACCCGGACATCTTCAACTCGCTGCTCCAGATCCTGGAGGACGGTCGCCTGACCGACTCCCAGGGCCGGGTCGTGGACTTCAAGAACACGGTCATCATCATGACGACCAACCTCGGCACCCGGGACATCTCCAAGGGCTTCAACCTCGGCTTCGCGGCCTCGGGTGACACGAAGACCAACTACGAGCGCATGAAGAACAAGGTCTCGGACGAGCTGAAGCAGCACTTCCGGCCCGAGTTCCTCAACCGTGTGGACGATGTCGTCGTCTTCCCGCAGCTCACGCAGGCGGACATCCTGCGGATCGTCGACCTGATGGTCGGCAAGGTCGACGAGCGCCTGAAGGACCGGGACATGGGCCTGGAGCTCTCCCAGCCCGCCAAGGAGCTGCTGGCCAAGAAGGGTTACGACCCGGTGCTGGGCGCGCGTCCGCTGCGTCGCACGATCCAGCGCGAGATCGAGGACACGCTGTCGGAGAAGATCCTCTTCGGCGAGCTGCGTCCCGGTCACATCGTGGTCGTGGACACCGAGGGCGAGGGCGACGCCCAGATCTTCACCTTCCGGGGTGAGGAGAAGTCGGCGCTACCCGACGTCCCGCCGATCGAGCAGGCGGCCGGCGGTGCCGGACCGAACCTGAGCAAGGACGCGTAGGCGTCCGGCGGACAGGCGGTGAAGGGGCCGGTGCCTTCGGGCACCGGCCCCTTCCGGCTTTCCCGGGTCAGCCCACGAGAACTTCGGCCTGAGGGAAGAAACCGGCGTAACGGGTGGGGGACGCACGAGGTCCCGGACGCGTGATCAGGACGACCGAGCGGACCCGTGGAAACCGTGCCGCCGCAGTGGCGAGCCCCACGGAGTCATCGATGCCGTACAGCACCAACGTCCTGACGTGGGGCAGTTCGGGCACGGGGTCGAAGTCGTCCGCGCCGCTCAGCTCGAGACTGAGTGTGCGCACGCTTGTCCACTTCTCCAGTCCGCGAAGTCCCGTGCCCGCGAAGCTTCCGCCGCCCAGGTAGAGGGATTCCAGCGGCGCGTCGACCGGCAGGCTGTGGGTCAGGTCGGTGCCCGGCAGGCGCACGCCCGACACCGAGAGTCTGGTGAGCGACCGCAGGGAACCCAGGCCCGTCACATCGCCGACGCGGGAGAGGACCAGGTTGGTCAGGGGCAGATCGGCCAGGTGATGCAGACCCGTCGCGGCCGGGCACCCGGCCAGGTGGAGGTCGCTCAGCGAGCCGAAGGCCAACAGAGCCGCGCAGTCCGTGAGGAGGCCGTTCGCCATCAGGCCCAGTGTCGTCACCTGCCCGGTGGCGGGCAGGGCGGCCACGATGTCCTCGACCAGGTGCGGGCCCGTGAGCTGGAGGCGGTGCCAGGGGCGCATCCGTGCCAGGCAGTCCCGTTGGTCCACGCTCTCGCAGGTCAGCACCAGATCCGTCCGCTCCAGGCGGTCCAGAACCTCGGTCGCGTACTCGCCGGCGTCGAACCGCCCCCATGTCCCGACCAACTGCCGTCGCACACCCAGGTCCGGATGGTCCCGGAACCGCCGTAGCACCGCCAGCGCCGTGTCGGGCTCCTCGTCCCCCAGGAGAGAGGCGGTGACCGCCACCCCCCGCGCCTGTTCGGTGGTCAGCCCTGCCGGTCCCGGCAGCAGTTCGAGCACCAGGGGGCCGGCTTCCGCCAGGACCCTCGCCTCCTCCGTCGTACCCGGCGGGATCAGTGCCTCCGCCCGCGCCTCCACCTCCGCCCGTACCCCCGGCTCCAGCGCCGCCGCGTGTTCCAGGCAGGCCAGTGCGAGCAGGGTCAGGCGCGGGGTGTCGCGGGACAGCAACCGGCGCAGCAGTGTGGCACGTTCACGGGGCCGCGCATGGGCCACCGCCATGCGGATGACGTCCTCCCACTGGGTGTCGTCGGCGTGGCCGGCGAGGACGTCCAGGTGGCCCTCCTCCACCGCGTACCGGGCGCCCAGGTAGTCCTGGAAGGTGCGGTGCACGAAGTCCACGACGCCGTCGGAGGGTTGCCGGAGCAGGCCGCTGCGCAGCAGCACGGCGCGCAGCACGGTGGGCGCGTCACCCTGGCCGGCCGCCGAGGCGACCGACGGCAGGGACCGCTCCACGATCCCCTCGGCGGTGCCGAGGTCCATCTCGGTACGACCGCTGAGCACGAGCGCGTACGCCAGGCGCTGGAGCAACTCCAGTTGCACCTCCTCGCCCAGCTCCACGCCGTCCACCGCCCCCATCCCCCGCTCCCGGTCGCGGCGGGCGAGCAGCATCGTGAGGGCGGCGTCGTACAGTTCCTTGCGGCCGGTGGGGAGATAGCCGCGGCGCTCCCGGTGCAGGGCGCAGATCAGGCCGCACATCAAGGGGTTGGTGGCCAGCCGGGCCAGGTCCCGCTTGGTGCGCAGCGAGTCCAGCAGCGGGCCCTCGTACTCCGGTGCCCGCGCCGCCTCGTGCCAGCGGTGGACGAAGGTGGCGACCTCCGGGCGGCGCATCGGGGCCAGGGTCAGTTCCTGGAAGCCTTCCGGGGCCAGCCAGTCGGAGCGGACGGCCGTCGGGCGGGAGGTCAGCAGCCAGGCGTTGCCGGGGTACGCGGCGAGCAGGGAGCGCAGCCAGTCGCGGGTGCGATGGCGGTCGGCGGCCGGGATCTCGTCCAGGCCGTCCAGGAGGACCAGGCCTCGGCCGGCCGTCAGCACGCGGTCGGTCCAGCCCTCCGGCGGAGTCAGCGGGCAGTTCACCGCTCCGAGGAAGCCGGCCGGCGCTGGAAGGGGGCCGGTGCGGATCAGGGTGCGCAGCGGGAGGACGTACGGGATGCGGTCGGCGTCACGGGCCGCGGTGACCGCGAGCCACTGCACCAGCGTGGTCTTGCCGGAGCCGGCGTCGCCGCGCAGCAGCACGCGGGAGCCGCCGGCCAGGGCGTCTTCGGCGGGCAGCCGGCCGGTGGTCAGGGGCGGGCGCCCGGTGCCGTCCCGCACGGTGTCCTCCGCCGCCGTCGCCTCCAGGCTCAGATAGGCGACCTCGAGGGGCCAGCGGTCCGGGGAGTCGCGCAGATCGATGCCGTAGATGGTGATGTGGTGGTGCCGGTCGGCGACGTAGGGCAGGTAGCGGCGTTCGAAGGCGAGGTCCTGCGCGTCGGGGCGGGGCGTGCGGGCGATCAGTTCGTCGACCTTGGCGATCAGTTCCCGTTGGGTGCGGGTCTGCTCGACCAGGGTGCGGGCCACGAACGTGGAGCGGCGGGTGAAGAACTCCAGGATGTGCAGGCAGGCCCACTGGGTCGCCGAGTCCAGGAAGGCGGACGCGTCGGCGGACAGGCCGTCGGGCGGCGGGGCGTGGCGGTGCAGGTGCCGGGCGAGTTCGTGGCTGCCGAGGCGCACGGCCTGGACGTCGTCCATGTCCAGGTCACCCAGGGCGAGCAACCGGCGGGTCAGGGTGTCGGTGACGGCCGTTTCCTCGTCGGCCGGGAAGGGCCGCTCACCCGGTGAGGCCATGGCCTCCGCCGTCAGCCGACCGGCCAGCCCGCGCACCTCCTTCTCGCCCAGGGTGCGCCTTACGCCCCGGAAGGACACGAGCGCGGACAGGCGTACCGGTCTGTCGACCAGCCCCGCCCCCGGTCCGTCCGGGACGAACAGTCTCTTCACCAGCGGGCCGATCAGGCTCGACGCCAGCTTCCCGCCCAGTACCGCCGGTTCCATCCGCCACCCCCGTTGCGTACGACGTACGGAGGGAGCCTAGCCAGCACGGTTGCCGCGTGTTACGACAACTGGCCGTCGTAGTCGGGGAGTTTGAAGGTCCTCTCGGCGTGGCCGCCGGAGAGGTCGGTGGCGCTGTTGCCGATGTTCGCGATGATCGTGTAGCCGTCGTTCTCGATGCCGGCGCGCTGTGCGGTCTTGTAGGCGGCGACGTCCTTGAAGAGGTCGGAGAGGCCGCGGACGTGCAGGCCGGAGACGCGGTAGCCGTCGTGTTCGAGGTTGTACTCGGTGGGCCAGTACAGGATGCCGGGGCGGGCGGTGACGAAGAACAGGGAGACGCCGTGGTCCTGGGCGTACCGGGCGACGTCCAGGACGGGCCTGTTGGCCGGCTGGGGGTAGCTGAAGCCGAAGTCGGTCTCGAGCGTGGTGTTGTCGATGTCGAGGACGACGGCCTGTTTCTCGCCGGGCCGGGCGGCGGCGATGCGCTGCTTCAGGTACGGCAGGGCCTGGTCCATGACGGCCTGGCAGTCCTTCTGCCAGGTGGCGTGGTCGACCGCCGCTGCGGCGGTGGAGCCGGCCGTGGTCTCCGGGCGGCCGGCCGCCTCGGCCGGGGCGGCCAGTGCGGCCAGTGCGGCCAGGGAGACGGCGGTCACGGAGACGGGGTGCGCCCAGGGGCGTCGGGTCATCGGTGGGGGGTCCTCTCACGTCCGTACGCGTGTCCGTACGCGTCCTGAGTGTCAGGGGCATGATCTGAGCTGAGGATGGCGCGAGGGGAACCGTAGGGTTACCGGACGGTAGGTGCCTAGAGGTCTGCGTCACATTTCCGTGCTCGTCGGGTCGCGTGACCGGTGATAAGCCGCACAGGCGGTAAAGGGCCTACTAAGAGGGCTAGTGAGTGCAAATAAGAGGATAAAAGGGACATTTACGTCTCGTGACGTCCGTGGGAAAAGGCGTCGTCAGCGGGGGTGGCCAGGACCGGCGGGGTCTGTCAAGAGGCCGATGGATCTGCGGTCATCTACTACCTGACGCCGTAGCCGGGCGTTTTGGGGGCTGCCGGGGTGCTCGGTTACCAAGGGATGGCCGCCCGGTCGGACGTCTGTACGCCGGGTGCACCGACCGTCCCCGACTCCACGAGGTACCGATGTTCCAGCGCGTCACGTCCCGCTCTTCCCGTACGTCCTCGCTCCGCACCCGCGTGGCCGTCCTGGCTGCCGGCATCGGCGCCACGGCCGTGCTGGGCACGGGGGTCGCGAGCGCCGCCACGGCGTCCGCCGCCTCCTGGATCGACCCGGTGAAGTCCTACACGCTCTCCGCGAGCTTCGCCCAGGCCGGCGGTCACTGGGTCGCCAAGCACAGCGGTCAGGACTTCGCCGTGCCGACCGGCACCGAGGTCATGGCCGCCCATGGCGGCACCGTCGTCAAGGCCGGCCCCAACGGCGCCGGTGACGGCCCGGCGTACGGCAACGCCGTCGTCATCAAGCACGGCAACGGCACGTACTCGCAGTACGCGCACCTGTCCCGGATCGACGTCAGGATCGGCCAGGTCGTCGCCACCGGCCAGCACATCGCGCTGTCGGGCTCCACCGGCAACTCCACCGGGCCGCACCTGCACTTCGAGATCCGTACCACCCCGAACTACGGCTCCGCCGTCGACCCGGTCTCCTTCCTGCGCGCCAAGGGCGTCACCGTCTGAGCTACTCCGTCCCGTGGGCGCCCCGGTGCGCCTGCGTGACCAGGTCCAGGGCGACTTCGAGAACGGCCTCCCGCTTCTTCCCGGAGTCGCCTTCCAGGTCCTGCATCACGAACATCCCCGCGTGCAGCGTGAACATCGCGCTGACGCAGCGGACCTGCTCCACGAGCGGCGCCTCGGGGTCGATGATGATGTCCCTGAGGCCGCGCAGCCGGTCCTTGAAGGTGTCGCCGATGCGCAGGTCGCGCACGGTCGCCTGGTTCTCCTGCATGAAGCGGAAGAGCGGTTCCGCGCCCGACAGCGCCTCGCTGTAGCGCCGTACGATCTCCCGCTTGGTCCGAAGTGTGTGCGGCTGCTGCCTGCCCCACTCGATGAGGTCCTCGATCGGCTGCGTCAGATCCTCGAAGAGGCTGACGATGATCTCTTCCTTCGTCTTGAAGTGGTAGTACAGGGCCGCCTTGGTGACGTCCAGGCGCTCGGCGATCTCGCGCAGCGAGGTCTTCTCGTATCCCTGCTCCACGAAGAGTTCGAGCGCCACGTCCTGGATGCGCTGGCGGGTGTTGCCGCGGCGCTGCTGCTTGGTGCCGTCCATGGTGACGCCCATCCTGGTACTCCTCGCGCTCCCGCGGAAACTTACTTGACGACCGGCTAGTGACAGGTCTACCTTCCCAGTGTACTGAACTAGCCGGGCGGCAAGTAAGTAGCTGCCGCAGGGGGAGTGGGACGAGGATGGCGGACGCGGTCGAAAGTGTCGCAGAGGGCAAACAGCCCAGAAGTGTGCGAGTGGTGCTGCTCGCTCTGATGATCGCGATGATGCTCGCGATGCTGGACAACATGATCGTGGGCACGGCGATGCCGACGATTGTCGGTGATCTCGGCGGCCTGGAGCACCTGTCCTGGGTCGTCACCGGATACACCCTGGCCACCGCGGCCTCCACCCCGGTCTGGGGCAAGGTCGGCGACATGTACGGCCGCAAGGGCGCATTCCTCAGCTCGATCGTGATCTTCCTGATCGGCTCGGCACTGAGCGGCATGGCCCAGGACATGGGCCAGCTGATCGGGTTCCGGGCCGTGCAGGGTCTCGGCGCCGGCGGCCTGATGGTCGGTGTCATGGCGATCATCGGCGACCTCGTGCCGCCGCGTGAGCGGGGCAAGTACCAGGGCATGATGGCCGGCGTCATGGCGCTCGCCATGATCGGCGGTCCGCTGGTCGGCGGCACCATCACCGACAACTGGGGCTGGCGCTGGGCGTTCTACATCAACCTGCCGCTCGGCGCGGTCGCCCTCGCGCTGGTCACCGCCGTGCTGCACCTGCCCAGGAAGCGGTCCAGGGCCGGCATCGACTACCTCGGCGTCGTTCTGCTGACCGTGGGCATCACCTCCATCGTGCTGGTCACCACCTGGGGCGGAAGCGAGTACGCCTGGACCTCCGCGCGGATCATGGAGTTGATCGGCATCGGTGTGGCCACGCTGGTCGGGTTCGTGTTCTGGCAGACCAGGGCCGCCGAGCCGGTGGTGCCGCTGCACATCTTCCGGAGCCGCAACTTCACCCTGATGTCGCTGATCGGCTTCATCACCGGCTTCGTGATGTTCGGCGCCACCCTGTTCCTGCCGCTGTACCAGCAGGCGGTGCAGGGCGCCTCCGCGACCAACTCCGGTCTGCTGCTGCTGCCCATGCTCGGCGCGATGCTGGTGACCTCGATGGTCGCCGGACGGGTCACCACCGGCAGCGGCCGGTACAAGGTCTTCCCGATCGCCGGTGGCGCGCTGATGATCGTCGGGCTGTACCTGCTGTCGCTGATGGACACGGGCACCACCCGCCTCACCTCCGGCCTCTACATGGCGGTGCTGGGGGCCGGCATGGGCTGCCTGATGCAGATCACCATGCTGGTCGCGCAGAACAGCGTGGAGATGAAGGACATGGGCGTGGCGTCCTCGTCCACCACCCTCTTCCGCACCCTCGGATCCTCCTTCGGCGTGGCCATCATGGGCGCGCTGTTCAACCACCGGGTCCAGGACGTCATGTCCGAGCGGGCCGGCGCGGTGGGCTCCAAGCTCACCGAGAAGTCGGCGCAGCTGGACGCGGCGAGCCTCGCCAAGCTGCCCAAGGCGGCCCGGGAGGCCTACCAGCACGCGGTGTCGGAGGGAACGCACTCCGCGTTCCTGCTCGGCGCCGGGATCGCGGTGCTGGTGCTGGTCGCCGCGCTGTTCGTCAAGGAGGTCCCGCTCAAGGGCGGACCGCAGAAGCCCTCCGCCGACGGCGGGGACGCGGTGCCGGCGCCCCTGGCCGAGATCGTCTGACATCCGCACGCACACGAGGGCCCCGGGGCGACCGCCTCCGGGGCCTTCGTCGTGTACGCGCACCCGCCCGCCCGGTGACGGCCCGGCGGCCGGTGGTCACTTGCCGAGGGGGCGCGGCAGCATCGGATAGCTTCCCGTGCTGGTGGGGGCGTGTTCGGGGAGCCAGAGGACGGCCACCGCACCCTCCGAGGGAAGGCGGGCGGGCGCCCCCGCGGGCCGTACGTTGCGGAACGTCAGCCGGGCGCCGAGCACCCGTGCCTGGCCGGCCGCGATGGTCAGCCCCAGCCCGTGCCCCTGTCCCGCGCGGTCCTCGCTGCCGGTGCGGAACCGGCTCGGCCCCTCGGCGAGCAGGTCCTCGGGGAACCCGGGGCCGTGGTCGCGGACCCGGATGACCCGGCCCTCCACGGTGACCTCGATGGGCGGGCGGCCGTGCCGGGCGGCGTTGGCGAGCAGGTTGAACAGCACCCGCTCCAGCCGCCGCGGGTCGGTGGTGACCTCCGACTCGTGCACCACCCGTACGGTGACCTCCGGGTCCTTCGCGGCCACCCTGCGGGCGACGAACTCGCCCAGCATGAGGTCCTGGAGCTCCGCCCGCTCCGATGCCCCGTCCAGCCGGGCCACCTCCAGGACGTCCTCCACCAGCGTGCGCATCGCCTTCGCCCGGTCCAGGACCAGCTCCGTGAGCCGGCCGGGCGGCAGCAGTTCGGCGGCCGTCAGCAGGCCCGTGACCGGGGTGCGCAACTCGTGCGCGATGTCGGCGGTGACCCGCCGCTCGGCCTCCAGACGCTGCTGGAGCGCGTCCGCCATGGCATCCACCGCGCGGGCGAGGTCGTCGGTCTCGTCCCGCACGACCCCGCCGATGGCCTCCCGCACCCGCACGTCGGTCTCGCCCTTGGCGACCCGGTTCGCGGCGGCCGCCGCCTTGCGCAGCCGGCGGGAGAGCTGGCCGCCTATCAGCACGCCCAGCGCGCTGCCGCCGAGCACGACCGCGACCGAGCCGATCACCAGGGCCTGGTCCAGGTCCTTCATGACGTTGCTGCTGCGGTCCGGCAGATGCAGATGCACGGACAGCACGTGCCCGTTCTTCACCGGCACGGCCGCCCAGATGTCCGGCACCCCGCCGTGTTCGGAGACGTCGCTGGCCCGGCGGCCCCGCTCGACCTTCTCGCGCAGCGCGACCGGCAGCTCCGGGTCGTCGGTCCTCACGTGGGGGAAGATCGGCCCCCGGTTCAGCTCGTAGTTGCGCTGGGCCAGCAGGAGGCGTTCGTTGGCCAGCTCACGCGCGTTGTCCAGCATCGAGACGCGGGCCGCGTTGTGCACGACCAGGCTCAGCACGATCGCCACCAGGCCGGCCACCAGCGCGATCGCCGCACTCAGCTTCCATCTGAGCCCGGTGCGCAGGTCCGCGCGCTCCATGCGCCGGGCCGGATACCGAAGAATCCCCCGCATACCGTCGCTCCGCTCAGGCCTTCAGCTTGTAACCGAAGCCGCGGACCGTCTCGATCCGGTCCTGGCCGATCTTCTGCCGCAGCCGCTGCACGTGCACGTCGACGACCCGGGTGTCCCCGCCCCAGCCGTACTCCCACACGCGTTCCAGCAGCTTGTCCCGGGAGAGCACGGTGCCTGGCGCGGAGGAGAACTCCAGCAGCAACCGCATCTCGGTCGGGGTCAGCGCCACCGGCTGCCCGGCCCGGCGCACCTCCATGCCGTCGGTGTCGATGTACAGGTCCCCGAAGGCCAGCGTGCCGCCGTCGACAGCGGACCCGGGATCCCCCGCCTGCGCGGAGCCGCCGGCGTGCCCGAAGCGGCGCAGCACCGCACGGATCCGGGCGACCAGGACGGCACCGTCGAACGGCTTGGTCACGTAGTCGTCGGCGCCCGCCTCCAGGCCGAGGACGACGTCGATGCTGTCGGCACGCGCCGACAGCATGATCACCGGCACGGTCGACTCGTCCCGGATACGGCGGCACAGGCTGACGCCGTCCAGACCCGGGACCATGACGTCCAGCAGCGCGATGTCGGGCCGGTCCGCCCGGAACGCGGCCAGGCCCGACAGGCCGTCGGGCATGGCGGTGACCGCGAAGCCGTCCCGCTCCAGCGCGAGTTGGGTGGCCTCGCGGATGACGTCGTCGTCCTCGACGAACAGGACGTGGGTCTGGTCTGCCATCCCGGTGCTCTCAGTCCTCATGGTGTGCGTGTGGGCGGTCAGTTGTCCGGCGCGGGCGTCGGGCCCCCGCCGGCGGACTTGCTGTACTCGTTACGGGTGGGTTTGCCCTGGGTGAACCGTCCCTGCCGCCACCTGTAGGGGGTCACGATCTCACCGGACGGACTGGAGATCGGGTCCCCCTGCTCGTAGTACTGCCGGGTCACCGACAGGACGCCCTGGTCGATCTCCGCGTAGACCGGGGACTCCTCGCTCTTGAAGACGTTCGTGAACGCGCCACCGTCCTCGCGGTACACGTACGAGCCGACACCGACCGCGTCGGCGCAGGTCAGCACGTTGACGACGACGTCGTCCACCGGGCCGCCGGTCAGGTTGCCGTAGGAGACGTCGACCGGGTACTCGTCACCGTCGCACGGTTTCAGCTCCCGCTTGACCGCGCCCGACACCTCGGGATCGTGCATGAGCAGCGCCACGGGGTCCACCCGCCGGTACCTCCCGGACGGGCTGGGGGCGGGGGAGGCGACGGCTCCCGCCACCGCCGAGGCGTGCGCCGGGCCCTCGTCCCGCGCACCCGTGCCCCCGCTGCCGCACGCGGCGAGGAAAAGGGCGAGGGCGGCGAGCGCGGCCCCCACCGCGATCACCGCCTGTGTACTGCCTAGGACCCGGTCGGGTCCGGCCCCGGTCAGGCCGCGCAACGCTCCCGCTCCTCACGCTCCAGCGCGCGTGCGTCCAGATCGCGGGCCTCCAGCTCCTCACGGAGCCGGGCGAGCGCCCGGTGCAGCGTGCTCTTGACCGTACCGGCCGACATGCCGAGGGCGGCGGCCGTCTCCTCCGTGGACATCTGCTCCCAGTGTCGCAGCACCACGACACTGCGCTGCTTCGGAGCGAGCACCTTCATGACGTCCATCAGCAGGGCCCGGTCGGCGTGCTGCTCGGTGGAGTCCTCCACGGAGGCGTCCGGGAGCTGCTCGGTCGGGACCTCCTCCAGCTTGCGCGCACGCCACCACTCGGTCCGCGTGTTGATCATGACCCGGCGCAGGTAGGCGTCGGCGAGCCGCTTGTCGGCGATGCCCTCCCAGCGGCCGTACGTCCGTACCAGCGCGGTCTGGAGCAGGTCCTGGGCGTCGACGGGGTCCGGCACCAGTCGCCGCGCACTGCGCAGCAGCGCGTCCTGCCGGGTACGGACGTACTCCTCGAATTCGAGCACCTCGCCCTGCGCCATGATCAACCGCCTCCGTTCCCCGTCGTCCCCCGGGCCGCTGCCCGAAGTCCTGCCGTTCCCGTGTCCGGTGGTCCGCCGGGCACGGAGAGAAAACTACGGAGCGGTTGTCACGGGGCTGTGCGGACCAGCCTGCGGCTGGCAATCGGCTATCCGTCGGTTGTGTAACGAAAGCCGGAACGGGGTATAGAGAGCGGCCTACTTGCTCTTTTTGTGGTCATTTGCCCGAATCGAAATGCCGTAACAGGCGCCCGTGGGCTGTGACATGCCTGTGCGTCAACACTGCGGCAGCCGGTACAGGCCCCCCGGCAACGGCTCCACGAGACCGTCCGCGACCAGCCCGTCGAGTGCGCGGGCCCGCTGCACCGGCTCGTGCCACACCCGGTCGAGCGCCGCCTGCGGCACCGCCGCGTGCGCCTCCCGCAGCACGGCCAGCAGCTTGCCGCGCACCTGCCGGTCGGTACCGGCGTACGTCTGCCCGCGGCGCGGCGGCCCCGTGTGCTCCGGCTTGCCCGCGAGCCGCCAGGCGCACCGCTCGGCGATCGGGCACCGCCGGCACTCCTCGTTCTTGGCCGTGCACACCAGCGCGCCCAGCTCCATGGAGGCGGCGGCCCACCGGGCGGCGGTCCGTTCGTCCTCCGGCAGCAGCTCCCGGGCCAGCCGCCGCTCGGCGGCCGTGGTGGCGTTCGGCGGGTACCGCACGCCCGTCACCGCCCGCGCCAGGACCCGGCGCACATTGGTGTCCAGCACCGCGTGCCGCTGCCCGTACGCGAACGACGCCACCGCGGCGGCCGTGTACTCGCCGATGCCGGGCAGCGCGAGCAGCTGCGCGTGGTCCGTCGGTACGTCCCCGCCGTGCCGTTCCGTTATGGCGACCGCGGCACCGTGCAGGCGCAGGGCGCGGCGCGGGTAGCCGAGCCTGCCCCAGGCGCGTACGGCCTCACCCGGCGCCTCCTCGGCGAGGTCGGCGGGGCGCGGCCAGCGGGTCAGCCATTCCTCGTAGACGGGCAGAACCCGGTTCACCGGCGTCTGCTGGAGCATGAACTCGCTCACCATCACGCCCCACGGGCCCGCCTCCGGGCGGCGCCAGGGGAGGTCGCGGGCGTGGGCGTCGAACCAGGTGATCACGGGGGCGTGGAGCATCTCAGTCATGGCCTTCCGATCCTGCCACGGGTGGGCGGGCATGGTGGGTGACGGCGCGGTCACCGAGCGTCGCACACCGGGAAGAACCGTGCCGGTGACGGCAGTTACCAGAATGATGATCCGGAAAAGTTCGTGCGCGCGCGGCGGGTGGCGCGGGCAAGCGCGGTGATCTCTCGTACAGTTTGCGCCGTGGGATCTCTGCGCAATCCGGTCGGGCCGCTTCCCTCCTCCATCTACTGGCGTCGGAGGGCCGTACTGCTGTCCGTGATCGCCCTGTTGGTGCTGGTGGTCACGTTGATCGTCACCCTCGGCGGCGGGGGCGGCAAGAAGAACGCCGACGGGTCCGACGGCAAGGATCCCGCGCACACGATCACACCCGGACCGTCCGACTCCGAGTCCGGGCCCGCGTACAGCCAACACCCGGGTGGACGCGACGAGTCGAGCGGCGGCGACTCCAGCGGCACCGGGTCCGGCTCCGGGGCCGGGTCCGACGGCGGTTCCGGTCAGGGCGACGGCGGGGACGGCGGCTCGGGCGGGTCGGGTGACGGCTCCGCCGGGTCCGGCGGCGGTTCGGGGCCTGGCTCGGCCGGCGGTCACGTCGGTACGGGTGACGCCCTCCCGGCGTCCTCCTCGCTGCCCGGCTGCACGGCCCAGGCGGTGCGGTTGAGCCTGCGCAGTGTGCACAACTCCTACTCGCCGGACCGGACGCCGACGTTCGAACTCACCGCGAAGAACAGCTCGTCCGCCGACTGCAAGACCGATCTCGGCCCGAAGAACGCGGTGTTGACGATCACGCCGGCCGACAAGGACGACCCGTACTGGTCATCGGCCGACTGCCCCGACGGCACGGGAAGCCTGACGTTCAGGGTGCCCGCGGGCAAGAGCGTGACGTACACCGTGAAGTGGGACCGCAAGCCGAGCGCCCCGCACTGCGCGACGCCCTCCGCGGGCTCGGCCAAGGCGGGCACGTACCTGCTGGAGGCGAAGGCCCCGGGGTTCGCGAAGGCGCAGGCCTCGTTCGTACTGTCCGCGGACTAGGGTCTTTCGTTCGGATCGGGCCGGATCAGGCCGGATCAGGGCGCGGTGCCAGGGCCCGCGAGCCCTGCTGATCCGAAAGAAAGGCCCTAGCCGCCGCGCTCCAGCCCCCGCCGGGTGGGGCTGGAGCACGACGGCACGTTCACGGCCGCGTCGAGGGGGCGCGGGGAACCGGGCGGGCGGCCACGGCCGGACCGCGGCCGGCGCCGGATCTCAGACGTAGCGCTCGAGGATCGAGGACTCCGCCAGGCGGGACAGACCCTCGCGCACACTCCTCGCCCGGGCCTCACCGACGCCGTCGACCGTTTGCAGGTCGTCGACACTCGCGGCCAGCAACTTCTGGAGACCACCGAAGTGCTCCACCAGGCGGTCGATGATCGCGCCGGGCAGACGCGGAACCTTGGCCAGGAGACGGAAGCCGCGCGGCGACACCGCGGAGTCCAGGGTCTCGGGGGAGCCGGTGTACCCCAGAGCCCGCGCCACCGTGCCCAGTTCGAGCAGTTCGGCGTGGCTGAGGGCGTCCAGTTCGGCCAGGGCCTCCGCGACCGTACGGGACCGCTTCGCCGTCGGCTCGGGCACGTAGTCCCGGACGACCAGCTCACGGTCGGGCTCGACCCCGGCGATCAACTCCTCCAGCTGGAGCGAGAGGAGACGGCCGTCCGTGCCCAGCTCGACCACGTACTCGGCGATCTCGGTGGCGATGCGGCGGACCATCTCCAGGCGCTGCGCGACGGCCGACACGTCCCGGACCGTCACCAGGTCCTCGATCTCCAGCGCCGACAGCGTGCCCGCGACCTCGTCCAGCCGGAGCTTGTACCGCTCCAGCGTGGCCAGTGCCTGGTTGGCGCGGGAGAGGATCGCCGCCGAGTCCTCCAGGACGCGCCGCTGGCCGTCCACGTACAGGGCGATCAGCCGCATCGACTGGGAGACGGAGACCACGGGGAAACCGACCTGCTTGCTCACGCGGTCCGCCGTACGGTGCCGGGTACCCGTCTCCTCCGTGGGGATCGTCGGATCCGGGAGCAGCTGGACGCCCGCGCGCAGGATCTTCGACAGGTCCGAGGAGAGCACGATGCCGCCGTCGAGCTTGCACAGCTCCCGCAGCCGGGTCGCGGTGAACTCGACGTCCAGCACGAACCCGCCCGTGCACATCGACTCGACCGTCTTGTCGGAGCCGAGCAGGATGAGCCCGCCCGTGTTGCCGCGCAGGACGCGCTCGAGGCCGTCCCGCAAGGGGGTGCCGGGTGCCACGGCGCTCAACGAGGCGCGCATCAGGCCGTCGGAACCGGTACTCCCACCGGACTTGCCGGGAGCTGCTGCCCGGTCGTTGGCTGCCACTGCACTCCTCCGGTCGCGGGTTCTGAGGCGCTCCCGTTCCGGCACGCGGTTCGTACGGACGGGCGAGACCTGCGCAAAGTCTACCGGCGCTCTTCCGCCTCCCGTGGGGCCTCTCGGCGACGCGAGCGCGGCAGCACCCGCAGCGCGTCCCCCATGTCGGCGACTTCCACGACCTTCATGCCCGCCGGGACCCTGCCGGGATCGGTCGGTACGAGCGCGTGCGTGAAGCCCAGCCGGTGCGCCTCGGACAGCCTGCGCTGCACGCCCGTGACCCGTCTGACCTCGCCCGCGAGCCCGACCTCGCCGATGGCGACCAGGTTCTTCGGCAGCGGGGTGTCGCTGGCGGCGGAGGCGAGGGCGAGCGCGATGGCGAGATCGGCGGCCGGTTCCGACAGCTTCACGCCGCCGACCGTCGCCGAGTAGATGTCCCGCTTGCCGAGGGCGCTGATCCGGCCGCGCTGCTCCAGGACGGCCAGCATCATCGACACCCGCGAGGTCTCCAGACCTGACGTCGTCCGGCGCGGGGAGGGAATCTGGGAGTCGACGGTCAGCGCCTGAACCTCGGCGACCAGCGGGCGGCGGCCCTCCAGGGTGACGGTCAGGCAGGTGCCCGGGACCGGCTCGGCCCGGCGGGTCAGGAACAGGCCGCTCGGGTCGGCGAGGCCCGTGATGCCCTCGTCGTGCAACTCGAAGCAACCCACCTCGTCCGTCGCTCCGTAGCGGTTCTTCACCCCGCGGACCAGGCGCAGGCGCGCGTGCCGGTCGCCCTCGAAGTGCAGGACGACGTCCACCAGGTGTTCGAGGAGGCGCGGGCCGGCGATGGCGCCGTCCTTGGTGACGTGTCCCACCAGCAGGGTGGACATGCCGCGCTCCTTGGAGGCGCGGATCAGGGCGCCGGCGACCTCCCGGACCTGGGCCATGCCGCCGGGCGCGCCCTCGATCTCCGGGGAGGCGACCGTCTGCACCGAGTCGAGGATCAGCAGGGACGGCTTCAGCTCGTCCAGGTGGCCGAGGACGGCGGACAGGTCGGTCTCCGCGGTCAGATACAGGTGGTCGTCGAGCGCGCCGATGCGGTCGGCGCGCAGCCGCACCTGGCTCGCCGACTCCTCGCCGGTCACATAGAGGGTGCGGTGCTCGGCGCTCGCGGCCTTGGCGGCCACGTCCAGCAGCAGGGTGGACTTGCCGACGCCGGGCTCGCCGGCGAGCAGCACGACCGCGCCGGGGACGAGGCCGCCGCCGAGCACGCGGTCCAGCTCGGGCACGCCGGTCGAGCGGGCGGTGGCCTGCCGGCCGTCGACCTGGCCGATGGGCAGCGCGGAGGTGGTGACGCGGCCCGGTGCGGTCGTCCGGACCGCGGGCGCGCCGTACTCCTCGACCGTGCCCCAGGTCTGGCACTCGGGGCAGCGGCCGAGCCACTTGGCCGTCTGCCAGCCGCACTCGGTGCAGCGGTAGGACGGGCGGTCCTTGGTGGTCTTGGTACGGGCAGCCATGCGGAAACCGTAGCCCGCGGCACTGACAACGGGACCACGGCCGGGACCACGGACGGATCACGGCCGGGACGCAGGAGTGCGCGCGACGGGTCGTGGACCACGGCCGGCCGGGCCCGTCCCGGCCGGCGCCCGGGGGGCCGAGCCGCGGCACGAAGGGTTCCTGTCCCCTTTTGAGGGATCGTTTCACCCGTATGAATTAAAAGTGCTCAAGGTTCCGGAAGGGGCGCTCCGACGGCGCCTACGGTCGCACGGGTGATGAGCAGCAGTCCGGAGACCACCACCCGCACGACCGGCGCGCACCGGGCGCATCGAGAGTCGCGTGAGTCACGTGAGTCACATGAAGCGCGGGAAGCGCGACGCGATTCGCGTGAGGCACGAGAGGCGCGCGACCGCGCCGCCGCGCGCACCCTCGCGCAGCGCACGCCGCCGCGTTACGAGCCGTACCTGGACGGTCTGTTCACCTACTGCCTGTCCGTCCTGTGCGACCACGACGCGGCCACCGCCGCCCTCGGCGACGTCCTCGCCCTGGCCGAGCGGCGCGCGCACCGGGTCCCCGAGGCCACCGGCGACCGCAGGGCATGGCTGTACGCGCTGGCCCGCTGGGCGTGCCTGCGCAAGCTGGCCGAGGCCAAGCAGAGACGCCAGGCCACGCACGCGGTGGGTCGTACCGGAGCCGGGAAGGGAACGGGCGACGGCGGCGCCGAGCCGGCCGTCGCCCCGGAGGACCAGGAACAGCGGCGCCGCGAGCTGGCCCTGCTGGCCTGGCCCGAGGCGGCCGGCACCACCCCGGAGCAGCGCGAGGCCCTGGAACTCGCCGTACGCCACCACCTCGCCGCGCACGAGGTGGCCGCCGTCCTCGGCATGGAACCGGCCGCCGCGCGCGAACTGCTCGCCTCCGCGGCCTGCGAGGTCGAGCGCACCGGCGCGGCCCTGGCCGTGGTCCGGGCCGGCGGCTGTCCGAGCGTCGCCCACCTCACCGGGGACAGCCAGATGGTCCTCAGCACGACCGTGCGACGCGAGCTGGTCCGGCACGTCGACGACTGTCCGCGCTGCCGCCGCACCGCCGAGCGCGCCGTCCCCGGCCGCTGGCCCGGGGCCACGGTCACCCCGGCCGAACTGCCCGTCCTCGAGGCCCCGCGCGCGGATCTCCGTACGGCCCTCGCGCATCACCCACGCGCGCGGGGCGCGGCCGTACCGCGCTTCGACCGGCGTGGCTTTCCCATGGACCCCAAGGACCGCGCGGCCCGACGCGACCGCCTCCGCGCGCGTGCCGTCACCACGACGGTGGTCGCCACGGTCGTCGCCGCACCCGTCCTCGCCCTCTGGGCCGCCTACCGGGGCGGGCCGGCCGGGGACGACGACGGCCGCTCCGCGACCGCGCACGAGGCCCAGGGCCCCGACGTGCTCGGCGGCGGCCCGGCCGGCGGCTACCAGAACGCGGGGAACGCCGGCGTCAAACCGGGCGCCCGGCACGGCAAGGACGGCAAGGCGGATGTCTCCGTGGAGGTCGTCAGCGTCGGCGGAGCGGACGGCAAGGGCGCCGGCCGGCTCTCGGTCGGCGCCGCCAACGACGGCGACACGACCCTGATCACCCTCACGGCCTCCGGCGCCTCCGAGGTCCGGTGGTCGGTGTCCACGCCGGCCGCCTGGCTCTACTTCAGCCGGTCCTCGGGAACCCTGCGGCCCGGCCGGACGTTCACGATCAAGGTGTACGTCGACCAGCTCCGCGAGCCGTCCGGCCACTGGCACACGCAGGTGGCGGTGGCCCCGGCGGGCGCGGTGGTCTCCATCGACGGTTACGGCACGGCACCGAGCCGTCCGGCGCCCCGGCCGTCCTCCGCGCCCGCCTCGACCCCGCCGACCACACCTCCGACCGAGCCCCCCACGACCCAGCCGTCGCCCCCCACCGACCCGACCCCCACCCAGACCACCCCACCCCCCACCGACTCCACGCCCCCCACGCCCACCCCGACCGACACGGATCCCCCGAGCCCGACGGGCACCTAGAAGCGGGCCGACGATCACGCCGTCCGCGGGGCCCGCGTGGCACCACGGCCGGAGTGGCCACGGCCCCCGTGGGCCGCGTCCGTCACCGGGGCGGGTCGGCCGGGTGAGGGGCCACGAGGGGGAGCTGCGATGCCAGTCGCTGTTCGCACAGCTCGACCAGGCGGTCGTAGCCGGCCTTGCCCATCAGCTCGGTCAGCTCGGCCCGGTAGGAGACGTACACCGGCTCGCCCGCACCGTGGGCCGAGGTCGCCGAGGTGCACCACCAGTGCAGGTCATGGCCGCCCGGACCCCAGCCCCGGCGGTCGTACTCACCGATGGACACCTGGAGCACGCGGGTGTCGTCCGGCCGGTCGATCCAGTCGTACGTCCGCCGGATCGGCAGCTGCCAGCACACGTCCGGCTTGGTCTCCAGCGGCTCCCGGCCCTCCTTCAGCGCGAGGATGTGCAGCGAGCACCCCATGCCGCCCGCGAACCCGGGCCGGTTCTGGAAGATGCACGAGCCCTGGAAGGGCCGCGTCTGCCGGGACCCCTCCTCGTCCTCGGAGACCCAGCCGCCGCGCCGTCCCTCGGCGTGGTGCTGCCAGATGTCCGGGGTGAGCCGGGCCACATGCTCGGCGACCCGCTTCTCGTCGTCCTCGTCGGAGAAGTGCGCCCCCAGCGAGCAGCAGCCGTCGTCCGCGCGGCCCGCCTGGATGCCCTGGCAGCCGCTGCCGAAGATGCAGTTCCAGCGGGAGGTCAGCCAGGTCAGGTCGCAGCGGAAGATCTGCTCGTCGTCCGCGGGGTCGGGAAACTCCACCCAGGCGCGCGCGAAGTCGAGCCCCTTCTCGTCGCTCACCTTCGCCCCCTTGGGAGTCTTGCCGGCCTTGCGAACTTTGTC
This sequence comes from Streptomyces sp. NPDC014991, assembly GCF_043080665.1. Lineage (NCBI taxonomy): Bacteria > Bacillati > Actinomycetota > Actinomycetes > Kitasatosporales > Streptomycetaceae > Streptomyces > Streptomyces sp. NPDC014991. Next base: position 62,940 of record NZ_JBIBVY010000032.1, read on the forward strand.
CGCCTTTTCCGGCTTCGCGGACTTCGCCTTGTTCGTCTTTGGCACTCGTCCAGGGTAAGTGGCCCGGTCCCGCTCCGGGGACCGAGGACCGGCGTTGTGGCAGTAGCGTTTCCGTCCATGAGACTCGGTGTCCTGGACGTGGGTTCGAACACGGTGCATCTGCTGGTGGTGGACGCCCACCCCGGCGCGCGCCCGCTGCCCGCGCATTCGCACAAGGCCGACCTCCGGCTCGCGCAACTCCTCGACGACAGTGGTGCCATCGGCGACGAGGGCATCGACCGACTGATCGCCGTCGTACGGGACGCGCTGCGGGCCGCGGAGGACAAGGGCGTCGAGGATCTGCTGCCGTTCGCGACCTCCGCCGTCCGCGAGGCCACCAACGCCGACGACGTCCTCACGCGCGTGGCCGACGAGACCGGCGTACGCCTCCAGGTCCTCACCGGCGCGGAGGAGGCCCGGCTCACCTTCCTCGCCGTACGCCGCTGGTTCGGCTGGTCCGCCGGGAAACTGCTGGTCCTGGACATCGGCGGCGGTTCCCTGGAGATCGCCTACGGCATGGACGAGGAGCCGGACACGGCCGTCTCCCTGCCGCTCGGCGCCGGCCGCCTCACCGCCGGCTGGCTGCCCGGCGACCCGCCCGCCCCGGAGGAGGTCCGCGCCCTGCGCCGGCACGTCCGCACGGGAATCGCCCGCCACGTCGGTGAATTCAGCCGCTTCGGCGCCCCCGACCACGTGGTCGCCACGTCCAAGACCTTCAAGCAACTGGCCCGCATCGCCGGTGCCGCCCGCAGCGCCGAGGGCCTCTACGTCCAGCGCGAACTCAAGCGCGAGTCCCTGGAGGCCTGGGTCCCCCGCCTCGCCGGCATGACGACCGACCAGCGGGCGGAACTCCCCGGCGTCTCGGAGGGCAGGGCGGGCCAGCTCGTCGCGGGCGCCCTGGTGGCCGAGGCCGTGATGGACCTGTTCGGCGTGGAGAGCCTGGAGGTCTGCCCGTGGGCCCTGCGGGAGGGTGTGATCCTCCGGCGCCTGGACCACATGGGGTCCGCCTAGGCCCTCCCGTTCGGATCAGGCCGGATCCGAACGAAAGACCCTAGCGGCACGGCGGCACGGGCCCCGGGGAGCGGTCACGACCGCGCCGAGGCCGCCCGCATGGCATACCTCACAACGGCGAACCGGCACCCAACGTCCGGGCCCCCCAACGCCGTAAGGTGACGGACGTGGGTGAACCAACGGACGTGCGCATCGCGCTGTCGACCGCCTCCGTCTACCCGGAGTCGACGGCGACGGCCTTCGAGATCGCCGCACGCCTCGGCTATGACGGTGTCGAGGTCATGGTGTGGACCGATCCGGTCAGTCAGGACATCGAGGCGCTCCGCCGCCTGTCGGACTACCACGGCATCCCGATCCTGGCCGTCCACGCCCCCTGCCTGCTGATCACCCAGCGGGTCTGGTCGACCGATCCCTGGACCAAGCTCCAGCGGGCCCAGGCGGCGGCGGAGAAGCTCGGGGCGTCCACCGTCGTCGTCCACCCGCCGTTCCGCTGGCAGCGGCAGTACGCCCGGGACTTCGTCGACGGGATCTGGCGGATGGCGAACGAGACGGACGTACGGTTCGCCGTCGAGAACATGTACCCGTGGCGCTACCGCGACCGCGAGATGCTCGCCTACGCCCCCGACTGGGACGTCACCCACGACGACTACCGGCACTTCACGATCGACCTCAGCCACACCGCGACGGCCCGAACCGACGCCCTGGACATGATCGACCGCATGGGGGACCGGCTCGGGCACGTACACCTCGCCGACGGCCGCGGCTCCGCCAAGGACGAGCACCTGGTGCCCGGCCGCGGCACCCAGCCCTGCGCCGAGCTGCTGGGGCGCCTCGCCCTCACCGGCTTCGACGGGCACGTCGTGATCGAGGTCAACACCCGGCGGGCGATGTCCGGCGCCGAGCGCGAGGCCGATCTCGCCGAGGCCCTGGAGTTCACGCGCAAGCACCTGGCCTCGGCGGCCGTACGGGTGCCCCGGGGATGAGCGGGACCGCCCCCCGCCGCCGTGGCCGCCCCCCGCGCACCGAGTCCGCCGGCACCCGCGACCGCATCCTCACCGCCGCCCGCGAGGAGTTCTCCGCGCGCGGCTACGAGAAGACGTCCGTCCGCGGCATCGCCAAGGCGGCCGGTGTGGACCCGGCGCTCGTGCACCACTACTTCGGCAGCAAGGAGCAGGTCTTCGAGGCGGCCGTCGAGGTCGCCTTCGCCCCGGCCCTGGACGCGTCGGACGCGGTGGCCGACGGCCCGCTGGACGGTGTGGGGGAGCGGCTGACCCGCTTCGTCCTCGGTGTCTGGGAGAACCCCGCGACCCGTACCCCGCTGCTGGCGATCGTGCGCTCGGCCGTCGACAACGACACCGCCGCCGCCGTCTTCCGCCGCCTGATCGCCGCCCAGCTGATGCGCCGCATCGCCGCCCCGCTGGACCTGCCCGACGCCGAGCTGCGCGCCGAACTGGCGGCGGCGCAGCTGGTGGGGACGGCGATGCTGCGGTACGTGATCAAGCTGGAGCCCCTGGCCTCCGCGGACCTGGAGCAGCTCGTGGCGCGACTGGCACCGGTCGTACAGCACCATCTGACGGCCGCCTGAACCCCGGCGCGGGCGGTGCGCCCTCCTCGCCACGACACCCCGCACAGGCGGTACACGGCGGAACGGTCATCCCGCATTCCGGACACTTGTGTCCACGGTTCGGAGGGGCGGCGTACGCTCGGAGAGAGTCAGAACATTCTGGTCTCTTCTCCAGAAGGTCTTCGAAGGAGCGAGCGACGATGCCCGAGCTGAGGTCCCGCACAGTCACCCACGGACGCAACATGGCGGGCGCCCGCGCCCTTATGCGCGCCTCGGGTGTACCCGGTGCGGACATCGGCCGGAAGCCGATCATCGCGGTGGCCAACTCCTTCACCGAGTTCGTGCCGGGCCACACCCACCTCCAGCCGGTCGGCCGGATCGTCAGCGAGGCCATCACGCAGGCCGGCGGGATCCCGCGCGAGTTCAACACGATCGCCGTGGACGACGGCATCGCCATGGGCCACGGCGGCATGCTCTACTCGCTGCCCTCCCGCGACCTGATCGCCGACTCCGTCGAGTACATGGTCGAGGCCCACTGCGCCGACGCCCTGGTCTGCATCTCCAACTGCGACAAGATCACCCCGGGCATGCTCATGGCGGCGCTGCGCCTGAACATCCCGACCGTCTTCGTCTCCGGCGGCCCGATGGAGTCCGGCCGAGCCACCCTCGTGGACGGCACGGTCCGCACGCTCGACCTGGTCGACGCGATCTCCGACGCCGTCAACGACAAGATCTCCGACGAGGACATCCTCCGCATCGAGGAGAACGCCTGCCCGACCTGCGGCAGCTGTTCCGGCATGTTCACCGCCAACTCGATGAACTGCCTGACGGAGGCCATCGGCCTCTCCCTCCCCGGCAACGGCTCGGTCCTCGCCACCCACACCGCCCGGCGCCGCCTCTACGAGGACGCGGCCCGCACGGTCATGGACATCACCCGCCGCTACTACGAGCAGGACGACGACACGGTCCTGCCCCGCAACGTCGCCACCTTCCAGGCCTTCGAGAACGCCATGGCGCTGGATATCGCGATGGGCGGCTCCACCAACACGATCCTGCACCTGCTGGCCGCCGCCCAGGAGGCGGGCGTCCCGTTCGGCCTGGAGCAGATCGACGCCGTCTCGCGCCGTGTCCCGTGCCTGGCGAAGGTGGCCCCCAACGTCGGGAAGAACCGCACGTACTACATGGAGGACGTGCACCGCGCCGGCGGCATCCCCGCCCTGCTCGGCGAACTGCACCGCGCCGGCCTGCTCAACGAGGACGTCCACGCCGTCCACAGCCCCTCCCTCGCCGACTGGCTGAAGACCTGGGACGTCCGTGGCGGCTCCCCGTCCGCCGAGGCGGTCGAGCTGTGGCACGCGGCCCCCGGCTGCGTCCGCTCCGCCGAGGCCTTCTCCCAGTCCGAGCGCTGGGAGACCCTGGACGACGACGCCGAGAACGGCTGCATCCGCTCCGCCGAGCACGCGTACTCCAAGGACGGCGGCCTCGCGGTCCTGCGCGGCAACCTCGCCGTCGACGGCTGCGTGGTCAAGACCGCGGGCGTCGACGAGTCGATCTGGACCTTCGAGGGCCCGGCGGTCGTCTGCGAGTCCCAGGAGGAGGCCGTGCAGCGGATCCTCACCCAGGAGGTCAAGGACGGTGACGTCGTCGTCATCCGCTACGAGGGCCCCAAGGGCGGCCCCGGCATGCAGGAGATGCTCTACCCGACCTCCTACCTGAAGGGCCGCGGCCTCGGCAAGAGCTGCGCCCTGATCACCGACGGCCGCTTCTCCGGCGGCACCTCGGGCCTGTCCATCGGCCACGCCTCCCCGGAGGCGGCCTCCGGCGGCACGATCGCCCTCGTCCAGGACGGCGACCGCATCCGCATCGACATCCCGGGCCGCACCATCGAGCTGCTGGTGGACGACGCGGAGCTGGCCCGCCGCGAGCAGGCGCTGAACGGCGTCCACGCCCCGAAGAACCGCGAACGCAAGGTCTCCGCCGCCCTGCGCGCCTACGCCGCGATGGCGACCAGCGCGGACAAGGGCGCGGTGCGGGACGTGTCCCGGCTGGGCTGACCGGACGGGCAGGCGTGACAGGGGGCCGCTCCCCGGCGGGGGCGGCCCCTCGCCGTACCACCAGGCCCTGGCCCGCCGCGCCGGCAGGCCTTTCGTGATCGTGAGGTCACCAGGTCCCGGGAGAGCGGCCGTCCACGGTGAAGACGGTGCCGTCGGGCGCGGTGGCGCACACCCGGGCGTCCCCGCCGACCATCACCGGGGCGGGCGGTGTGCTCACGACCTCGGCCGAGTGCGTGCCCAGCCGTGCGGGCGTCTGCCCGGTCAGCGTGCCCGTGCGGGCGTCGACCGCGAGCAGCCGGCCGTCGCTCCCGGTGACGTACACCGTCCCGCCCCGCGCGACGGGCACCGAACCACGGCTCACCGAAGTCTCCAGATGCCACAGACGCCGGCCCGACCCCATGTCCACGGCGTCGAGGGAACCGCCGGTGGCCAGCACATGGACCACGTCCCCCCGTACGCTCGCGTGCGCGCCGGCGAGCACGACGGGGAGCGTCACACGCCGCGTCGACCCGCTCCCGGGGGTGTAGCGGACGATCTCCCGGGCGCCGTAACCGCTGTCGACACCCAGGAAGAACACCGAACCGTCGGCCTGGGCGGCGAACGGTTTCAGCCAGCCCTTCAGCCGAACGTCCCACCGGACCCTGCCCGTGCCCGGATCCACGGCGGTCACCTGCGTCCGGGTGCCGTCGGCGGACGTCCGCGTCGCGTACGCCAGCCCGCTCCCCGCACCGGATCCGCCCGGGAACGCCACGAAGGACGGCACACCCCCGCCGGGCACCGCACCGCGCCAGCGCGTGGCGCCGGTCGCCCCGTCCACGCCGGTGACCGCGCCGTCGGCACCGGTGAGCAGGGCGGTGTCACCGGCGTACCGCACCGTCGTGCCCGTCGGCAGGCGGCGCTGCCAGACATCCCTGCCCGTGGCCGGATCGAGCCCCGCGAGCCGCGAGCCGCCGTCCGTGTACGGCTGCACCAGGCCGCCCGAGACGACCGGAGGCCCGCTCGTGGACCGCGTGTCGACGGAGCGCCGCCACAGCAGCCTGCCGTCGGCCGCGGAGAGCGCGAAGACCACACCCGGCCGTGCGCAGAGCAGTCTCCCCGCTCCGTACGCGCACTGCGGCATGCCCGCTCCGGCGGGCACCGGCCGGGCCCTCCAGGCGTGGGAGCCGGCCGTCCGGGCCGACGCACTGCCGGCCCTCGGCGTCTCGTCATCCCCGCCGGACCCCCACACCGCGGCGAGGGCACCCACCAGCACCAGCCCGAGGGCGCCGGCCCTCAGCACCGCCCGCCGGCCCGGTCGCCGCACCGGTCGCCGCACCAGCCGCCGTGCCGGGCGCCGTTCGGGCTGCTCGGGACGGGCAGGCGCCACCGCACCTGGTCCGTCCTCGCTCGCGCGCTGCGCCGGTATGAACGCCTGCGTGTCGTACGAGGCCGCCACCGAGCGCAGTTCCCGCATCAGCTCGTCCGGGGTGGGCCGGTCCGCGGGCTCCTTGGCGAGGCAACGTTTCACCAGCGGCGCCAGACTGTCCGGCACGCCCGTCAGGTCGGGCTCGTCATGCACCACCTGGTAGGCGACGACGTACGGACTGTCCGAGTCGAACGGCCCGCGCCCGGTGGCCGCGTGCACCAGGACCGATCCGAGCGCGAAGACGTCGGCCGCGGGCCCCACCTCCCTCGGACGCCGGAACTGCTCGGGCGCCATGAACGGCGGCGTGCCGATCAACTTCCCCGTCTCGGTGCGCAGTTCGCTGTCAGCCGGCCGGGAGATGCCGAAGTCGATGACTTTCGGCCCGTCCTCCGCGAGCAGCACGTTGCTGGGTTTCAGGTCCCGGTGCACGACCCCCACCCGGTGGATGTCCCGTAGCGCCTCCGCGAGCCCGGCCATCAGCCGACGCAGCTGCGGAGCGGTCATCGGCCCCTTCCGCTTCACCTGTTCGGACAGGGTCGGCCCCGGAATGAACAGCGTGGCCATCCACGGCCGCGCGGCCTGTGGATCGGCGTCCACGACGGGCGCGGTGAAGGCACCGCTGACCTTCCGCGCGGCGGCCACCTCCTGCCGGAAACGGCCCCTGAACTCGGGGTCCCGCGCGAACTCGGCGTGCACCACCTTCACCGCGAGCTTCATTCCCGACGTGCTGCGGGCGAGGTGCACCACGCCCATGCCGCCGGAGCCCAGACAGGACTCCAGACGGTAGTGACCGGCGTATTCGGGAAGTTCCGCTTCCGCGCCCGCCCCGATGTTGCGCTGTGGCGCCATGGACCACCCCCGTGCTCTTCGTCCGCGCGCGCGACGCACGGAGCCTAGTCGATGGTTCGTACGGGACGGAGGCGGCTTGCTAGCGTCTGCGTGCGCGTCGCAAAGGCGTTCCGCGCCGGGTTCTCAGCTCGGCGACACAGGAAGAACAACGGGGGAGGAGCACGAACATGTCAGTCGACCGTGCGCAGGAGACCGAGGGCATCGACGGCGGACCGGCGGGGGAGGCGGCGGCAGCGGTCCGCACCTACGCCGTCGCTCCCGGCGTCCGGCTGAACGTCCGCAGCGGCCCCGGCACCGGCTACAACCTCGTGCGCATCCTGCCCGAGGGCGTCCGGGTCCCGATCTACTGCCAGACACCCGGTACCACCGTGTCGGGCACCTACGGCACGACGAACGTCTGGGACCTCATCGACAGCGGCGAGTACGTCTCGGACGCGTACGTACACACCGGCAGCGACGGCTACGTCGCCGCCCGCTGCGGCTGACCCACGGTCCGGCGGGGAAGCCGAATCCGGCGGATGAGCGACCCGGTGGGCGGCCCCGGTGGGGGAGTGGGCCGCAGGTCGGAGCGGGTCCCGGCGGGGCAGCGGGGTTCCGGCGTCAGGGGCGAGCCGCAGCTCGGGAGTCGGCCCGGCGGGGAAATGGGCCCCGGCGTGGGGAGCGGGCTCCGGCAGGGCAGCCGGTCCCGGTGCGGATCCGGGGCGGCCCCAGGGTGGGACCGGTCCAGGTCGGGCAGCCGATCCCGGCCCCGGGGAGCGGGCCCCAGCCCGGCAGCCGGTCCGGCCCCGGCAGCCGCGCCCGGCGCGGGGTCCTGCGAAAGCCCTGCCCTCGCCGGGACGGCCCGGCCGGAAGCCTCCCCCGCCGGGGAGCCGTCGACGAAGCCGGCCCGCCGGAGCGGGCCCCCACCGGTAGCCCGAAGGTGTGCGGAGCCATAATCGTCCCGTGAGCGACGAAAGCGGCACCACGGACTCCTCGGCGGGCCGCACCGGCGGCGTGCCCCAGGGTGAGGGCGCGGCTCCGGACCGTGCCCCCCGCCCCGAGCCCCTGCGCTTCTTCGGCACCTCCTGGGTGCACCACGACAACGGCTACGCGGCCCGCCGCGCCGCTGTCGCCGTCGGCTCGCTCGCCGCTGCCGCCGTCTCCTGCCTGGTGCTGCGCTTCGCGTACGAGGGCATCCGCATCGCCGGCACCGGTTCCTTCGTGACCGTGCTGGTCGTCGCCATGTTCGCGATCTGTACCGCGCTCGCCTTCCGCAACACCTGGGACGGCTTCGGCGCACGGCACGACCCGCAGCGCCAGGCCTCCCTGCGCGGCCTGCTCGCCATCGGCTTCGTCGGCTCCCTCCTCGCCTGCTTCGTCCGCTCCCTGACCGAGGCCCCGGGCGAGAAGCTGCACCGCGAGGAGTACGAGAAGGCCCGCGTGGAGCACGAACGCCGCGCCACCCGCCGCACCGGCGACCCGTCACGGAAGAAGCGGCGCCGCTAGGGAGCCGGCAGCCGCGCGGCCCGTACCGCTGCCCGGCCGTTCGCCCGCGCGCGGACAGGGCCTGGCCTGCGGCATCACCCCCGCCGGAAACCGCTGGTCCCCCCGCTCCTTCCCGCCCACCATGACTCCATGGCAACCCCCGAGTCACCCACCACCCCGCACGCCGCCCACGCTGCCCGGGCCCACTCCTTCAACTCCGCCGCCACCCAGTACGCCGCGAACCGCCCCTCCTACCCACCCGCTCTCCTCGACACCGTCGAGGAACTGACGGGCCGTTCCCTGTCCGGAGCCAGAACCGTGGACGTCGGCGCCGGCACCGGTATCGCGACCGCCCTCCTGCACGCCCGTGGCGCCGACGTCCTCGCGGTCGAACCCGGCGAGGGCATGGCCGCCGAGTTCCGCCGCGCGCTGCCGCACATCCCGCTCGTCCGGGGTGACGGCAACGCGCTTCCCGTCGCCGACGCCCACGCCGACCTCCTCACCTACGCCCAGGCCTGGCACTGGACCGACCCGGCCCACTCGGTGCCGGAGGCACTGCGCGTGCTGCGGCCCGGTGGTGCGCTGGCCCTGTGGTGGAACACGGAGGCGCTGGACGTCGAGTGGATCGCCGAGGCCGCCGAGCGCACGGGCCGCTTCCTCGGCCTCGACCTCACCGCTGCCGAGCAGCGCAGGACCATCGAGCGCACCGAGCGGGCCGACCCCAGCGGACGTCTGGACTTCGCCCGCCGCACGATCCGCTGGAGCCGCCGCGTCCCGGTCGACGTCCACCTCGCCAACCTCGGCAGTCACTCGGCCCTCCTCGTCGAGTGCGAGGAGCGCAGGACCGCCTTCATGGAAGAGGAACGCGCCCAGCTGCTCGCGGCCTTCCCGGACGGCACCGTCGAGGAGACGTACGACGTCCGCCTCCTGGTCGCCCTCAGACCCTGACCCGTACCCCGGCCCGGATCCCACCCCAGCTCACTCCCCCCGTTCCTCCCCCACTCGCGGCGGCCGGCCCACCCGGCCGCCGCTTTGGCGTACGCGCCCCCTCCCGACCGGCCGCGAGCATGCACGCCAGGCCCTCCCGAAGCCCCTGTGCCCCCTTGACGCCGGCCCCCTGCGAGCGGATTATTCATCGCATGATGAATTATAAACCGGGCGGCCCTCCGCCCCACTCCGCCGCCGTCCACGCCGGCCCCGCCGTCCACGCCGGCCCCGCCGTCCACGCCGAGGACCTCACCGTCGTCCGCGGTTCCCGCACCGTCCTGCACGACCTCCGCTTCACCGTCCCCCACGGCCGGATCACCGGCCTGCTCGGCCCCTCCGGCTGCGGCAAGTCCACCCTCATGCGCTCGATCGTCGGCACCCAGGCCGGGAGCACCGGCACCCTCGACGTCCTCGGCCACCCCGCCGGCCACCCCGCCCTGCGCAGCCGCATCGGCTACGTCACCCAGGCCCCCTCGGTCTACGACGACCTCACCGTCCGGCAGAACCTCGACTACTTCGCCGCGGTACTCGACCCCGGCCGCGCCGCCGCCGAACGGCGCCACCACCACGTCACCCAGGCCATCACCGACGTCGACCTCGCCGGCCACGCCGACGCCCTCGCCGGCACCCTCTCCGGCGGCCAGCGCAGCCGCGTCTCCCTGGCCGTCGCCCTCCTCGGCACCCCCGAACTCCTCGTCCTGGACGAACCCACCGTCGGACTCGACCCCGTCCTCCGCCGCGACCTGTGGAACCTTTTCCACGACCTCGCCGCCACCCGCGGCACCACCCTCCTGATCTCCTCCCACGTCATGGACGAGGCCGAGCGCTGCCACCGCCTCCTCCTCATGCGCGAGGGCCGGATCCTCGCCGACGACACCCCGGACGCCCTGCGCACCCGCACCGGCACCGACACCGTGGAGGCCGCCTTCCTCCACCTCGTCGACGCGGCAGCCGCCACGAACCGCACGAAAGAGAGCACCCGATGAGCCCCACCAGCCCAACCGACCCCACCAGCCCAACCGACCCCACCGGCACGGCGGCCACCCCGGCCGCCGGCGCGCTCAACGCCTCCCGCGCCACCGCCACCGCGGCCCGGGTCCTGCGCCAGCTGCGCCACGACCCGCGCACCATCGCGCTGATGATCCTCGTCCCGTGCCTGATGCTGGTCCTGCTGCGCTACGTCTTCGACGCCAGCCCCCGCACCTTCGACAACATCGGCGCCTCGTTGCTCGGCATCTTCCCGCTGATCACGATGTTCCTGGTCACCTCCATCGCCACCCTGCGCGAACGCACCTCCGGCACCCTCGAACGCCTCCTCGCCATGCCCCTCGGCAAGGCCGACCTCATCACCGGCTACGCCCTGGCCTTCGGCGCCCTCGCCGTCATCCAGTCCGCCCTCGCCACCGGACTCGCCGTCTGGCTCCTCGGCCTGGACGTCATCGGCTCCCCCTGGCTGCTCCTCCTCGTCGCCCTCCTCGACGCCCTGCTCGGCACCGCCCTCGGTCTCTTCGTCTCGGCCTTCGCGGCCTCGGAGTTCCAGGCCGTCCAGTTCATGCCCGCGGTGATCTTTCCCCAGCTCCTCCTCTGCGGCCTGTTCACACCCCGCTCCGACATGCACCCCGTCCTGGAGGCCGTCTCCGACGCCCTGCCGATGTCGTACGCCGTCGACGCCATGAACGAGGTCCTCCTCCACACCGACATGACCGCGACCTTCGTCCGTGACGCACTGATCGTGGCCGGCTGCGCCCTGCTGGTCCTCGGGCTGGGAGCGGCGACCCTGCGCCGGCGCACCGCCTGAACGACCCCCGCCGCGGTGGACGTCCGCCCACCGGACAACCCACCCGCACCCCTCCTCACCGGTGCGAAACTGAACCGCATGAGCCAGAAAGTCGCAGTCCTCGGCACCGGCAAGATCGGCGAAGCCCTGCTCAGCGGAATGCTCCGGGCCGGCTGGGCCCCCGCCGACCTCCTGGTCACCGCCCGGCGCCCCGAACGCGCCGAAGAACTCCGCACCCGCTACGGAGTCAGCCCGGTCGGCAACACCGAGGCCGCCAAGACCGCCGACACCCTGATCCTCACGGTCAAGCCGCAGGACATGGGCGCCCTGCTGGACGAACTGGCCCCGCACATCCCCGCCGACCGCCTCGTCATCAGCGGAGCCGCCGGGATTCCCACCTCCTTCTTCGAGGAGCGCCTGGCCGCGGGCACCCCGGTCGTCCGGGTCATGACCAACACCCCCGCCCTCGTCGACGAGGCGATGTCGGTCATCTCCGCCGGCAGCCACGCCACCGAACAGCACCTGGCGCACGCCGAGGAGATCTTCGGCGGCGTCGGCAAGACCCTCCGCGTCCCCGAGAGCCAGCAGGACGCCTGCACCGCCCTGTCGGGCTCCGGCCCGGCGTACTTCTTCTACCTGGTCGAGGCCATGACCGACGCCGGCATCCTGCTCGGCCTGCCCCGCGACAAGGCCCACGACCTCATCGTCCAGTCGGCTATCGGCGCCGCCGTGATGCTCCGCGACAGCGGCGAGCATCCCGTCAAGCTGCGCGAGAACGTCACCTCCCCCGCGGGAACGACGATCAACGCCATCCGGGAACTGGAGAACCACGGCGTACGCGCCGCCCTCATCGCCGCCCTGGAGGCCGCCCGCGACCGCAGCCGCGAACTCGCCTCCGGCAAGAAGGACTGACCCGACGCCCCCTGCGGGCGGCGGCCACCCGCCGCCCGCACATCGCCGCCCGGCTACGGCGCGGCGCTCAGCGTGGGCTCCGCCACGGGCGGCAGCAGCCCGATCGCCCGGTACGCCGTGTCAACGATCGGCCGAGCCAGCGTCCTGGCCTTCTCCGCACCATCCCGCAGCACCCCCTCCACATAGGCCGGATCGGCACACAGCTCCCTGTGCCGGGCCTGCACCGGCCGCAACGCCTCCACCACCGCCTCCGCGGTGTCCTTCTTCAAAGAGCCGTACGAGTCGTGAACGTCCGCCAGTGACTGAGGGTTCCCGCCCGTGCACGCTGCGAGAATCTCCAGCAGGTTCGCGACTCCCGGCCGCGCCTGCGGGTCGTACCCGACCTCCCGGCCGCCGTCGGTCACCGCCCGCATGATCTTCTTCCGCACCACGTCCGGCTCGTCCAGCAGATACACGACCCCCTGCCCCGAGTCCGACTTCCCCATCTTCGCCGTCGGGTTCTGGAGGTTCATCACGCGGGCCGCCACCCCCGGAAGGGTCGCCTTCGGCACCACGAACGTGTGCCCGTACCGCTGGTTGAACCGCACCGCGAGATCCCGCGCCAGTTCCACGTGCTGCACCTGGTCGTCCCCGACCGGCACCTCGTCCGTGCCGTAGGCCAGGATGTCCGCCGCCATCAGCACCGGATACGTCAGCAGCGACAGCCGTACGCTCCCACCGCGCTCCCGCTCCCGCGCGGCCTTCTCCTTGTACTGGATCATCCGCCGCATCTCGCCGTCGCCGGCCACGCACTCCAGCAGGTACGACAGCCGGGTGTGCTCGTCGACATGGCTCTGCACGTACAGGGTGCACAGCTCGGGATCGAGCCCGACCGCCAGCAGGAGCGTGGCCGCCTGCCTGCTGAGCCTGCGCACGCGCGCCGGATCGTGGTCCACGGTCAGCGCGTGCAGATCCACGATGCAGAACAGCGAATCCGCCCGGTGCTGATCGACCTCGGCCCAGCGCCGCATGGCTCCCAGGTAGTTCCCCAGGGTCACGTGCCCGGTCGGCTGGATCCCGCTGAAGACCCGCTTCATCTCCACTCCACCTTCGGTCCGGGCCGCCGCTTCCGCGGCCGGCCCCCTCAGTCCCGGAGGGAGATACACGAACGGCCGCCGAAGCGGCGGCCGTTGAGTGCATACGTGCGTACGGCCGCCGTCAGGCGGCCCACCAGAGCTGGGTACACGTACGCGTGATCACGAGGTTCACCGTACGCCTCCGGGAGACCGCCGCGCGAGAGTTGACACTCCCCACGGCCGTCCGTAAGGTACTCCGAGTTGTCCGACGTGAGCGCCGACCCCGGTCGGTCCCCGGACAGCCATTCCGTAAGCACCACCCAATCGATCAACGCTTCGGCGGCGACTGCATTGGCGTGCGTATTTACGGAATGGGGAATCCGTGTTCGAAAGGGCGCCGGCCCCCGATTAGCTCGGGAGCCAGGAATCCGCTAAAGTCTCACTCGTCGGAACGGCCAAGCGGCCGGGAGGACAAGCCCCCTGACTGGGAGTCAGACACCGAAAGGGTCTGATAGAGTCGGAACCGCCGGAAAGGGAAA
>NZ_JBIBVY010000033.1:0-73904 GCF_043080665.1 Streptomyces sp. NPDC014991
TGACGGCCACCACCCGCTCCGGCCCGGCACCCCGCCGGATCAGGGCGTGCGCCAGCCGGTTCGCCCACGCGTCCAGCTCCGCGTACGACAGGGTGACGCCCTCCGCCACCACGGCCACGGCCTGCGGCGTACGGGCCGCCTGCGCCTCGAACAACTCCGGCAGCGTCACCGCGGGCAGGGGCCGCGCCGTGTCGTTCCACCCCCTCAGGACCAGCTCCCGCTCGGCCTCGTCCAGCACGGGGAGGTCTCCGAGCGTGCGTGACGGGTCGGCCGCCACGGCCTCCAGCAGCCGTACGAAGCGGGCGGCGATCCGGTGGGCCGTCTCCTCGTCGAACAGGTCGCTCGCGTAGTCGAGGCAGCCGCCGATCCCGGCCGCCTCGCCGTGCGGGCCGGTCCGCTCGGTCACCGTGAAGGAGAGGTCGAACTTCACGGCAGTGGTCTGCACAGGCAGCGTGTTCACCGCCAGTTCCGGCAGGTCCAGCGGCGCCTCGCCGGTGTTCTGCAGCGCCAGCATCACCTGGAACAGTGGGTGGCGGGCCAGCGACCTGGCCGGTGCGAGCCTGTCCACCAGGTGCTCGAAGGGAACGTCCTGGTGGGCGTAGGCGGCCAGGGAGGTCTCACGGGCGCGGGCCACCAGGTCGGTGAAGGCCGGGTCGCCGGCGGTGGTGGTCCGCAGCACGAGGGTGTTGACGAAGAAGCCGACGGCGTCGTCGAGCGCGTCGTCGGTGCGTCCCGCGACGGGCGTGCCGATGGGGATGTCGTCACCCGCTCCGAGCCGGCTGAGCAGGGCGGCCAGCGCGGCGTGCACGACCATGAACAGGCTCGCGTCGCAGTCGCGGGCGAGTCGTGCGAGTCCCGCGTACGCGGCGGCGTCCAGACTGAACGGCACTCGGCCGCCCCGGTGGCCGGCCACGGCCGGGCGGGGTCGGTCGGCGGGGAGCGCGAGCTCCTCGGGGAGGTCCGTCAACGCCTCGGCCCAGTGGGCCGTCTGCCGGGAGATCAGGCTCTCCGGGTCGGCGGGGTCGCCGAGGAGCCGGCGCTGCCAGAGGGTGTAGTCGGCGTACTGGACCGGCAGCGGTGTCCAGGCCGGGGCCGCACCCGAGCGGCGGGACGTGTAGGCGGCGGCGATGTCCCGGGCGAGCGGCAGGTTGGACCAGCCGTCGCCGGCGATGTGGTGCAGGACGAGCACCAGGACGTGATCCTCGGGGCCGAGGGCGAGCAGTTCCGCGTGCAGCGGTGGCTCGGTGGTGAGGTCGAACGGGTGGCCGGCCGCGGCGGTGACCGCCCCGGCGAGCCCGGCCTCGTCCACCGTGCGGCAGGGCAGAACGGGCGCGGCCCGCTCCGCGGCGAGCACGACCTGCTCGGGGGTGCCGCCGGTCTCCGGGTAGACGGTGCGCAGGATCTCGTGCCGGGTGACGACGTCGGCGAGGGCGGCGGTCAGCGCGGCGCGGTCGAGGCGGCCGTGCAGACGTAGCGCGAGCGGCATGGCGTACGCGGCGCCGGCGCCTTCCAGCCGGTGCAGGAACCAAAGCCGCTGCTGCGCGAACGACAGCGGGAGCGTCCCGGGCCGCGCGGCCGGGCGCAGGGCGGGCCGGGGCTCTCCCCCGGCGTCGAGCCGGGCGGCCAGGCCGGCCACCGTGGACGCCTCGAACACGTCGCGTACCGCGAGTTCCACGCCGAGCACGGCGCGGATCCGGGACACCAGCCGGGTCGCCAGCAGGGAGTGCCCGCCGAGCGCGAAGAACCCCTCGTCGATGGTGGGCCGGGCGCAGCCGAGCACCTCGGCGTACAGCCCGCACAGGATCTCCTCGCGGGCCGTGCGCGGTGCCCGGCCGCCTGCGTGCGCGAGGGGGCCGGGGGCGGGCAGGGCGCGGCGGGCCACCTTGCCGCTCGGGGTGAGCGGCAGCGTGTCCAACGGCACGACCGTTGAGGGGACCATGAACTCGGGCAGTGTCCGGGCGGCGTGGGCGCGCAGTCCTGCCGGGTCCGGTACGGCTCCCCGCGCCGCGACCGTGTAGGCGACCAGCCTGCGGTCGCCGGGGCGGTCCTCGCGCACCACGGCGACGGCGTGGGCCACGTCCGGGTGGCGTGAGAGCACCGCCTCGACCTCGCCGAGTTCGATGCGGAACCCGCGGAGCTTGACCTGGTCGTCGGCCCGGCCGGCGAACTCCAGTTCGCCGTCGGCGGTCCACCGGGCCAGGTCACCGGTCCGGTACATCCGGGCGCCCGGCGCGTCGCCGAAGGGGTTGGCCACGAACCGCTCGGCTGTCAGGCCGGGCCGGTCGAGGTAGCCCCGGGCGAGTTGCGCGCCCGCCAGGTACAGCTCTCCCCGTACACCGGGTGGCACCGGGCACAGCCCGGCGTCGAGCACGTACGCCGCCATGCCGGGGATCGGGCGGCCGATCCGGGGCCGCTCGCTGCCGGAGACGGTGGTGCCGACCGCGTCGACCGTGCTCTCGCTCGGCGCGTAGTAGTTGTGCACCTCGGTGGCGGGCAGTTCCCGCAGCCGCTGCCACAGCGCCGGGCCGGTGGCCTCGGAGCCGAGCACGATCGTGGCGGGCTGGTGCCCCTCGCCGCCGAGCAGGCCGAGCCCGATCAGTTCCTGGGTGAGGGTCGGGCTGATGGCCAGGTAGCCGATCTTGTGGGTCCGCACGTACGCGCCCAGGGCGGCCGCGTCGCGGCGGGTGTCCTCGTCCACGACGTGCAGTTCGTGGCCCGCGAGGAGGGCGAGCAGCTGCCCGACGCAGAGGTCGAACGAGAGTGACGCGGTGTGCGCCGCCCTAAGCCGGCCGCCGGCCGACCGTGCCGCCGGGGCGAGGACGCGCTCCCGGTGGTTGGCGAACAGGTTCGCGATGCCGCCGTGTCGTATGAGCACGCCCTTGGGCACGCCGGTCGACCCCGAGGTGTACACGATGAAGGCGGTGTGGTCGGCGCGCACGGCGGGCGCCGGGAACGGCCCGGCGACCGCGTCCGGCCCGTTGGGCGGCTCCCCGGCGCCGAGGAGGACGGGGTCCGCCGCGTGGCCTTCCAGCAGGTCCGCCAGTGCGGGCTCGGTGACGAGCACGCGCACCGCTGAGTCGGCGAGCATGAAGGCCAGTCGCTCCCGCGGGTAGCCGGGGTCCAGGGGCACGCACGCCCCGCCGGCCTTCCAGATCCCCAGCAGCGCCGGGACCATCTCCGGTGACCGGGTCACGCACAGTCCGACCCGCGTGTCGGGGCCCACACCGTGTTCCGCCAGCCGCCGGGCCAGCCGGTCGGCCCGTGCGCGCAGCTGGGCGAACGTCAGCGTCGTGCCGCCGGCGACGACCGCGGGCGCGTCGGGGGTCAGCGCCGCCTGCCGCTCGAACAGCTCGGTGACGGTGAGGCCGGGCGCGTCCTGCGGGTTGCCGGCCCACGCGCCCAGGATGCGTTCCCGTTCCTGGGGGCGGAGAATCTCCAGCTCACCGATGCGCCGGCCGGGGTCGGCGGCCGCGTCGCCGAGCAGCCGTACGAAGCGGGCCACCAGTTGCTCGGCGGTGTCACGGTCGTACAGGTCGGCGCTGTACTCCAGGACGCCGCCGAGGCCCGCGGGCTCGCCGGCGGGGCCGCGGGCCTCGGTGAGCCCGAAGGACAGGTCGAACTTGGCCGCGCCGGCCTCGGCCATGTCCGGGCTCACCCGCAGCCCGGGCAGTTCCAGCCGGGGCTGGGCGTTGTTGTGCAGGGTCAGCATGGTCTGGAACAGCGGGTGCCGGGCGGCCGAGCGGGCGGGGTTCACCACCTCCACCAGGTACTCGAAGGGCACGTCCTGGTGGGCGTAGGCGGCCAGCGCGGTCTCCCTGACCCGGCCCAGCAGCTCGTCGAAGCCCGGGTCGCCGGAGGTGTCCAGACGCAGCACGAGGGTGTTGAGGAAGAACCCGACGAGGTCGTCGAGCGCGTCGTCGGTGCGGCCGGCGATCGCGCTGCCGAGCGGGATGTCGGTGCCCGCGCCGAGGCGGGTGAACAGGGCCGCGAGGCCGGCCTGCAGCACCATGAACAGGCTCGCGCCCGAAGCGCGGGCCAGTTCCTCCAGGCGGGTGTGCAGCTCGGCGTCGACCGAGACGGGAACGACCCCGCCGGTGTAGCCGGCCACCGCGGGGCGGGGCCGGTCGGTGGGCAGGTCCAGCTCCTCGGGCAGCCCGTCGAGGGCGCGGGTCCAGTAGGCGATCTGCCGGGCGGCCAGGCTGCCGGGGTCGTCCTCTCGGCCCAGCAGCTCCTGCTGCCACAGGGTGTAGTCGGCGTACTGGACCGGCAGCGGCTCCCAGCGCGGCGCCCGCCCGGTCAGGCGGGCCGCGTAGGCCTCGGACAGGTCCCGGGCCAGCGGGCCGTTCGACCAGCCGTCGCCGGCGATGTGGTGGATGACCACGGCCAGCACGTGGACGTCCGGGCCGAGCGCGAACAGCTCGGCGCGCAGCGGCATTTCGTGGGTGAGCTGGAACCGGTGGGCCGCCGCGGCGGCCACGGCCCCGGCGAGCCGGGCCTCGCCCGCCTCACCGGTGCCACCGGCCTCGGCGAGTCGCCGTACCGGCAGGTCGACGGCAGCGGCCGGCCCGGCGTCCAGGACGACCTGGCGCGGCAGCCCGCCGGAGTCCGGGAAGACCGTGCGCAGACTCTCGTGCCGGGCCACGACGTCGCCGAGCGCGGCGGCGAGCGCGGTGTGGTCGAGCCGGCCCTCCAGCCGTACGACGAAGGGCAGGTTGTAGTTCGGGCTCGCCCCCTCCAGCTTGTGCAGGAACCACAGCCGGCGCTGCGCGAACGACAGCGGGACCGTCTCCGGGCGGCGGGAGAAGGGGCGGATCGGGGGGCGTCTGCGGTCGTGCGCGCCCTCCAGGCGTGCCGCGAGCCCCGCCACCGTGGGCGTCTCGAACACGGCCCGGATGGGCAGTTCGGCGCCGAGGACGGTGCGTACGCGGCTGACGAGGCGGGTGGCGAGCAGGGAGTGGCCGCCCAGGGCGAAGAACTCGTCGTCGATGCCGACCCGGGGGACGCCGAGCACCTCGGCGAACAGGCCGCAGAGGATCTCCTCCTCCGGGCTGCGCGGCGGCCGGCCCGCGCTCGCCCGCGCCAGTGCGGGTGCGGGCAGGGCCCGCCGGTCCACCTTGCCGTTGCGGGTCAGCGGCAGCGCGCCGAGGGTGGTGAACAGCGCCGGAACCATGGACTCGGGCAGTCGCCGCGCCAGGTGCGCGCGTAGTTCCGCCGGGTCCGCCGGTTGCGTGCCGGCCGGGACGACGTACGCCGCGAGCCGCTGGTCCCCCGGTCGGTCCTCCCGCACCACGACCGCCGCCCGCGCCACCGAGGGGTGATCGGCCAGCGCGGCCTCGACCTCGCCGAGCTCGACCCGGTGACCGCGGATCTTGACCTGTTCGTCGGCGCGGCCCGCGAAGGCGAGCACCCCGTCCGCCGTCCATCGGGCGAGGTCCCCGGTCCGGTACATCCGGGCGCCCGGCTCGTCGCCGAAGGGGTTCGCGACGAAGCGCCCGGCGGTCAGGCCCGGCCGGCCGAGATAGCCGCGCGCCACCTGCTCACCGGCGATGTACAGCTCCCCGGTCACCCCCGGCGGCACCGGCCGCAGCCACGCGTCGAGCACGTACGCCCGCACGCCCGTCATGGGCCGGCCGATCGGGACGGTGGCGGCGCCCGCCGGCTCGCCGGGCGCGAGGTGGAGGTCCAGGCACCCGACGGTGACCTCGGTCGGGCCGTAGTGGTTGACCACGGTCACGTCGGGATGGCGTGCGCGCCACTCCTCCAGCGGCCCGGCGGGCAGCGCCTCGCCACCGAGCATGAGCTGCCGCACCGGGGCGAACCCGACGGGCAGCGCGGCCAGGATCCCCAGGTGACTCGGGGTCGCCTTCATGAACGTCACCGGGGTGCGGGCCAGCAGCGCCGTCAGCCAGGGGTCGTCGTCCAGGCCGGCCACCACCGCGCACCCGCCCGAGGTGAGGGCACCGTACAGGCCCGTGACGGACAGGTCGAAGGCCAGCGGCGTGGGAACCAGGACCGTCCCGTCCAGGCCGGTGTAGACGCGCCGGGCGCGGGCCACGTATCCCGCGAGACCGCGGTGCGCGACCACCACGCCCTTCGGCCGGCCCGTGGAACCCGAGGTGTAGATCACGTACGCGGGGTGGTCCGGCAGCAGCGGGGCGGCCCGGTCGGTGTCGGTGGGGCTGGTCGCGGGCTGCCGTTCCAGCTCCCGGACGGTGTCCGGGTGGTCGAGCAGCAGGCGTGCGGTGCCGGTGCCCCCGGGGAGTCCCTCGGCCGACCGGCCGTCCGTCACCAGCAGGGCGGGCGCGGCGTCGTCGAGCAGCCCGGAGACGCGCGCGCCGGGCTGCGCGAGGTCGACCGGCAGATAGGCGGCACCGGCCTTGAGCACCGCGAGCAGCGTGACGACCAGCTCGGCGGAGCCGGGCAGCGCGACGGCGACCACCCGCTCCGGGCCGATCCCCCGGGAGATGAGCAGGTGAGCCAGGCGGTTGGCCCGGGCGTCGGTCTCCGCGTAGGACAGCTCGGCGTCGGGCGCGGCGACCGCGCGGGCTCCCGGGGCGGCGGCGGCCTGCCGCTCGAACAGTTGCGGCAGCAGCCCGGCGGGCTGCGTGTCCTTCCCGCCGGTGCCGCTCCACTCCGTCAGGAGGCGGCGGCGTTCGGCTCGGCCGAGGACGTCCAGGGCGTGGAGAGGCGCGTCGGGGTCCTCCGCCGCCGCCTCCAGCAGCCGTACGAAGCGGGCCGTGAGGGCTTGGACGGTGGCCCGGTCGAACAGGTCGGCACTGTATGCGACGTATCCTTCGACACCGCCGGGACCGCCGTCGGCGTCGGAGGACTCGGTCAGGTTGAACGCCAGGTCGAACTTGGCGGTGCCCGCCTCCACCCGCTCGGCCTCGGCGCGCAGGCCGGGCAGTCCGGTCGGCGCCGCCAGCCGGCCGGTGAGCGTCAGCAGCACCTGGAACAGCGGGTGCCGGCTCAGCGACCTGGCGGGGTTGAGCACCTCCACGAGGTGCTCGAAGGGCACGTCCTGGTGGGCGTAGGCCGCCAGGTCCGTCTCCCGTACGCGGGCCAGCAGCTCGCCGAAGCCCGGGTCACCGGAGGTGTCGGTGCGCAGGACCAGGGTGTTGACGAAGAAGCCGACCATGTCGTCGAGGGCGTCGTCGGTGCGCCCCGCGACAGGGGACCCGATCGGGATGTCGGTGCCCGCGCCGTGCCGGGTCAACAGCGCGGCCAGTCCGGCCTGGAGCACCATGAACAGGGTCACTCCGCGGAGCTCGGCCAGTGCCACGAGCCTTCCGTGCAGGCCGGCGTCGAGGCGGACCGCCACGCTGCCGCCGCGGTGGCTCGCCACGGCGGGACGCGGGCGGTCGGCGGGCAGGTCCAGCTCGTCGGGGATCCCGGACAGGGTGCGGGCCCAGTACGCCACCTGGCGCGATACGAGGCTGTCGTCGTCGCTCTCCTCCCCCAGCAGGTCCCGCTGCCACAGCGTGTAGTCGGCATAGGTGACCGGCAGGGGGGTCCAGGGCGGCTCCTCGCCGCGGAGGCGGGCCGCGTAGGCGGTGGACAGGTCGCGGCCCAGGGGCGTCATGGACCAGGCGTCACCCGCGATGTGATGCACCACCAGCGACAGCACGTGCCGGTCGGGGCCGAGCCTGAACAGCTCCGCGCGCAGCGGCGGCTCGGCGGTCAGGTCGAAGGCCGTGGCCGCGCCCGCCGCCAGGGCCTCCGCAAGCCCGGCTTCGTCGACGTGGCGCACCGGCAGGGCGGCGACGGCGGCCGCGGGGCCGAGCACGACCTGGTGCGGTGTGCCGTCAGCCTCGGGGAAGACGGTACGCAGGCTCTCGTGACGCGTCACGACGTCGGTGAGCGCCGCTCGGAGGGCCGCCTGGTCGAGTACGCCCTCCAGTCGCAGGACGAACGGCATGTTGTAGTCGGCCCCGGCCCCGGGCCCCTCCAGCCGGTTGAGGAACCACAGCCGGCGCTGGGCGAACGACAGCGGCAGCATCTCCGGCCGCTGCCTGGGGCGCACCGCCGGCCGGGCCGCTCCGTCCGCCTGCCGCAGCGCCTCGGCGAGACCGGCCACCGTCGGCGCGTCGAACAGGGCGCGGATCGGCAGTTCGGCGCCCGACGCGGCCCGTATCCGGCTCAGCAGCCGGGTCGCCAGCAGGGAGTCCCCGCCGAGGTCGAAGAAGCGCTCGTCGATGCCCACCCGGTCCACGCCGAGGACACCGGCGAACAGTTCGCACAGCATTCGCTCGGTCGCGTCGCGCCCCGGACGCCGCTGCGGACTCCGGGTGACCGCCGGGGCCGGCAGGGCCGCCCGGTCGAGCTTGCCGTTGGCCGTCAGGGGCAGCCGGTCCAGGACGACGACGGCCGCCGGCACCATGTGGCCGGGCAGGTGCCGGCCGGCGAACTCCCGCAGCGCGGCCGCCTCGGGCCGGGCTCCGCCCGCGGGGACGGCGTAGGCCACCAGCCGCCGGTCGCCGGGCCGGTCCTCGCGCACCAGCACGACGGCCTGCTCGACCGCCTCGTGCCGGGCCAGTACGGCCTCGATCTCCCCGGGCTCGATGCGGAACCCGCGCAGCTTGACCTGGTCGTCCGCCCGCCCGGCGTGGTCGAGCCTGCCGTCCCGGCCCCGCCGGACGCGGTCCCCGGTGCGGTACATCCGCTGCCCGGGGCAGCCGAAGGGGTCGGCCACGAAGCGACCGGCGCTCAGGCCCGGATGCCCGAGGTAGCCGCGGGCGAGTCCCGGTCCCGCCACGTACAGCTCGCCGGTGACACCGGGCGGCACCGGCTGCAGGGCGTTGTCGAGCACGTAGGTGCGCAGGTCGGGGATCGGCTCGCCGATCACGCTCCGGGGCGGCTCGGCGGCCGCGTCCCGCTCGTCCAGCCGGGCGTAGGTGACGTGCACGGTGGTCTC
Organism: Streptomyces sp. NPDC014991; assembly: GCF_043080665.1. Classification (NCBI taxonomy): domain Bacteria; kingdom Bacillati; phylum Actinomycetota; class Actinomycetes; order Kitasatosporales; family Streptomycetaceae; genus Streptomyces; species Streptomyces sp. NPDC014991. The sequence goes on from NZ_JBIBVY010000033.1 coordinate 8,915, forward strand.
GGTGATGCCGTACATGTTCACGAGCCGGGGCGCGTCGGCCGGATGCCGCCGGTACCACTCGCGTAATCTGCCGGGGTCCAGCGCCTCTCCGCCGAGGACGACCGTGCGCAGCGCCAGTCGCGCGGAGAGCCGCGGGTCGTCCTGGTCGGCCCGCATCAGCTGGTAGAACGCCGACGGCGTCTGGTTGAGCACCGTCACGCGGTGGCGTACGAGCAGGTCGAGGAAGCGGGCGGGGGAACGGCTCACGTCCTGCTCCACGACGACCAGCCGGCCGCCGTGCAGGAGCGCTCCCCACAGTTCCCACACGGAGAAGTCGAAGGCGTAGGAGTGGAACAGCGTCCACACGTCGTCCGTGCCGAAGCCGAACCACGCGTCGGTCTCCCGGAACAGCCGCACCACGTTCCGGTGCGGGACCGAAACGCCCTTGGGGGTGCCGGTCGATCCCGAGGTGTAGATGACGTACGCCGGGTGCGCGGGGTCCAGCCGCCCGGCCCGTCCGGCGTCGGTGAGGTCGCCGTCGGGCTCGGCGGCCAGGGCACGGGCGGTGGCGTCGTCGTCCAGCCGCACGGTGTCCGCGTCACAGGGCGTCCCGGAGTCCGGTGAGCCCGTGGTGACCAGGCACACGGGGTCGGCGTCGCCGAGCATGAGCGCGATCCGCTCCGGCGGGTAGCCGGGGTCGACCGGCAGGTACGCGGCGCCCGTCTTCACCACCGCGAGCAGGGCCACCACGAGGCCGGCGGAGCGCGGCAGCGCCACGGCCACCAGCCTCTCCGGTCCCGCTCCCCGCCCGATCAGCAGCCGCGCCAGCCTGTTGGCCCGCTCGTTCAGCTGTGCGTAGGTGAGTTCACCCTCCCCGTCGGCGACGGCGACGGCGTCGGGGGTGCGGGCGGCCTGCTCCTCGAACAGTGCCGGCAGCGTCAGGGCGGGCGCGGCGGCGCGGGAGGCGTCCGCCGCCGGCGGCGGCGGCAGTGCCCGGGCGCGCTCGCCGGGGAGCAGGAGGTCGATGCGGCCGACGGGCTGTTCCGGGTCGGCCGCGGCGAGGCCCTCCAGTACGCGCAGGAAACGCCGTTGGTGCGCGGCGTTCTCCTCCGCCTCGTACAGAGCGGGGTTGGCGTCGAAGTCGACGTGCAGCGAACCGTCGCCGAAGCGGTCGTCGACGCGGACGGAGAGGTCGGCGACGGGCCCGATGGACAGGTTGCGGGTCGTGGCCCGAGCCGTCCCGAAGGCCAGGGCGTAGGGGAAGGACATGATATTGACCGTCGGGCCGAAGAGGCGACGCTCGCCGCCGACCGTCCGCAGCTCACGGCCCAAGTCCTCGTACCGGTACCGCTGGTGCTTCAGCAGCTGCCGGGTCTCGGCGGACACCTGGCGCATCAGGTCCCGGCCGCTCATGTCCGGCCGGACCTCCAGCCAGAGCGGCAGCTCGTTGGACATCGGCCCGCGGACGTTCCGGCCGCCGCCGGTGCGCGCGGCCACCGGGATGCCGAGGGCCACTTCACCGGCGCCGGTCATCCGGCCGAGGTACAGCGCCGTGGCGGCGATCAGGGGGACCGGCAGACCTACCCCCAGCCGACGCGCCAGCGCGCGCAGGCCGTCGGTGGTCGCGTCCGGTATGCGCGCGCTCTGCCGCAGGAAGCTCCGCGAGACGCCGGCCGTCCGGCCCGCGAGGGTGACCGCCTCGGGACGGCCCGCCAGCCGGTCCAGCCAGTGGGCCCGATCGCCCACGAAGCGCTCCGACTCCCGGTACGCGGCGTCGTGGGCCAGGAGCAGGTCCAGCGAGCCGCCGTCGTCCTTCCGCTCCGGCACCCCGGTCACGAGGGCCGTGTAGATCTCGGCCACCCGGTGCGCGAACAGCGCGCACATGTGTCCGTCGGTGACGAGGTGATGGCCGCGCAGGTACAAGAAGCTGCGGTCGGCCCCGGCCCGTAACAACGCCAGGGTGAATGTCCGGCCTGATTCCAGGCTCACCGGCCGGGCCATCTCGGTCCGCATCCAGTCCTCGGCCGCCGCACGCGGATCCGGCTCCGCGCCGACGTCGAGAACGCGGAACGCCCAGTCGTCGGCGGACCGGTACGTCTGGTGTGGTCCCCGGCCGTCGTCGTCGGTGAACCGGACGTTGAGGGTGTCGGTCTCCGCCACCACCCGCCGCACCGCTGTCTCCAGCGTCGGCACGTCGAGGGAACCGTCGATCTCCAGGTACTCGGCGGTGTTGTAGCTCGGGCTGTCCGGGTCGAGCTGCTGCGCGAACCAGATGCCACGCTGCGCCGACGACAGAGGCCAGCTGCGGTGCGGAGTACCGGGCACTACCCATCCCCTCTTTCTTCCTCCTGCTCGCCGGACGGCGTGCTGGAGGAGGCCACACCACTGCGTCCGGCCCGTGAAAAAGCGCGAGGTCCCGCACAGCCGGCCCAGGCCGTGTCATGCGGGGGATTCGTGCCGGAAGGCGCCCGCCTGACGGTGGCGGAACAGGCCGTGAATCCGCGCCTTCGTGGATTCCGTACGCTCGGAGTCGTCCGCCATGAGGCGCCGGTACGGAATCCCGGAAGAATCCGTAGGGCCGATATGACGGACCGCCCCCGGAGCAGCGGCAGCGTGATGTCTGGCCAAGTGATTGGTCGGAGCGTCGAAAAGCATCTGACCCGAAGGACGATACATAGTTTCAACTAGCAAACAACATGTGCCGGACGTCACGTTTACGACGATCGACCTCTGAATCGTGCCTCGCCTTCGCTGGTCAGAGTGACGCGAGTGAGACTCGACCTTCCCGTTACTGAGGGTAGGCGTGAGGCGAACGTGACGAGATCCGGTCCCCCGCTCCGCGTGATCAAGCCATTGCTCTATTCACGCCCGGCGCAGGCCCTTCGAGCAGGCGGCCGACGACGAGGTTCACCCTGCCGACGGGGCTCGGTGGCTCATGCGAGGACACGGTTGAACGCCATCGAAGTGACGATGGTGACGACTCGGATACCGTCACCCGGAACGGTCATGCCCCGGCCCTGACGACCACTCCATTACCGCTCCCCTACGCTCGGAAAGCGTCCGCATTCTTTCCGGAACATGTCCACTCCGAGACCGGGACGGAATCTGAGGGACTCCCGGCCGCGGAGCGATCTCAGGGAACGTTTTGCGCCAGCGTCACACTTCCATGGCGAGCCTTAAGGGCTTCCGACTTCACGGAGATACCCCCCGGCCCGGAAATGCCGTTGTCCGAGGCGGCCTTGCCCAGCGGTTCCGTGGCCTGCCATGCCAGGGGCTCGCGTCCGAACATCTTGGTCGGCAGCGCGTCGGGGGTGCCGGCTCCACCCCGGGCCGGATGGCCACCCCCTATGGCGTCGGAACGTGCCTCATCCGGCCGTAGGAGCGCCTGCGGTGCCGAACCACTTGGCCAGCGCGACCTCGAGCGTCCGCTGATCCTCGCCGACCCACGCGACGTGCCCGTCCGGCCGAAGCAGTACCGCCGGCACGTCCAGCTCTTCGCTGATGTCGGCGACGTGGTCGACCCGGTCGGCCCAGCCGTCCACCGAAAGCCGCCCCGACTGGTCAAGCAGCAGCCCGCTGCCGGTGCGCATCAGCTCGAACAGGCGCCCGTGCTTCAACCGGACGTCGCGCAGCCGCCGCCCGAGCAGGGCATGGCCCTCACCGAAGTCGTACCGGACGCTGACTGCCGTGATCTTCTCGATCAGGAACCGGTGGACGTCGTCGAAGTCCATCAGCTGCGCCAACAACCGCCGAACCGCCTGCGGCCCGGGCTCGTTGGTCGTCAGCTGCATCTGCGCACGAGTGTTGTCCAGCACGTCGGCGGCCACCGGGTGCCGCTCGGACGCGTAGCTGTCCAGCAGACCGTCCGGCGCCCAGCCGTTGATGGCCGCCGCCAGCTTCCAACCCAGGTTGAACGAGTCCTGGATTCCGAGATTCAGCCCCTGCCCACCCATCGGCGGGTGGACGTGCGCGGCGTCCCCGGCCAGAAACACCCGTCCGACCCGGTAGCGCTCGGCCTGGCGGGTCGCGTCGCCGAAGCGCGACAGCCAACGAGGTGAGTGCACACCGAAGTCGGTGCCGGCGTACTTGTGCAGCTGTTGCTTGAACTCCTCGAGCGTCGGCGGCACCGAACGGTCTTCGACCACGCCCTCAGCCGGCACGACCACCCGGAACACCCCCGGCTTGCCCGACGGCCCGATACCGAACCGCTTCTCGGTCTTGCGGACCTCGGTCATCACTTCGATGAGGTCGTCACCTCCATCTCGCCCAGCAGCGTGTCGATTCTCGACGGCTCGCCGGGGAACCCGACCCCGAGCAGTTTCCGAACCGTGCTTCGCCCACCGTCGCAGCCGACAACAAACCGCGCCCGCAACGGCGTTGCGGTGCTGTCGCCAAGATGGACGGTCACGCCGTCGTCGTCCTGCTCCAGCCCGGCCACTGCACAGCCGCGCCGGATCTCGGCTCCCGCTTCGGCCGCGTGCTCGGCGAGCAACCGGTCGGTGAGCGTCTGCGGAATGCCGAGCACGTATCCGTGGGCGGTGTCCAGCCCGGTGGGAGCGGGCTTCTCGATGCCAGCGAAGAACCCCCGGACGCCACCGGGCACGATCGGGTACTGCTTGCCGTTCTCGAGGAACCGCTCCAACAGCCCCCGCTGATCCATCACCTCGATACTGCGCACGTGCAGCCCGAGCGACCGCACGAACGACGGCAGCTCGGCCTCCTTCTCCAGCACGAGCACGCCGACGCCCTGCAGACGCAGTTCGCTCGCCAGCATCATGCCGGTCGGCCCGCCGCCGACAATGATCACATCGAACATTCATTCCCCCATGGTGTGGCGATTCTCGCGCTCGGCCGACGATTGTGCGCCACGACCGGGGTCTTGCCGCAAGCCCGGGTGTGCGGTATATCTTTACAGTGGCAAGGAGTCCCCTCCTTGCCTTTGCTGTTTTTCGGCCAGCGCGCGCAGCCGAGCCCACAGTTCGACGGCCGGCTCGCCGAGCACGACGGCAACGAGCGCCAGTCCGAACAGCACGCAGTCGTGCTCCGGCGAGCGCCTACCGCTGGAGAGCGGTGCGAAAGGCTTCGCGGCCGACATGGCCAGCCGGCCTCGACTTGACCGCCCGTCCGGTGCAGCGCCGGACGCGAGAAGCGGGACCGGACCTACACGGACCTGCGCGCCGTGCGACAGGGCTGTGCTGCCGACTGCCATGCTGTCCCGAGCCGCGGCCACCGGGCACCCGCCGCTGCGGCGGCGCACCCGCATGCGTCCTGCCCGTAGCCGTGATGCGTAGACGGGTGTGGTGAGGACTCCGCGCTGTGAGCCGCAACCCTTGGCGTGGTCAATGCGCTCGGACGGATACGCCATGGTTGTCGGTCCGACGGAGCACCGCGGCCTGCCGGACCGGTGCGGGCCACACCTGGATGAGGTACCACTCGGTGATGCCGTCCGGAGCGAGGTCGACGGCTGCGTCCCGGCCGCGCGCGTGGATTCGCAGACGGTAGGTGTCAGGGCCGTCGAAGGACAGCGCGGGCAACTCCTCGTCCAGGTCGGCCATCAGGCCGCGCACCATCAGTCCTCCCGATACCGAGTGCAGAGAGACTTCGACGATCTCCTCCCAGGCGGCATCCACGGGCCGGGGAGCGTCGGCGTGGAAGGTGACGGTGACGTCGACATCTCCGGTGTGGATGCCGGTGAGCACGGTCGCGATGCCGTCTTGTACCTCGACCAGGCCGTTGTGCTCGCGGGGCACGTCGGGGCCGACGGGCCCGGTCTCGTCGCTGATCCGGAACTGGTGGTGGTGCACGGGTACGAGCTGGTGGTAGCGCGCGGCCTGCTCGTTCATGTCATCTCCGGGCTGCTCGGCGAGGGCAGAGAGACAGCGCGGTCCTGCCTCGCGACGGCGGGTTGCCCGTCATCCCGGCAGCACGCGACGGCGCGCGAGCGAGGGGACCCGGAACATCCGCACCCTCACCGCCTCGTCCTGTCCTGCATGGAACGGGCGGGCAGGTCCGACGCGGGTGCCCAGCGCATCACCTTTGCCAGGTCGCGGTATATGCGGTCGGCTTCGCCGCGCACCTGGGCGGGGATGTCGCCGCGCTCGGTGACGAGGCGGTTGAAGATGGGGGTTTCCTGGAACACGCTGAGGTCTGCTTTCTACCGGTGGACCGGCCACGGGTCGGCGCCGCCGGATGAGGTGAGGGGGATGAAGGTGAGGCCGGGCAGGTACGGCTGGAGGTGGTCGCGAAACCACTGCGCGTACGCTCGGTGTTCAGCTCGTCGGAGTCGATGCCGAGCAGCCGGGTCGTCGGCCGGCTCGTTCCACGGCCGTCCCTCGGGGCCGCGGCAGTTGTTCCTTGCGGTCCAGGTCGTCGGACTCGCGCAGCTTGCCGTCCGCGGGCCTCTTGACCATGTCGAAGGCGAGCGGGGGCGGGGTACCGAGGTACTCGTGCAGTCGCGTCCAGGAACGGGCCATACCCGGCACCCTATGGCGTGGCGCTGACACTACGCACCCGCCCCTTCGCGCACGTGAGTTTCGCCTGGCGGAGCATCCGGTCAGCACTGGTCGAGGTCGGTCAGTGTGGCGGTTGAGGCGAAATGGCGGGACAAACCGGTGGAAATCCGCGCGCCGTCCAGCGGGCTCCTGAGCCCGGCTGCCATGCTCATGGGCTGTGGCGCAGCTCGGTTCTCGTGACGGCCGGCGGCGTGATGACTCGACACGACAGCAACTTCAAGGAAGGTGGCTTCCCATGGCGAAGCGAGGACGTACGTCTCAGCGGCAGCGCACGGCAGGCGAGGCTGCCCGGCGGGCCGCCGCGGCTGTTCGACTCGCCCAACTCCCGCCGCCGCAACGTGTGGCCTCGAGCGCGGTGGTGCAAGTCCCGGTGCACGCCCGGCAGGCCGGGTGGAATGGCACTCACGGCGTCTCTCAGGTGTCGGTGTGCGCGTCCGATTGCCACGACTGCGCCGAAGCCCGGGAGCGTTTCGCCGCCATCCGTGCCGAGTCGGTCGTGCAGCGGAACCGCTTCGACGAGCCCGCCCGTTATCCCTACGCTGCCGGCAAGCACACGCTTCACCGCGTCGGCTGCCGTGAAGTCGAGCAGTCGGTTGGCCAGGTGAAGGGCGACGACTCCACGTGGATGCACGGCGCCTTGACCCGCTTCGCACACGAGGGCACCACCGACTCCGGATGGGCGACGCACATGCGGGTGATGGACAGCCGGCAAGCGGCGGCCTGGGTCACGGAGCGCATCGGTCCACGGGGCGGTGTCCGTTACCGCCTGTGCCGTATCTGCGCGCCTGCACTGCCCACGGCTGAGTGACGGCGGACAGCGTCTGCCGGTCTGGCACCGAGCCTCCGCCAACATCGCCCTCCGTCGGCGGCGATCGCCCCCGGTCCGGTGGGGCGCCGTGCTGCGGGCAGTGAGGAACGCGCCATCGCCCGGTCCAGGGGCCGTCCACCTGGACGAGGAGACGGGAACACATGCTGAGTTCGTGCCTGCTCCAGCATCTTCCCTCGTGCCCTCCGTGCTGGGCCGACCGGGCCGGGCCGCCGCACCGGCCCCGCTGACGGACGCGCTGTGTCTGTCGGAGTGCCTTGGTCCCGGTGCCCGACCCGCGAGTCTCCGCGGACGTCGTTACCTGCTGTCCGCGCTGGTGACCGCGGCCGCGGCGAGTGCCTGGCCGGCGCCCGCTCGCGCACCGCGACACCGCAGCACAACAGTGACGCGCCGGTGCGGGTCTGCCAGGCCCTCGGCTTCCCGTCGCCCAGCTGACCGGCACCGTGTCCGTCCCGCATCCCCATACCCCGCGAGTCTCCAGGGCTCGCAACGCCATGTCGGCCCGCCCTGGGCGGGCCGACTGCTCCAGCGGGACGAACACGCCCGGCTCTGCCGCATCGGACCGCGGGCCCGTCCCGGCCTGTGCGACCGGGCCGGGACACTGCTGCGCACGCGTCAGAGGATGCGCCAGGCGACGGCGTACGGCTGGCTGAACCGGGTGATCCGGTGGGCCCTGACCACGACCTCGGCCTCCCCGGCGGGGATGTCCCGCCACAGCACCTGCTCGACGTTGTTGACACGGTCGAAGCCGGGGTCCGTGCCCATGTTGCCGTGACGCTCCTGGCCTTCCGCCCGGACGATCAGGTTGAGGTCGTTCTGCAGGGCCGCGCCAGGGGGATCCGTATAGACGAGGGTGACCTTGAGGGTGCGGACCGCCCCCTCCGGGATCGCGATGGCGAACGCCCGCTCTTCTCCCTGGTCCAGTTCCTTGGCGTCGGTGAAGCCCGCCCGGCCGGCGTCGGTCGGCAGGACGACGGCACGCTCGAGGTTGACGATGCCGAAACCTGAGCTGTTGTTCGGGGAGGCACCCGCCTCGGTGGGACTGTACTGGCCGGAGAGTTCGTCTGCACCGTTGATCAGCATGGCCTTGACGAGCGCGGCGCTGGGCTTCGGTGTGCCGTTCTTCACCAGCGTCTCGCGCAGCACCGCCACACAGCCGGCGACCAGCGGAGTGGCCATGCTGGTGCCACTGTCGAACATGTATGCGGGGTCAGCGGAGACACCGAAGTGGTGCGGGTCGGGAGCCACGCGCGAGCGGGTGGACAGGATCGACGTGCCGGGGGCGACGATGTCCGGCTTGATCCGGCCCTCCTGGGTCGGGCCGCGACTGCTGAAGGCCGCCAGCCCGGCCGGATTGTCCGCCATCCGGTCGCCGCGGATCGGCGAGGCGGGGAACGAAAGCGGCCTCAGTTCGTCATAGGTGCGGGAGATCTCGGGGCGGTTGCTCTCACTGGCACCGACGGTGATGACGTTCTTGGCTCCGGTCTCCCCGCTGACGGACCTGAGGTTGACGCGGCCGTCACCGTCGCGGTCCGTGCCCTCGTTGCCCGCGGCGAAGCAGATGACGAAGTCCTTGTTGTCCCAGACCATCTGATCGACTTCGGCCGCGCTCCGGTTGTAGGGGAGCCCGGGAGTGGTCGGGCCCCACGAGTTGGTGTGGATCCGCGCCCCGTCCTCCAGGAAGGGCGGCGTGAACAGGTCAAGCAGGTTGTCCGGGAAGCCGGTGAGAAGACCGTCCGCGTCCAACAGGGACTGGAGGACCAGTCTCGCCTCGGGAGCCGTGCCGGTGATGGCGCCGCCCATCGCCGCCGACGTCCCGTCGCCGAGGACCGAGCCCGCCACGTGGGTGCCGTGCCCGTCGGGGTCGTCCGTCCGCGCGGGGCTCCTACGTCCCAGAGCGATCAGTCGCTTGACCCGGCCGTCGAAGGCGGGATGCACGTTGGTGATCGATCCCTTGTCGAAGCCGGTATCGGCGACGCACACGATCTGGCCCTCGCCGCGGAACTTCGTGCCGTTGAGTGACACGTGGGCATGCATCAGCTTCCCCGCGACGGTGTTGTACAGCACCCTCTCTGGGACCTCCTCGATGGTCCGCACCTCGTCGAGTGCGGCCAGTGCGACCAGGTCCTCCTCACGGACCTTCATGCGCAGCTTGCCCTGGTCGGGCCGTAGCTCGCCGGGGCTGACCCCGGCCGCCGCGGCGATCCGGTCCTGTACCCCGTCCGTCCTCGCGTCGACGTCCTCGTGGAGGACGACGTCGACGATACGGCTCCGGGGCCCCGCCGTCTCCAGGGGGTCGGCGAGCACGGCCACGCCCGGGCGGAGCCGGTTCGACCGGAGCGACTGAGCGATCTTGAAGCCCCTGAGATACACATCCGCCCAGGCCACGAAGGACAGTGCGCGCACGGCGGCCAGATCAGTGGGCCGGTAGCCGCACAGGTAGGTGTCGTCCGGAACGTACTCCTGGATCACCACACCGAGTGCCGCGAGCTGCTCCTTCTCCTCGGGCGTGGGCGGGTGCGTGGTCTGGACGAGCAGGTAGTTGGACTCGGAGGCGTCCTCGGACGTCAGCGAGTGGGTGGCCATCTCATCGGCCTGGGCCAGCGGGTCCACCGTGACGCCGTTGATGGTGATACGGGACATGCCGAACTCCCGGAGGGTGCGTGGGGGGGGCGAAGGGGCGCACTGGGCAACCGCGGTTCTCTCCGCCAGGGCCCGGGCCGGCGCCCGTTCGACCGGAACCCGTCCGGGACGGTGGCACGCCTGGCTGCGCGGTCTCTTCCGTTCAGCCAACACGCTAGGCGGGCAGGTCCCCGCCGGCACGTGGAGCCCCGAGGGAGGCCTCCATCCGGGCCTGATGTTGCTCCGAAGGGGGCGTTCCCGCCGGCAGGTGGCGCTCGGGCGCGCGCACCGGGAGCAGCGCCGAGTCGGGGCCTTCACCCGAATGCCCCTCGGAGCAGGCCGGCAGCATGCGACCGGGCAGAGGCTTCGGCACCGTCACGAAAGCCTGACGGCGGTCCTCGGTGCACGGAGCCGACGGCGCCTGACCCCGTGGCTGATCGCCGTCTGCCTCCGCCCGCTCGTGGCGGCTGGATCACCGAGACGGCTTCCGTGCCGGAGTGGGGGCATGTGCTGCTGCTCGCAGCGGTCGCGGGGATGCTGCTACGCGGTGCGAGCACGACCCTGCCGCTGGCCCTACGCCGGCAGTTGACCGGGGAGCGGGCGGGTCCACCCGTGCTGCCGGCGCTGGGGTCGGCTGCCCTCGTCACCATGACGGCCGTACGGTCCTGCGCCGGGAGCGGGCGGAGCCGAACGGCCTCCCGGGGCCGGGCGGCGGAACCGCCCACCGGCACCGGCCGCGCTTCCCGGCTTTTGAGCGTCACGGCCGGCACCACCCGGGACGCGGAACCTCAGGGCAAGGTCTTGCAGGCGTCTCAGCACACTCGACCGGGTCGGCTCAGTGGGGTCCGGGCTGTCAGATTCCAGCTCTCCTGGTCGTCTCACGGGTGGGTCGGTGCGGATTTCCCGGGGCCGTGGACCCGCCGACCGGCCCTGCGGCGGCGACCGAGGACGACCTCGTCGCCCACCGCGACGACCGCTCCCCGCAGCAGGATGTGCCGGTCCCGGCGGGCACGTGGCAGCGGCGCCCGGCGGCTCGTCACCCCTCCGGCGCCCGCAGTCGCCGCACCCGCGCGGGGGCCGGGCCGGTCGACTCGCGCGGGACGTAGGTGGTGCGCAGGGTGTGGCGGCGGGGCCGGGCCGTGGAGCCGTTGATACGGCGGACCAGGATGTCCGCCGCGAGCCCGCCCAGTTCCTGGACCGGCTGGCTGACCACGCTCAGTCGTGGCCGGACGAGCGTGGCCCACTCGGCGTCGTCGAAGCCCGTGACGGAGACGTCGTCGGGGATGCGGGCGTCGAGGTCGAGCAGGGCGTCGAGGGTTCCGAGCGTGGCCACGTTGTCGGTGGTGAACAGCGCGGTGGGCCGGTCGGGTGAGCTCATCAGTTCCAGTACGGCGGAGCGCGCCCAGGTCCGGTCGTACCCGGTGTGCCGGATCAGTTCCGCCTCGCGCGGGATGCCGGCGGCGCGCAGGGCCTGCCGGTAGCCGGTGAGTCGCTCGGTCGTGGTCCAGATGTCCGCGCCCGGTGCCAGCCGCGTGGAGTTCTCCTCGGGGGACGCCGAGGTGACCACCGCGATGCGGGTGTGGCCCGCCCCGGTGAACCTGGCCACGGCTGCCTTGGCGGCGCCGCGGTTGTCCACCACGACCGTGTCCAGGGCGGCGCCGCTCACCACACGGTCCAGGAGGACCACGGGGATGCCCGAGGCGACGGCCTTGTCCAGGTGTTCGTGGTCGGCCGCGGCGGGCGCCACGACCAAGCCGTCCACGCGCCGCTCGATGAACAGCTGTACCGCGGCCTTCTCCGTCTCGCCGTTCTCGTCGCTGTTGGCGAGGACGACCTGGAGGCCGGCCTTGGCGGCGACGTCGGTGACGCCGCGCACCGCACGGGCGAAGTAGGCGTTCTCCACGTCGGCGACGACCACGCCCAGCGTGTGGGTGCGTCCGCTGATCATGCTGCGGGCCACCGCGTTGGTGCTGTAGCCCAGTTCGGCGGCGGCGGCCAGCACCCGCTCGCGGGTGGCCGCGCTCGACGACCCGTACCCGCCCAGGACCCGGGCGGCGGTGGCCTGTCCCACGCCGGCGTGCCGGGCGACGTCGGGGATGGTGACGCGACGCGGCGGCCGTGGGGTGTTCGGCATGGGCGGTCTCTTCACGGGTGACGGCTCGGCGGACGCCGAGGGACGGGTCGATGAAATCCGGCGCCATTCAACCATTGACGGGCGGCGCATGCGGGTGGGTAAGGTACGAGCCCGTTGGTAACGTTATCAAAGTCTGCCACCGGCACCCCGCCCGCCCGCCTTCCCGGGCCGATCAGGGCATGCCCCTGCCCACCGTCGGTCCGGTCCCACGCCCCTGAACACCGGAGGTATCACGGATGGCAACCGACACCCTCTCGCCGCCACCGACCGCGAGTCCGGCCATCGCCCTCGTCGACGTGGTCAAGGACTTCGGCGGTGCCGAAGCCGGTGCCCGGGACGCGGCGGCCGTCCGCGGCGTCGACCTCTCCATCGGCGAGGGCGAGTTCTTCTCACTCCTCGGGCCCTCCGGCTGCGGCAAGACCACCACCCTGCGGATGATCGCGGGCTTCGAGGAACCGACCGGCGGCCAGATCCTGCTGCACGGCCGCGACATGGTCGGCGTGCCGGCCAACAAGCGCGACATCAACATGGTCTTCCAGTCCTACGCCCTCTTCCCGCACCTCAGCGTCGCCGACAACGTGGCGTTCGGGCTGCGCCGCAAGCGCGTACCCAAGGAAGAGATCCGTGACCGGGTCGAGAAGATCCTGGGCACCGTCGAACTCACCGACAAGGCCGACCGCCGCCCCCGCCAGCTCTCCGGCGGCCAGCAGCAGCGCGTCGCGCTGGCCCGCGCCCTGGTCAACCGCCCTCGCGCGCTTCTCCTCGACGAACCCCTCGGCGCCCTCGACCTGAAACTGCGGCAGTCCATGCAGCTGGAGCTCAAGCGGATCCAGCGCGAGGTCGGCATCACTTTCGTCTACGTCACCCACGACCAGGCCGAGGCCCTGACCATGTCCGACCGGATCGCGGTGATGAACCACGGCCGGGTCGAGCAGGTCGCCCCGCCCCAGGAGGTCTACGAACGACCCGCCACCGCGTTCGTCGCCGGCTTCATCGGCACCTCCAACCTGATCGGCGGGCGTCTGACCTCCGTGGAAGCGGGGACCGGGGTGCTCGATCTCGGCGACGGCCAGCGCGTCACGGTCCCGTTGCGCGGGTCCCACACCGCCGGAGCGGTCGTCGAACTCACCGTGCGGCCCGAGAAGATCACGCTGACCAGCGGTTCCGCCGACACCGCCAGCCGTATCCGCGGCACGGTCCGAGAGGTGGTCTACCTCGGTACCTCCACCAGCTACACGGTGGTCACCGGCGCGGGAGCGGAGATGACGGTCTTCCAGCCCAACGACGGCACCGCCTCCGTCACCCCGGCCCGTGGCGACGCCGTCTGGCTGTCCTGGGCCACCGACCACTCCTACCTGCTCACCACCGCGCCCGCACCCGCGGCGACCGCCGCGGGTGCGGCCTCCCCCACCTTGCGCTGACGACAGGCAGGCCACCATGCCCGAGCACTCCACCCCCTTCGCGCCCCGGCCCCGCGGACTGACCGGGCGCGGCCTCTCCCGGCGCGGTCTGCTGCGCGCCGCGCTCGGCGCCGCCGCGCTGGCCCCGCTCGCCGCGTGCAGCGTCCCCGGCGCCCGTAAGCACGTCCCCACCGGCAAGGCCGAGATCGCGGCGGCCGTCAGCGACTTCTGGACCGGGAAGAAGAAGTCCGGGCAGCTGGACTTCGTCAACTACACGCAGTACATCGACGTCGACCCCGTCGACCAGAGCAGGCACCCCACCCTGGACGCCTTCACGCGCCGGAGCGGCATCGAGGTCACCTACAACGAGCTGATCGACGACAGCGCCTCCTGGTTCGGCAAGATCCAGCCCGAGTTCGCCTCCGGTCAGGGCATCGGCTACGACCTGATGGTCGTCGGCGGCGACAGCTACCTCACCAAGTACATCGAACTGGGCTACCTCGCCCCGCTCGACCACAGCCGGCTGCCCCACTTCGCGAAGTACGGCGGAGCCGCGTTCAAGAACTCCTCCTTCGACCGCGGCAACGTCTACACCGTCCCCTGGCAGTCCGGCATGACCGGTATCGGCTACGACCCGGCCCAGGTCGGCCGGAAGATCACCAGCTGGCAGGACCTGCTCGACCCCAGGCTGCGCGGCAAGGTCGGCATGTGGAACGACGCGGTGCAGATGGGCAACATCGCGCTGCTGGCCGTCGGCGTGGACCCGGAGACCTCCACCCACGCCGACTGGCGCAAGGCGGCGGCCTGGCTGCGCAAACAGCGTGACGCCGGCATGGTCCGCTCCTACTCCACCGCGACCTACCAGTCCTCTCTCCAGCGCGGCGACCTGGCGGCCTCGCTCGTGTACTCGGGCGACGTCTTCCAGGCCAACCGGAGCGGCTCGGAGCTGGAGTTCGTCATCCCCGAGGAGGGCGGTCTGCTGTGGACCGACAACCTCTGCATCCCGTCGACGGCCGCCCACCCCGTCGACGCACTGACCTACATGGACTACGCCTACCGGCCCGAGGTCGCCGCCGAGATCAGCGAGACCGTGCAGTTCGTCTGCCCCGTCCCCGCCGCACAGCGGGTCGTCGCCCGCGACGCGGCCGCCGCCACCGGCAAGCGGCACACCGTGCTCGACGCCCTGAGCACCAGCCCCCTGGTCTTCCCGACCGAGGCCGACAAAGCGAAGCTGCGCCACCTGCGGGTGCTCGACCAAGAGGAGGAGAAGCAGTGGAACGCGCTGTTCGAACCGATCTACCAGGCCTGACCAGGCGGTGCCGACGTCGTCCGGGAGCCGCGCTGGCCCCCTACCTGATGATCCTGCCGGGCTGGCTCTGGCTGGCCGCCTTCTTCGTCACCCCCGTCATCGTGATGGTGTCACTGTCGCTGCAGACAGGCGACTTCATCGACGGATTCCGCCAGACCCTCCACTTCCAAACGTACGCCGACGTGGTGCGCACCTACCATGTGCAGCTGGTCCGGTCCCTGGCATACGGCGCTGCGGCCACCGTCGCCTGTGCTCTCGTCGGTTATCCGGTGGCCTACTGGATCGCTTTCCGGGCCGGCCGGCACAAGTCGGTGTTCCTCTTCCTGCTCCTGCTGCCGTTCTTCGTCTCCTTCGTCATCCGCACCCAGTCCTGGAACGTGGTCCTCGCCGACCACGGTGTCCTGCTCGGACCGCTGAAGGACATGGGCCTGCTCTCCGACGGCTTCCACCTGCTGGCCACGCCCTACGCGGTGATCGGCGGGCTGACCTACAACTTCCTGCCGTTCATGGTGCTGCCCGTCTACGTCGCCCTGGAACGGGTGGACCCGAAGGTGATCGAGGCCTCCACCGACCTGTACGCCTCCAAGGCCGGGACCTTCCTGCGCGTGGTGCTGCCGCTGTCGCTGCCCGGCGTCTTCGCCGGGGTGCTGCTCACCTTCGTGCCCGCCTCCGCCGACTACGTCAACGCCGGCATCCTCGGCGGCCCCTCCACGACGATGATCGGCAACATCATCCAGACCGAGTACTTCACCAACCTCGACTATCCCGGCGCCGCCGCCCTGTCCTTCGTCCTCATGGGCGCGCTGCTGCTGGCCGTCTTCACCTACGCCCGGACCCTGGGCACCGACGACGTGCTCGAGGCGGCCGCGCGATGACCGTACGAACCCTCGCTCCCGCGACCGACGCGCTCGCCACGCCGCGTCCGCGCCCCGCCCGGCGCGTGCGCCGCCGCCCCGCCCTGACCCTGTACACCGTGCTGGTACTGGCCTGGCTGCTGCTGCCGATCGCCGTCATGGTCCTGTTCGGTTTCAACGACACCCAGGGCAAGGTGAACTTCACCTGGCAGGGCTTCACCCTGGGCTGGTACCGGCACCTGTTCGCCATCCCCAACCTGACCGCCGCCCTGGTCAACAGCCTCACCGTCGCCCTGGTCGTCGCCGTGGTCGCCACCCTCCTCGGCACCCCGATCGGGCTGGCGCTCGGCCGCTACCGCTTCCGTGGCCGGAGCTCCGTCGACCTGCTGATGTTCGCCGCCATCGCGGCGCCCGAGATCGCCCTCGGCGCCGCTCTGCTGTCACTGTTCATCGTCATGGGCGTGCCCCGCGGCTACTGGACGGTCGTGATCGCGCACGTGGCGTTCTGCGTTCCCTACGTCGCCATCACCGTACGGGCACGCATGGCGGGACACGACCCGACCCTCGAGGAGGCCGCCCGCGACCTGGGAGCGGGCCCCTGGACGGCGTTCCGCCTCGTCACCCTGCCCATGCTGCTGCCCGGCGTGGCCTCCGGCGCCCTGCTGTGCTTCGCCCTGTCCATCGACGACTACGTCATCACCAGCTTCAACGCCGGCCGTACGGTCACCTTCCCGCTGTGGGTCTACAGCGCCAGCCGTACCGGCGTACCTCCGCAGGTCAACGTCATGGGAACGCTGATCTTCGTCGGCGGGCTGGTCATCGCCGGGGCGAACGTCCTGTTCTCCCGGCGCCGCGCCGCCTGACCCGCTCCACTCCCCCGAGCCCCATTCCCCCGCGCTCCCTTGCACACCGGCTCACCGGCATCCGCCGGCCGGTGCGGAACAACCCTCGAAGGAAAGATCACCGTGCTCAAGTTCGACGAAACCGAGTTCGTCTCCCAGACGGAGAGCCTCGTGGCGCTGCGCCCCCAGATCGAGAAGGCCGTCGACCGTCTGATCGACGACGGCTACGACAACGTCCTCCTGGTGGGCGCGGGCGGGACGTACGCGCAGATGTGGCCGTACGAACACCTCGCCCGGCGTTCCTCGCTGCTGCCGGTGCGCGCCGCCGTCGCCGCCGAACTGGTCGTCTCCGGCGACGCCCGTCTGGGCGAACGCACCATCGCCGTCTTCACCTCCGTCTCGGGCACCACCGAGGACAGCCTCAAGGCCATCGACCACTGCAAGTCCCGCGGCGCCCACACGATCGGGTTCACCGGCCTGCCCGACTCCCCCGTCGCCCGGAACGTCGACACCGCGCTGATCTCCGAGCCCAAGGCCTGGCCGTTCGATGTCCAGTTGCTGCTGTTCATGGGCCGACTGCTGTCCCTGCGGGGCGAGTTCGAGGGTTACGAGCGCCTCGCCGACGAACTCGCCTGCCTGCCCCGCGTCCTGGTGGACGTCGCCCGGCAGGCCGAGCCGGTGGCGGCGGCCTTCGCGGAGGCCCACAAGGACGACGACTACCACTTCCTCATCGGCGGCGGAAACCTGTGGGGATTCACCTACCTGTACTCCATGTGCATCCTCGAGGAGATGCAGTGGCTGCGCACCACCCGGGTGCACAGCGCGGAGTTCTTCCACGGCTCCCTGGAGCTCTTGGAGGAGGACACCAGCGTGATCGTCTTTCAGGGCGAGGACGAGACGCGGGCGCTGACCGACCGGGCCGAGGCCTTCGCCAAGCGCGTCTCCAAGGACGTCACCGTCTTCGACACCCGTGACTATCCCCTGGAGGGCATCAGCCCGCAGTTCCGCGGACTGCTCGCGCCGCTGGTGCTCGACACCGTGATGGACCGGGTCAGCAAGCACCTGGAGCGGGTGCGCGACCACTCGCTCGACCAGCGGCGCTACTACCGCGTCATGGACTACTGACCCGCCGGACCGGTTCCCCTCGTCCGTCCACCCCGTGCCCCGGTGCCCCGGCACCGGGGCGCCCACGACGGGCGCCGCGTCCCCGTGACGTGGCGCCGCCTCGGGAGACCTGATGAACGTCCTGAACGGCCCGACCGTTCTCGGATTCGGCGACAACACCATCGACCGCTTCGTGGACCGCGGCACCGACTACCCCGGCGGCAACTGCGTCAACGTCGCCGTCTACGCCCGCCGGCTCGGTCTGGACGCCGCCTACCTGGGGGTGTTCGGCGACGACGACCTCGGCGCCTTCCTGCGTACGGCCGTGGCGGCACAGGGCGTCACCGTGGAACGCGGCATCGTGCGCCACGGCGGGACCTCGGTCTCCACCCTGCACGTGCGGGACGGCGACCGGGTGTTCCTCGGCTACGACCCCGGCGGCGACGCCGTCCGCGAACCGATCCCGCTGGACCCCGCCCTGCTGGCCTACGCGGCGTCGTTCTCGCTCGTGCACTCCAGCGTCTACTCCGGCACCGAGGCCAGCCTCCCTCGGCTCGCCGCGGCCGGCCCGCTGATCAGCTTCGACCTCTCCGACGAGGAGGAGTTCCGCACGCCCGCCTACCTCGACCGCGTCTGTCCCCACGTGGACCTGGCGCTGCTGTCGTGCTCGCACCTGGACGAGGCCGCCACGCGTGCGCTGCTCGCCGAGGCGGTGCGGCGGGGGGCGGGCGCGGCGCTGGCCACCCGTGGCCTCGACGGGGCGATCGCGTACGACGGCCGGGTCACGGTCACCGCACCGGCCCGTGCCGCGGATCCGGCGTCCATGTCCGACACGATGGGCTGCGGGGACGCCTTCCTCGCGGGGTTCGTCGTGTCACTCCTCCGCGACGGATGGTCACGGCAGGACCCGCCGTCCGGCGAAGCGCTGGAACGCGCCCTGCGTCAGGGTTCGCAGGCGGCGTACCACCAGTGCTTCGTGGAGGCCGCCTTCGGCTGCGGCCGTCCGACGCCGGCGGAGGCCGGCGCGTGGGGAAGAAGCGAGCACATGCCCCGTTGACAGGCCGGCACCGGCGCAGGAACCGTCCCGGCTTCCGCCGGGGCGCCGGGGCCGGCAACCGGACGGCCACCCACACCACCCGCAGTCGGCCCCTGGCAGACGGGTGCTGCATCCGCGCCCAGGTCCTGCACCGACGACCGCGAGCGCTGCCGCGCCGCGCGGATCCTCGCGACGGGCGTCGCGGACCTGTGTCCAGCAGGAACTGAACCGAAGCGGCAGACGTCTCCCGCACCATGACCTCTGACGAGCAGCAGGAGCACGCGGACTCCACAGGCCTCATCTCGCCGTCCGCTGTGCCTGTGGAGCCGCCGAAGGTCAACGACTACAACGGCTTCGCCGAGGCGTACACGGCCGAAAGCGAAACCAACCTCATCAATGCTTACTACGAGCGGCCGGCGATGCCGGCCCT
The DNA here is from genome assembly GCF_043080665.1 of Streptomyces sp. NPDC014991. Taxonomy (NCBI): domain Bacteria; kingdom Bacillati; phylum Actinomycetota; class Actinomycetes; order Kitasatosporales; family Streptomycetaceae; genus Streptomyces; species Streptomyces sp. NPDC014991. The sequence goes on from NZ_JBIBVY010000033.1 coordinate 27,963, forward strand.
CGCCGGAGACGTGGCCGGCCGGCGGATCCTCGACGCCGGCTGCGGCTCCGGAGCCCTGTTCGCGGCGCTGCGCGACCGTGGCGCCATCGTGAGCGGCTTCGACGGGAGTGCCGGGATGCTGGAGCCGGCCCGGCGGCGGCTCGGCGACAGTGCGGACCTGCAGGTGGCTGACCTGGGCAGCCCGCTTCCCATACGTCCCGCAGGCGCCACCGGGCCGCTTCCGGTCGCCAGGCCGGCCGGAGGCGTCATTCATGCCCGCCGGGATCAGGCACCTGGTGACGTCCCAGCGTGACGTTCGCTGTCGTACGCACCGCCTGGGCATCCGCGAACTGTCCGCCGACCACTTCGCCGTCGCTGCGCTGGGGCGTGTACGTCAGCCCCGGCTCCGGAGCAGGAGAGGAGAAAGGTGACTGGGATGTCCTCCGTTGTGGCTGACCGGGAAACGGCCCGGGGCGTGCGCTCGGTCGAATCGAGACGGTTGCCCGGGCAGGTGGTCGGCTCGACGCCGTGAGTCCGCGCCGGACGCAACCGCCCGTATGCGGTCAGGTCGCGTCAGGCAGCCAGGGTCTGGGTCGCCCTGGCGGCCGCGCTGCGGTTCGCCCGGAGCTGTTCCAGGAGCGTGTCGGCCGCGGCGAGGGCTTCGTTCACCGTCTGCGTGCCGGTCATCACACACAGCGTGTAAGAGGTGTCCGCCAGCTCCCTGCTCGAGTGACCGGTGGGGTGCAGGTCATGGCGGAAGCGAGCTTCGGCGAAGCGGGCCAGTACCGTACGCAGTTCCTTCTCCGCAGGCAGCAACACAGCTACATCCTCCTGAAATAGCGGCCATCGGACCGGCCCGCGACACCCTTGCAGCGCGCACCCCGGCAGTTGGCACCGCCGTCGACACGGAGAGGCGATCACCCCCCTCCACCATGTGGTGTGCCCCCGCCGGATCACTGCATGCACCGCTTCTGCCGCTGTGGGCACGACGTGCGTCACACGGTCCGGCGGCGGTGTCACTCGTCCGGGTCGAGCTCCCTGTGCACCATGTCGACCAGCTCCTCGGCCTGGTGGGAACATCCGGGGTGGTCCAGTCCACCGCCGGGTGCCCTGTGCAGGCACCGGGCGCACAGGCTCGGGAAATTGGTCTAGTCCCTTTTTGGTCCAGACCATTGACCCACCCGTCTGGCGGACGTTATTCCAGTAGTCGGCAACACCCGCTCCGCGCACGGACATTGGCCTCCCCACCACACACCGGGACTGACATGAGACTCGTGCTTCCCTTCCGCGCGGCCCTCACCGCAGCCGCCACCATGGCGGCCGCGATGGGCCTCGCCCTCACGGGAACCGGCACCGCCCAGGCCGCAACACCACTGCCGAACCACGTCTTCGCCCCCTACTTCGAGGCCTGGACCGGTGAAAGCCCCGCCGCCCTGTCCGCCCAGTCGGGCGCCAAGCACCTGACGATGGCCTTCTTGCAGACCGCCTCCAAGGGCTCCTGCACGCCGTACTGGAACGGCGACACGAGCATGCCGATCGCCACGTCGACCTTCGGCGCCGACATCAGGACGATCCAGGGCAACGGCGGCGACGTCATCCCCTCGTTCGGGGGCTACACCGCCGATACCACCGGCACCGAGATCGCCGACAGCTGCACCGACGTCCAGCAGATCGCCGCAGCGTACGAGAAGGTCATCACCACCTACGACATCTCGCGACTCGACATGGACGTCGAGGTCGACTCGCTCGACAACTCCGCCGGCATCGACCGCCGCAACAAGGCCATCAAACTGGTCCAGGACTGGGCGGCGGCCAACGGGCGCAAGGTGGAGATCTCCTACACCCTGCCGACCACCACCCATGGCGTCGCGGACAACGGTGAGGCACTGCTGCGCAACGCGGTGAGCAACGGCACCCGGGTCGACGTCGTGAACCTCATGACGTTCGACTACTACGACAACCAGTCCCACGACATGGCGAAGGACACCCAGACCGCCGCCCAGGGCCTGTACGACCTGCTCGCCGAGCTGTACCCGGGCAAGACCCCGGCCCAGCTGTGGAACATGGTCGGCGTCACCGAGATGCCGGGCGTCGACGACTTCGGCAAGGCGGAGACCTTCACCCTCGCCAACGCCCGGACCGTGTACGACTGGGCGGTCGCCAAGGGCATCAACACCTTGTCCTTCTGGGCGCTGCAGCGGGACAACGGCAGCTGCGCGGGCGGGGCCGCCGCGGACAACTGCTCGGGCATCGAGCAGAACACGTGGGACTTCACGCGCGTCTTCGCGCCGTTCACCGGCGGCACCACCACCCCGTCCGACGACTTCTCCGTCACGCTCAGCCCCGCCTCCGGGTCCGTGACGGCCGGCCAGTCCGCCACGGCCACCGTGAAGACGGCCGTGACCAAGGGTGACGCCCAGAGCGTGAAGCTCAGCGTGAGCGGCGCCCCGGCGGGCGTCACCGCATCCCTCAACCCGACGTCGGTGACCGCGGGCGGCTCCTCCACGCTCACCCTGGCCACCACCGCGGCCTCGCCCTCGGGCACCTACACCGTCACCGTGACCGGCACGGGCGCCACGGGAAGCCACTCGGCGACCTACTCCCTGTCCGTCACCGGCGGCTCCGGCAACCAGTGCACGGCCGCTCCGTGGGCCAAGGACGCGGTCTACACCGGCGGCCAGCAGGTCTCTCACAAGGGCCACACCTGGAAGGCCAAGTGGTGGACGACGGGTGAGGAGCCCGGCACCACCGGCCAGTGGGGCGTCTGGCAGGACCTCGGCGCCTGCTGAACCGCCTCGTCACCGCCCGGCGACCACGACGTCGCAGGTGCCCGTCGTGGTCGCCGGCATCAAGCAGCTCCAGAGGCACGGCCCTGCCCAGGTGATCTCCCGACGCATCACCACCGTGACTCGGGCCGGGTCGCACAGGCCCCGCGGAAGGAGAGCCGGGCCAGGGTGGTCCGGCTCCCCCTCGGCTTCCGGCTGCGGTCAGCCGGTCGTCAGAGTGGCGTCGTCGACGACGAAGCTGGTCTGGAGGCCGGAGTCCTCCGTGGCCGTGAAGGTCAGGGTGATCTGCCGGCCGACGTACTGGCTCAGGTCCAGGGTGCGCTCCTTGTATCCGGTGGCCGCGTCGGCGTTGGAGTAGGTCTGCTTCGCGGTTCCGTCGACCTTGACCTGGAAGGTGTCGTACACCGTCGTGCCCGACTCGGCGGTGTCGATGTGCAGCCAGTACCTCAGGGTCGCCTTCGCGCAGCCCGCCGGGACGGTCACCGTCTGGCCGACGCTGTCCGTGGCCGAGTAGCCGTACCCCGCCAGCCAGGCGTACCGGGACCCGGAGTGCGCGGACTGGCCGCTGAACGTGCCGATTGCACCGGTGTCACCCGTCCACGGCGCCGTACCGCTCTCGAAGCCGCCGTTGGTGATCACCTGGGACGTCGTGCAGCCACCGGTGCCCTTGACGGTCAGCGTGTACGACGCGCTGTGCGCGCCGGTGCCGGTGCCGGTGACGGTGAGCGGGTACGTGCCCGGCGGCACGGAGGAGCCGACGGAGATCGTCATCGTGGACGAGGCGCCGGAGGTCACCGAGGCCGGGCTGAAGGAGACCGTGACGCCCGCCGGGGCACCCGAGGCGGACAGGTTCACCGTCTGCGCCGAGCCACTGGTGGTGGCCGTGGACACGGTGGCGGTCAGCGCGGTGCCCGGGTCGGTGCTGCCGGTGGCGGGACTCACCGAGACCGAGAAGTCGTTGGCCGGGACGGTGTCCGAGACCGCCTGCTTCCACAGCGTGTAGGCGACGCCGTCCGCGCTGCGGTTGAGCCCGACGGTGTTGATGTTGCTGGTGGTGTCGCAGGAGGAGTGGTAGCAGCCGTCGTACGCGGCGCCCGCCGTACCGCCCCATTTGGCCGCCTGCGCCGAGGTCTTGCGGGCGCTCGCGCCCATGGCGTAGCCGGAGGTCGGGATGCCGTAGTTCTCGAAGGAGTAGTCGTCGGAGCGGCCCGCGCCCTCGGTGTTCTCCTCGGGCTGGAGGTTCAGCGAGTCCCAGTACGCCTTCATCGGCGCGGCGGCGGAGGAAGTGATGTGGTTGATGAAGTAGCCGCCGTTGGGCGAGGCGACCATGTCGAAGTTGTAGTACGCCTTGATCGCCGAGCGCTGGGCGGAGGTCAGCGAACGGGCGTAGAAGTCCGATCCGTTCAGGCCCTGTTCCTCGTCCGTCCACCAGCCGAAGCGGACGCGCGCCGCCATCGACGGATCGGTCTGGGCCAGTCTCAGCGCGACTTCCAGGAGGGTGGCGCTGCCGGAGCCGTTGTCGTTGATGCCGGGGCCGGCGGAGACACTGTCCAGGTGTGAGCCGAACATGTACACCTTCGACGCGTCGCCGCGGGGCCACTCGGCGATCAGGTTGGGTCCGGCGCCACTGGTGCAGCCGGAGGTGCAGGCCTGCTCGGTGACCGTGTAACCGGCCGCCTGGAGCTTGCCCTTCACGTAGGCGACCGAGTCGCGGTAACCCTGCCCGGTCGACCTGCGGTTGCCGCCGTTGCGGTTGGCTATGGCGTTCAGCTCGGTGAGGTGCGCCTGCACCTTGGTGACGTCGATGTCGGGCGCGGCCGCGGCCAGGGCGGGAGCGGGGGCGGTCGTGGCGAGGTGGCCCGCAGGGGCCGCCTCGGCGCTCGCGGGGAGCAGCGTGAGGCCCGCGGCGGCCGTGGCCAGCGCCAGGCTCGCCAGGGACAGTCTTCGTGGTCGTAACACCATGTCTCCTTGTGGGGTGGAGGAAACGGCCGGGGTGCGGCGGACTCGGGGTGGAGTCGCACCACGACACCCTATTAAGCATGCGCATGCCAAGCCCTGGTCAAGCATGGGCGCGTGGGACCGGCCGGACAGCGGCACCCACCCGCCCTCGACGGGGCGTCACGGGCGGCGGCGCGCCGAGAGACGCCGAGCGTCGTGACCGGCCGACGGTGGGAGGGAAAGGGGCGCAGGCCGGGGACGGCCGGGCGGGTTCGTGGGCGCGGGGCGGCGCGAGCAGACGGGCACGGCCCGGACGGATGCCCGGCGGAACGGGCGGCGGGGGGACGCAGCGCGGACGGCCGGACCCGGCGCAGCAGGGTGCTGCCGCCGGGCGGCGGGGCGGCAGCGGGGCGACGCGCGGCGGGGGTGGGAGGGAGGCCGGGCGGACGGGCGACGGACGGCAGGAGCGGGACGGGGGCCCGACGGTCGGCGGCGGCAGACGCCGGGCGGCCCGGCCGGGGGCGGCACGGCCGGGCGGCACGGACGGGCGGCACGGCCGGGCGGCACGGACGGGTGCGGCACGGCCGGGCGGCACGGACGGGTGCGGCACGGCCGGGCGGCACGGACGGGTGCGGCACGGCCGGGCGGCACGGGCGACCTGTGACCGTCAGGCGACCGCCGGCCGTCCGCCCTCCCCGTTCTCGTGATGGATCGGCGTCTTCGCCCCAGTCAGCGGGACCCCCGTCCCGCCCCGTCGCGCGGCGACGATCTCCGCCGTGATGGACAGGGCGGTCTCCTCCGGTGTGCGGGCGCCGAGGTCGAGGCCGATCGGTGAGTGGAGCCGGGACAGCTCCGGTTCGGTGACGCCTTCCGATCGCAGACGCCGGTTGCGGTCCTCGTGGGTGCGACGCGAGCCCATCGCCCCGACGAACGCGACCGGCAACCGCAGGGCCACCTTCAGCAGGGGTACGTCGAACTTCGCGTCGTGGGTGAGCACGCACAGGACCGTACGGGCGTCGGTCGCGGTGCGCCGCAGGTAGCGGTGCGGCCAGTCGACGACGACCTCGTCGGCGTACGGGAACCGGTCCGGCGTGGCGAAGACGGGCCGCGCGTCGCAGACGGTGACGTGGTAGCCGAGGAACTTGCCGGCCCGGGCCAGCGCCGACGCGAAGTCCACCGCACCGAAGACGATCATGCGCGGGGGCGGCACGTTCGACTCGACCAGCAGTGTCAGACCGCCGGGGCAGTGCGAGCCGTCCGCCGACAGGTCCACCGTGCCGGTGCGGCCAGCCTCCAGCAGGGCGCGGGCTTCGGCCGCCGCCACCCGGTCCAGCTCCGGGTGGCCGCCGAGAGCCCCCTCGGACGTGCCGTCGGAGCGGACCAGCAGGGCCCGGCCGAGGAGTTCGGCGGGGCCCCGGGCGACCCGGGCGAGGGCCGCCGGTTCGCCCTGCGCGGCGGCCGACAGCGCCTGCCCGAGGACGGTGCGCACGGGGGCTTCGCCGGCCACCGGCGTGACCAGCACGTCGATCGTCCCGCCGCAGGTCAGGCCTACGGCGAAGGCGTCCTCGTCGCTGTAGCCGAATTGTTCGAGGACGCTCTCCCCGGTCCGCAGCGCCTCGCGGCACAGGTCGTACACCGCGCCCTCCACGCAGCCGCCGGAGACCGAGCCGATGGCCGTGCCCGCGCTGTCGACGGCGAGGGCCGCACCGGGACCGCGCGGCCCGCTGCCGGCGACCGCCACCACGGTGGCGATGGCGAACTCCCGTCCCTCCTCGGTCCAGTGGCGCAGTTCCTCGGCCAGATCAAGCATCCGGGGCTCCCGTGGCGGCCGACAGGACCCGGTCGGGCCGGATGGGCAGGTCGCGGTGGCGTACGCCGGTCGCGTGCCAGACCGCGTTGGCGATCGCCGCCGCGGCGCCGACGATGCCGACCTCTCCGATGCCCTTGATGCCGACCGGGTCGTCCGGGTCCGTGTCGTCGAGCCAGTCCGCCTCGATACGGGGCACGTCGGCGTGGGTGGCCACGTGGTAGCCCGCGAGGTCGGCGCCGACGTGGCCGCCCGAGGCGCGGTCCCGGACGGCCTCCTCGTGCAGGGCCATGGAGATGCCCCAGATCATGCCGCCCAGCAGCTGGTTGCGGGCGGTGAGCGGGTTGACGATCCGGCCCGCCGTGAAGATGCCGAGCATGCGCCGCACCCGCACCTCGCCGGTGCCGACGTCCACGGCGACCTCCGCGAACTGCGCGCCGAAGGAGTGGCGTTCGGCGGGCGGCAGCGCCGCGACGGCCGCGGTGGTGTCGGAGCGTACGGTGATCCCCTCCGGCGGGATGTCGACGCCGAACGCCAGCCGTTCGCGCAGTTCACCGGCCGCGGCCTGGACGGCCCAGGACCAGGAGCGGGTGCCCATGGAACCACCGGCGATCATCGCGGGGCCGAAGGCGCTGTCCCCGATGCGCACCTGGATGCGCTCCGGCGGTACCTGGAGCGCGTCCGCGGCGACCAGGGTGAGCGCGGTACGGGCGCCGGTGCCGATGTCGGCCGCGGAGATCCGCACGGTGAAGGTGCCGTCCGGGTTCGCGGTCGCGGCGGCGGTGGACGGCGCGGCGCCCGCCGGGAACGAGGCCGCGGCCGTACCGGTACCGAGCAGCCAGCGGCCGTCCCGGCGCACCCCGGGACGCGGGTCCCGGTCCGCCCAGCCGAACCGGCGGGCTCCCTCCCGGAAGCAGGCGGCAAGATGGCGGCCGGCGAACGGCAGGCCCGACACCGGACCCTTGTCCGGTTCGTTGCGCAGACGCAGCTCGACCGGGTCGAGCCCGCACTTCTCGGCGAGTTCGTCGAGCGCCGCCTCCAGCGCGAACGACCCGGGTGCCTCGCCGGGGGCACGCATGAACGTCGGGGTGGGCACGTCGAGCCGTACGAGACGGTTGGCGGTGTAGTGGGCGTCGGCGTCGTACATCACTCGCGCCACCCCGGCGCTCGGTTCGATGAACTCGTACACCGTGGAGGTGGCGCTGACGGCTCGGTGCTCCAGCGCGCGCAGGCGTCCGTCGGTGTCGGCGCCGAGCCGGACGCGCTGGGTGGTGGGGCTGCGGTAGCCGGCCAGCGAGAACATCTGGCGTCGGGTCAGGACGACGCGTACGGGCCGGTGCAGGACGGTCGCGGCCATCACGGCGGCGACCTGGTGGGCGCGGACCCCCTTGCTGCCGAAGCCGCCGCCGACGTGCTCGGAGCGCACGCGCACGGAGGCCGGGTCGAGGGAGAAGAGGTTCGCGAGTTCACCGGCGACCCAGGTGACGCCCTGGTTGGAGTCGATCACCTCGAGCTGTCCACCGTCCCAGCGGACGGTCACCGCGTGGGGCTCCATCGGGTTGTGGTGCTCTTCGGGGGTGGTGTACTCGGCGTCCACGACGACGGGCGAGGAGGCGAGCGCGGCGTCCAGGTCCCCCTTCTGCGTCACCGCCGGCATATGGCTGTCCAGCGGGTACGCGTCCGGCCGCTCGCCGGTGAACTCGACGTCGTGCGGTTCCTGTTCGTAGTGCACGACGAGCGCCTCGGCGGCCTCCCGCGCCTGCTCGGACGTCTCCGCGACGACCAGCGCCACCGGCCAGCCCCGGTGCGGCACCCGGTCGTGCTGGAAGACCGCGCAGGTCGGGTCGGGGCGCATGCCCATCAGACCGGTGTAGTCGGTCTCCAGGCGCAGGGCGTTGCGGTGGTCCAGCACGGCGAGGACGCCCGGCATGGCCAGGACGGGCTCGGTGTCGAGGGCGCGGATGCGGCCACGGGCGACCGTGGACAGCACCAGCCAGCCGTGGGCGAGGTCGGCGAAGGGCACCTCGCCCGCGTAGCGGGCCGCTCCGGTCACCTTGGCCCTGCCCTCGACACGGGTGTGGCCGGTGCCGACGGAGGGCGCCTGCGCGGGTGTTCCGGTGGTGACGGCGCTCATCGTGCGGACTCCTCGGCGAGTTCGGTCAGGACGGCCACCACCAGATTGCGGACGAGGTCCACCTTGTAGCCGTTGTGCGGCAGCGGCCGTGCCGCCGCCAGCGCGGCGTCCCCCGCGGCGGCGTAGGTGGCGGCGGTGGCCGGTGCGCCGGTCAGGACCCGCTCGGCCGCGACGGCCCGCCACGGACGGGAGGCCACGGCGCCGAGGGCCAGGCGCGCGTCCTGGACGACGCCGTCACGGACGTCGAGCGCGGCGGCGAGGGAGCCGATGGCGAAGGCGTAGGAAGCACGCTCGCGGACCTTGCGGTAGCGGGACCTGGCGGCGACCGGGGCGGGCGGCAGCGTCACACCGGTGATCAGCGCGCCCGGCGGCAGGGCGGTCTCCCGGTGCGGGGTGTCTCCGACGGGCAGGTAGAAGTCGGCGAGCGGCACCTCCCCGGGCCCGTCCGCCGTCTCGAACCGGACGACGGCGTCGAAGGCGGTCAGGGCCACGGCCATGTCCGAGGGGTGCACGGCCACACAGTGGTCGGAGGCGCCCAGGATCGCGTGATTGCGGTGCTCGCCCTCGATGGCGGGGCAGCCGCTGCCGGGGACCCGCTTGTTGCAGGGTTGGGTGACGTCGGTGAAGTAGCCGCAGCGGGTGCGCTGAAGGAGGTTTCCGCCGACCGTGGCCATGTTGCGCAGCTGGCCGGACGCACCGGCCAGCACCGCCTGGGCGAGCGCCGGGTAACGGCGCCTGACCTCGGGGTGGGCGGCCAGGTCGCCGTTGGTGACGGTGGCGCCGATGCACAGACCGCCCTGTGGCGTGGTCTCGATCTCGTCCAGCGGGAGTTCGCGGATGTCGACGAGCCGCGCGGGCCGCTCGACACCGGTCTTCATCAGGTCGACCAGGTTGGTGCCGCCACCGAGACAGCGGGTGTCCGGATCGGCGCCGAGCAGGGCGACTGCCCCGGCGACGTCGTGCGCTCGCTGGTAGTCGAACTCCCTCATGCCACAGCCTCCTCGGCACCCGTCACGGGGTGCACGCGTTCCTCGTCCGGCCGGGCCTCGGCCGCGCGGGCCACCGCCTCGACGATCGAGACGTACGCGGCGCAACGGCACAGGTTTCCGCTCATCCGCTCGCGGATCTCCTGGGGGGTCAGGGGTGGGGGCCCCGCCTCGGGACGGACGTCCTCGGTGACGGCGCTCGGCCAGCCCGCCGCGTGCTCCTCGATCATGCCGATCGCCGAACAGATCTGGCCCGGTGTGCAGTAGCCGCACTGGAAACCGTCCAGATCGAGGAAGGCCTGTTGCACGGGATGCAGCCGCTCACCGTCGGCCACGCCTTCGATGGTGGTGATCTCCCGGCCCTCGGCCGCAACGGCCAGTTGCAGGCAGGCGACGGACCGGCGTCCGTCCAGCAGGACCGTACAGGCCCCGCACTGCCCCTGGTCGCACCCCTTCTTGGTGCCGGTGAGATCGAGGCGCTCGCGCAGGGCGTCGAGCAGGGTGGTGCGGTGGTCGACGGGCAGTGTGTACTTCTCGCCGTTGATCCTCAAAGTGATGACACTGGACGTCGATGAGGCCATGAGCTGCTTCTTTCGCATTTCCAGGACAGACGGGGGGCCGGCGGCCGCGGGTGGGCGGCGCGGGGAGTACGTCGTGCGGTAGGGCCGCGAGGGGGGGGCGAAACGAAGGTGCGGGGCGCGGGGACCGATGGGGGGGGCGACCGGCGACTCCCGTAGGGCCGCCTCCGCCGCTATGGTGAACGTAACCGGATAGCTGTCCGGTCATGGAAAACGTAACGGACAGCTGTCCGCTTAGCAAGGGCGAGGTTCGGCCACGCCGTTCGGCCACGCCTTGAGGAGGACGAGTGCCGCAGCACAAGGACTCGACCCGGCGCTCGGACGCACAGCGCAACCGCGAGCGCATCCTGGAAGTGGCACTCACCGAACTGTCGCGCTGCGCCGACACCCCGCTGAGCCAGATCGCCAAGAAGGCCGGTGTCGGACAGGGCACCTTCTACCGCAACTTCCCCAACCGTGAATCACTCGTCCTGGAGATCTACCGCCACGAGATGGGGCAGGTCGCGGACAGCGCGGAACACCTGCTCGCCAGCCGGGCGCCCGACGAGGCCCTGCGCGCCTGGATGGACCGGCTCGCCGAGTTCGCCATGACCAAGGCCGGACTGGCCGACGTCATACGGCAGGTCACCGGCGCACCCGGCGGCCCCGCCAAACCGTCCCCCACACCGGTGGCCCACGCGGCGGAACTCCTGCTCCGCGCCAACGAGGAAGCCGGCACCATCCGCCCCGGAGTCACCGCCGACGACTTCCTCCTCGCCATAGCGGGCCTGTGGCAGCTCAACCCCCACGACGACTGGCTCCCCCGCGCCGCCAGACTCCTCGACCTGGTCATGGCCGGCTTGCGCAGCGGGGCGCCTCGGGGGTGAGGTGCGGGCGGGGCGGTCTGTGGGCGGGGCGGTCTGTGGGCGGGGCGGTCTGTGGGCGGGGCGGTCTGTGGGCGGGGCGCCGCCGTGGTGCCGGGGGGGGTGCCTCCCGGGTGAGGCGCCGCCCACGGCCCCAAAAAAGCGATGCCGCGTCGCCGACGACCCGTCGGCAGGGCGGCACGCGCCGACGGCCCCTGGCAGGCAGGCTGGAGGAGCCGGCCCCGCCGACCGCTTCTTGTGCACGTCGTGGCGCGGCAGCGCAGGATCGGCGGAGGCTCATCGAGTACTGGAACGTCCGCCGTGGGAAGAAGACCCGTGAGGTGCCCACCGTCGGCGGCGAGGCCCTGTTGTTCAGACCCGGCGGAGGCATCCTCGCCACCGACCACGGCCAGTTCCTGGACCTGCGCAAGAGCCGCGTCACGCGACGCGCCCTCACCACCGGCGACACGACCGATCTGGCATACAGTGCGGACGGCAGGTATCTGGCGGCGGGCGACGAGTCCGGCGGAGTCACCCTGTGGGACGGCGACGCCCGACTCCCCCTCGCCGTTCTCCCCCCGCCCCCGGCCCGTGATGCCCAGCCCAGATACACATCGGCGCTCGCCTTCTCCCCGGACGGACGCACTCTGGCCACCGCCGGCGTGGACGGCACACTGCGCCTGTGGGACGTGAACTCCGACAGGCGTATCGGCTCCGCCCTCCCGACAGCGGGTACCGCCGTCCTCGCCGTGGCCTTCGGCTCCGACAGCACGACGCTCTACATCTCGGGCGCACACGTGCCGCTGCGGTCGTACGACATCTCTGCGGACCATACGGCCGCCCAGGCGTGCGCACGGGCCGGAACGGGCCTGACCCGCAACGAGTGGCGCACCTACATCCGCGGCGCCCCCTACCGGCAGACCTGCTGAACGACGGTCGTCGGGGCTGCCTCCAGGTCCCGCCGCGACATATGGGCTCTGCCATGAGACAGACATGGCGGGTCTCGATGCCGCCGCCGGTTCAGGAACCGGCCTCCGTCGCCGGGTCGTCGTCGGTCAGTACCGGGGAGCTGCGCACGAGGCGCAGTGCCGTGGTCAGGAGAAGGCCGCCGACGACGTTGCCCAGGACCGCCCAGGCCAGCCACCCCAGCCAGTCGGCGTAGCCGTAGGACGTCCCGCCCGTGTGCAGGCCGGCGAACGCGATCAGGGAGTCGAGGACCGAATGCCACAGGCCCAGCCCGGCCAGGACGAACGCGGCGGCGACCGAGGCGGTGATCTTCCCGGTCATCTCCTCGGTGCCGTGGTGCATGCGGGTCATGAGCGTGATGACGCCGCCGGCCAGCACGGTGAGGCAGAAGGTGTGCAGCGAGTAGCCGCCCTCGACGAAGTGCGCGCCCAGCGTGGCGGCGGTCCGGTGCAGTTCCGGAAAGGCCTGCATGACCAGCCAGGTGAACACCCACCCTCCGGCCAGGTTCATCACCAGGACCGTCGCCCACATCCGCACCAGGTCGAGCCAGCTCGCCTCGCCGGCGACCACGGTGGCGACGGGCACGAGGAAACCCTCCGTGAACAGCTCGCTGTGGCCGAGCAGCAGGGCGATGAGGCCCACCGAGAACGCCAGTCCGGCCAGCAGCTCGCTGCCCGTCGCTTGGCGCACGAACAGCAGCGTCATGATGCCGACGCCGACGTCGATGCCGCCGAGCAGCGAGGTGGCCACCAGCGACGTCCAAGTGCGGTGCAGCCGGGGTCGGCCCTCGGCGACGATCCGTTCCGCGGCCTCGGCGACGCGCCGCTCGCCCGGTCCCCGCATGATCTGTCCGTGCCGCTGCATGTCGTTCCTTCCGTCCCGCGTCACCGCGGAAGTGGTGCCCCGGGCCGCGGCGCGAGGGCGTTTTCGGCCAGGTCCGCGGCGAAGCCGTCCCAGGACTCGGCCACCCACGCCGCGCCGGCGTGGCGCAGCTCGCGGGCGCGCTCGTCCCGCTCGCCGGCGGGGACGAACTGCACGATGCCGGCGGTGGTGATGCCGGCGGCGACCGCGGACCGCGTGCCGCTCACGGAGTCCTCCAGGGCGAGGGCCCGTTCGGCGGGAACGCCCAGCCGGTCCAGGGCCGACCGGTAGACGGCCGGGTCGGGTTTGCTGGTGGGCACCTGCAGGCTGTCCTCCGCGCTGAAGCGGACGGCCGGCGGCAGCAGGGCATCAGCCCGGTGGCGGTGCAGCAGGCCGCGAGACGGGCCAGAGCACTGGAGCTGACCACGGCGAGCCGGTAGCGGCGGCTCAGTGCGGACAGGGCCGCCGGCACGTCCGGGCGGGGCCGCAGCACCCGGGCGAGGTGGGCGCTGACCGCGTCCTTCTCCCGTTCGACCCACTCCTCCAGCTCGTCGGCTCCGACCGTGACGCCCTGCTGGTCGAGCAGGTCCTGGGCGGTGGAGCGGAAGTTCTTTCCCGTCGTGTTGCGGCGCAGGTGCTCGGGCGAGAAGTCTCCCGTCAGCCCGAAGTGGCGTGCGAACTCCTCGGTGACGACTGCCGAGGCGACGAACGCGGGTTCCTCCGAGGGGAAGAGGGTTCCGTCGGCGTCGAGCAGCAGCGTGATGATCCGGTCGAGATCCGGCGTGTCCATGCGTCTCCTGGGTCTCGTGAGCGGGTCACGCGGCGCGCGGCGCGGTCGGCGGCACCGCCGCGTGGAGGTCCGATCCGTCCCGCGCGCTCAGGAAGCGGCGTATGTCGGCGACGGTGTCGCGGTCCACGGCGAGGTCGCCGACGATGTCGTCGAACGCCAGCAGGGGGCCGGGATCGTCGCCGCCCCGCAGGGCCGCCTCGCGCAGTTCGTCCGCGCGGGCGTCCTGTACGTCGATCGGCCGGCCGCCGAGATCATCTCCGCGCAGGTAACGCATCCACGCGGCGACGGAGAAGGCGAGCCCGGTGCGGGGACGGCCCTGGGCGCGTGCCTCGTGCAGTGAGGGCAGCAAGTCAGTTGCACTTTCAACGGAATCCGGCATGGCCTCGGTGTGAGTCAGGCAGTCCTTCGGGGAGTGCCGGTCGGATCGCAAGGGACGGCGAGGCTCAGGGAACCTCGGCCGCGCCGCTGCGAGGTACGTTCATGGCGTGCCTCTGCCGGGTCGTCGCGAGAAGACCCGACGTCGGCGGTCGCCGACCGGGACGGCGGCTCCGTCGGACGGCCGCGGCGTCCGCCTCGCCGACCGACCGGGCCCACGCACTTCGGTGCCATTGCCGACGTGCGCAAATGCCGCCGTCACGTTCCACCGGGGTACCGCTCCCGGCGGCGTCGAAACACGGCCGGTCGGCCTTCCGTGGTGACCGCCCCTGCCTTTCCTCGCGTCTCCTCACTTACGGCCTGGGGGCGCACGAGCCCACGTACCCCGGCGGCCGGACTCGAGGCGATGGCCGGCTGCCGGAACAGACAGGGGCCGAGGCCCGCAGGAGCGGCGGCCTGCGGCGGTCGTCGTCCGTGGCCGGCGGTACGGACGACGCTGGACTCAGGGCCGGGGGTTGGTGCGGTGCCACCGTGGGCGCGCGTCACTGCCACGGCGTCCGGCGACGGAGGCACAACGGGGGCAGACACGCTTCACCCGGTCCGCCGCCCCACCGGACTCCGGGAAGATGTCGATCCAGGTGACGTGCGGGAAACGGGTCAGCTGGGAGCGGCTGAGGGACAGACCGCAGACCGTCTGGTTCAGACCCGGCTGCCAGGCGTGGACCTCGCCGGCGGGCAGCCGACGGCGTCCCTCCTCCTCGTCGGTCCACTGTCCCGAGGCGGCGACGGCGTACTGCTTCGTGCGAGCCATGGCGTGCGGGGGCCGGCGGTCAGGCGACCGGCTGGTCAGCGCCGGCCCGGAGCCGCCTCGCCGGCTCCGGAGGGGAGACGGCCAAGAAGGCTGTGGCGCCGGGTGCGGTCCGCACCATGATCCGGCATGCGCGTTCGAAGTGGGTCATCACGGCACCGTCCTCGCTCGGGTCCACCGGGGTCCGTTCAGCGTCCCGCGTGCCCGGATCGCCGGAATCCAAGCCCTCGGGCACCTGTGTCGAGGCAGCGCCCACTCGCCTCGCGAAGAGGGGCGATATTCTGCCTCCCGGTCTGGAAAAACACCATCGAAATGGAATATTTTGGGCAGCACTCTGCCGGGTCTGCGACGTGTTGCACGCGCCGCGTGGTTCGGGCTGCCCACCGGGTCCGGACCGCACGACCCGTGCGTCCGACCAGGTGGAGGGCACTGTGAACTGGCGTACATGGGCGGCCTGTCGCGGCGAGGATCCCGAGCTGTTCTTTCCGATCAGTGAGGATGGCGCGTCGCGCGCGCAGATCGAGCAGGCCAGGCGGATCTGTTTCAGCTGTGCCGTGGTGCACGAGTGCCGCGCCTGGGCACTGCGGAACAGGGAGTACGACGGCGTCTGGGGCGGCCTCACGGCACGGCAGCGGCGTGCGCTGCGGCCACGGCGGAGCGAGGCCGACGGCTGAGCGCCGGCCGGCACGCCGGCGCCGTAGCGCCCGGTGCACCGCCGGCCGCCCGTCGGGCAGGCGCGCCCGCTCCGACGGCGGGGACTCCCGCAAGCCGCCGTCGCGGCACCCGGGCAGCCGGGCGGCTGACCGACGATCGAATGCGGGGCGCCCTTCCGCCGCAAGCTGTCCGTGCACGCGGATGCGAAGTGTGCCGTCACCTCCACCGGCACGCCGCTGGAGGTGGCTGCCTGCTCGCGCGCCTGCGCTGCACCGGCTCCTCGTACAGGTCGATCTCGCAGGGCCTGCGATCGAGGAGGAGTTCGAGACGCCTCTCCATCGCGGCGAACCACCGGTCGAGGTCGGCATCGGTGTCATGAAAGAACCAGGAGTCGAAGCTTCCCATGGCATCCAGGGCGGGTCCGGCTCGTAGCGGAGTTCGCAGTGGACCTGCTCGTCATGGTCGTGCTCGCCGTCGTCATCGTTGATGTCGAACAGTCGGGTGAGGTTCGGCGTGGACATCGGTCGCCCGCTGAAGGCTCGTGTCCAGCTCTGCTCACGGATGCCGCTCGTCGGCATCAGGACGCGCGAGGTCGCTGGAGTCCCTGGAGAAGAAGAGCGATCAGGCGTCGGGGGTCGTAGCGGGGGTCGCTGTCACGTCCGATGCAGAGGTTGCCGATGCCGCGCATCAGCTCATATGGCTGCATGCCGGGACTGATGTCGCCGGACTCGACCGCCGCGTCGAGCAGTCGGGCGCAGACGGGCAGCAGGCGGTCGAGGAAGTAGGCGTGCAGCGCGGCGAAGCG
The DNA here is from genome assembly GCF_043080665.1 of Streptomyces sp. NPDC014991. NCBI lineage: Bacteria > Bacillati > Actinomycetota > Actinomycetes > Kitasatosporales > Streptomycetaceae > Streptomyces > Streptomyces sp. NPDC014991. The sequence goes on from NZ_JBIBVY010000033.1 coordinate 44,272, forward strand.
ATCGCTGTCGGACTGCAGGGCGTCGGCGAGTCCGTGCTTGGTGACCAGGAAGTCGACGAAGAGGTCGATCCACTGGCGCAGTGCGTCGAGCGGGGAGTCGGCACTGGCCAGCAGGTGCGGGCCGGCCTCGGCGCATTCCTCGATCTGGTGGCGGTAGACGGCGGTGACGAGATCCGCCCGGGTCGGGAAGTGACGGTAGATGGTGGCCATCCCCACGCCCGCCCGGGCCGCGATCTGGCGGATCGGCGCGTCGACGCCGGAGGTGACGAACACCTCGGCCGCGGCGGTGAGCACCGTCTGCCGGTTGCGCTGCGCGTCGGCGCGCTTGCCTCGGGACGGCGACTGACCTGCAGCGCTGTCGGTGGCCATCACGTCTTCCTCTCACACCGTTGACAAAGCGGAGCGTTGCTCCGGATACTAAGTGGAGCGTCGCTCCGCTTCAGGTTAGTCGAAGCCGGATGCCTCTACCACCTTGTCCGTTGCCGCTCTCAGGAGACCGGCGGGCAGCAGGTGCCACCGAAAGGGAACCCACATCGTGAGCACGTCCACTGTCACCGGCGCCGACGTCTTCGGCACGCCCGTCCCGGTCCTGTCCTACAGCCCCGTAGTCCTCTCCGTGCCCGGACGTCCCGTGGACCTCCAGGTGCGCGTCTCCGCACCCGCGACCGGAACCGGTCTTGCCGTCATCCTCCTCTCCCACGGTCACGGCCCGTCGAACAACCTCTCCTCTCTCAACGGCTACGCACCGCTCGTCGACCTCTGGGCCGCCCACGGATTCGTGGTCATCCAGCCGACCCACCTGTCCTCCAGGACGCTGAGCCACCTGGTCGCCGACGCCCCCGGGGCGCCCTTCTTCTGGCGCTCGCGCTCCGAGGACATGTCGCACATCCTCGACCGACTCGACATGATCGAGAAGGCCGTGCCGCTGCTCTCCGGGCGGATCGACCACACCAAGGTCGCCGTTGCCGGGCACTCGTTCGGCGGCTTCACCTCCAGCCTCCTGCTCGGCGCCCGGGTCACCGACCCCGAAGAGGGGGGAGAAGTGAGCCTTCTCGAACCCCGGATCAAGGCGGGCGTGCTGCTCGCCGCGCCCGGCAGGGGTGACGTCCTCGACGGACCCATGGCTGACGCGCTGCCGGTCTTCCGGACCATCGACTTCTCCACGATGACCACACCCGCGCTGGTCGTCGCCGGCGACGAGGACGACTCCCGCCACTTCACGGACATGGGCCCCGACTGGCACGCCGACCCCTACACCCTCGCCCCCGGACCCAAGACCCTGCTCACCCTGTTCGGCGCGGAGCACGGACTCGGCGGGATCGCCGGATACGACGCCGCCGAGACCACCGACGAGAACCCCGAGCGAGTCGCCGTCCTGGCCCGGCTCACCGCGGCCTACCTCCGCACCCAGCTGCACTCCGGCGCTCCCACGTGGCAGGCCGCGTGCGAGGCACTGACGACCGACCCCGATCCGGCGGGGCGAGTCGAATCCAAGTAAGCCCCCCACACGCCCGCGTCCGCTGACGTACTGGCTGACAGGCGGGCAAGGCGCGGAGCTGACCCTGGTCGCGCTGCTGCGGGAGGCGGCCGACGTGCCGGCGCTGCGATCGGTGGTGGACGCGAGCGACGCGGCGTTCCTCCGCCGGGCCGATGCCGGGGCGGATCGCCGAGGCGTGCCGCGCAGCCGGGCAGCCGGTACCGGTCACACCCGCCGGGATCACCCGCTGCCCAGTGGACTCGCTCGCCCTGGCGCACCGCGGGGCCGTGGCGGATGCGCAGCGGCCGGCCGGGCATCCGGCCGACGTCGTGCACATGGTGGGCGGCGGCGTGCGCAACGCGCTGCTGTGCCGGCTGACCGCCGATGCCTGCGGGCTGCCGGTGGTGGCCGGACCGGTGGAGGCCGCCGCGCTGGGCAACGTCCTGGTGCGGGCCCGCGCCGACGGCCAGGTGGGGGACCCTCGCGGTAATGCGCCGACTGCTCAGCCGTACGCAGCCGCTCACGCGGTACGAACCGCAGGGCGACTCCGCGTGCCGGCGGGCGGCTCGGGACCGGCTCGTCATGCGGTGAGCGGGGCCTGTGCCGGCCCTCGCCCCCGCGCTACTCTCCCCCTCGTCCGACGATCGACTGCAAGGGGCCGCGATGCGTGTCGCTCTGTTCCTGACCTGTGTCAACGACACGCTCTATCCGGACACCGGCCGCGCCGTGGTGAGGCTGCTCAGCCGGCTGGGCGTCGAGGTCGACTTCCCCACCGCCCAGACCTGCTGCGGCCAGGCGCACTACAACACCGGCTACCGGCACGAGGCGGAGCCGCTGGCCCGGCACTTCGCCGACGTGTTCGGTGACTACGACGCGATCGTGACGCCTTCGGGGTCGTGCGGGGCGATGGTGCGGGAGCTGTATCCGCGCATGGGTGAGCGGGCCCGGGCCGAGGGACGCGGGGACTCGCTCGCGGCCACCCTGGCACCGGTGGTGCCGAAGACGTACGAGCTGACGGAGTTCCTGGTGGACGTGCTGGGGGTGACGGACGTCGGCGCGTACTACCCGCATACCGTGACCTACCACCCGACCTGCCACGGGCTGCGCGGTCTGGGGCTGGGTGAGCGGCCCCGGAGGCTGCTCCGGGCCGTGAAGGATCTGGAGCTGGTCGAGCTGCCGGGTGCCGAGGAGTGCTGCGGGTTCGGCGGCACCTTCGCCGTGAAGAACGCCGACGTCTCCGCGGCGATGGGCGCGGACAAGGTGCGCAACGCCGAGTCGACCGGAGCCGACGTGCTGTGCGCGGCCGACAACTCCTGTCTGATGCACATCGGCGGGACGATGACCCGGCTGCGTACCGGTATGAGGCCGGTGCACATCGCGGAGATCCTGGCGAGCACGGAGGAGGAACCGGCCGCATGAGTGGCACGTTCGTAGGGATGCCGGCCTTCCCCAGGGCCGCGCACGATGCGGTGCGGGACAAGACCCTGCGGGGCAATCTGCGGCACGCCACGCACACCATCCGGGCCAAGCGGGCGAACGCCGTCGCCGAGCTCTGCGACTGGGCGGCACTGCGCGAGGCCGGCAAACGGATCAAGGACCACACCCTCCGTCACCTCGACCGGTACCTGGAGCAGGTGGAGGAGTCGGTCACGGCCGCGGGCGGCGTCGTGCACTGGGCCGCCGACGCCGACGAGGCCAACCGGATCATCACCGGCCTGGTCAAGGCCACCGGCGAGACGGAGGTCGTCAAGGTCAAGTCGATGGCGACGCAGGAGATCGGGCTCAACGAGGCGCTCGAGGCGGAGGGAATCGCCGCCTACGAGACCGATCTCGCCGAGCTGATCGTGCAGTTGGGCAAGGACCGGCCCTCGCACATCCTGGTACCGGCGATCCACCGCAACCGCGGGGAGATCCGGGAGGTCTTCGCCCGCGAGATGGGCGAATGGGGCCGCCCGGCCCCCGAGGGCCTGACGGACACTCCCGCCGATCTGGCGGAGGCGGCCCGGCTGCACCTGCGGGAGAAGTTCCTGCGTGCCAAGGTGGGCATCTCCGGTGCCAACTTCGTGGTCGCCGAGACCGGCACACTGGTCGTCGTGGAGTCCGAGGGGAACGGCCGGATGTGCCTGACCCTGCCCGAGACGCTGATCTCGGTCGTCGGCATCGAGAAGGTCGTGCCGACCTGGCAGGACCTGGAGGTGTTCCTCCAGACCCTCCCCCGCTCCTCGACGGCCGAGCGCATGAACCCGTACACCTCGACCTGGACCGGTACCACCGACGGGGACGGGCCGAGCACCTTCCACCTCGTGCTGCTGGACAACGGCCGCACCGACACCCTCGCCGACAGGATCGGCCGGCAGGCGCTGCGCTGCATCCGCTGCTCGGCCTGCCTGAACGTCTGCCCGGTGTACGAGCGGGCCGGCGGCCACGCATACGGCTCGGTCTACCCGGGGCCGATCGGCGCCATCCTCAGCCCCCAGCTCCGGGGCACCGGCAGTGAGATCGACGCCTCCCTGCCGTACGCGTCCTCACTGTGCGGCGCCTGCTACGAGGTGTGCCCGGTCGCCATCGACATCCCCGAGGTGCTGGTGCACCTGCGGGAGCGGGTGGTCCAGGGCGGGCCGGCCGTCCGGCACGGCAACAAGGTCGTGCTGAGACCGGCGAAGGGGCACGCCGCCGAGCGTGCGGCGATGCGGGCGGCGCGGTGGGCGCTCACCCACCCAGGCGCCCTGCGCGCCGGGCAGCGGCTGGCATCGCGCACGCGCCGCCTCCATCCGCGAGCCCTGCCCGGACCCGGCCGGGCGTGGACCGACACCCGGACGCTTCCACAACTGCCCGCGGAGCCGTTCCGGGACTGGTGGCAGCGGACCGGTGGCGGAAAGGACAGGGGCAAGTGAGCAGCAGGGAAAGGGTCCTGGGCCGGGTGCGGCGCGCCCTGGCGGACGCGGAACGCGACGACAGGACCTACGAGCAGGCCGTGCCGAGGGAGTACCTGCGCGAGCACGGGGCGGGCGATGTCGGGCGGACGGTGGAACTGCTCGCCGAGAACCTGGCGGACTACCGGGCGCTCGTGCACCGCACAACACCGGAGGAACTGCCTTATCTCATCATGCGGTTGCTCGCCGAACGTGGCTCGCGTTCCGTGGTCGTGCCGCCCGGCCTGCCGCCGGAGTGGCTGTCGGCCGCCGATGCCACCCGTGTCCACGATCGGGCCGCGAGCACACCCCACGAACTCGACCGGGTCGACAGCGTGGTCACCGGTTGCGCCGTCGCGATCGCCGAGACGGGCACGATCGTGCTGGACGGCTCGCCCGACCAGGGCCGCCGCCGCATCACGCTGGTGCCCGACCACCACATCTGTGTCGTCCGCGTCCCGGAGCAGGTGGTCTCCTCAGTCCCGCAGGGCCTCGAACGCCTCGACCCGACCCGTCCGCTGACGTGGATCTCCGGTCCGTCGGCGACCAGTGACATCGAGCTGAACCGGGTCGAGGGGGTGCACGGTCCGCGCACCCTGGAGGTGGTGCTGGTGGGCGGTCAGCCCAGCGGCGAGTCACCCGTAGCGGTGTGAGGGAAGCCGGTGGCTCGCGGTGCCGGTCGTGAAGCCGAGGGGCTTCACCTGGGCCTGCCGGCCGACGCGGACGGCGTTCGCACCGATACGGTTGGCGAAGGGGCGCATTGCCGTTGCGGTGACCATGTCCGGGTTGCGACGCGCAGTGCGAGGAGGTCGGGGTGGGGCGGAAAGGTCGTCACCCCACCAACCGACGACGCCCGCTCGCGCAGGTCGACCTGACCTCGTGTGCGCAGACCGCACCCGCCTACGTCTCGGCTCGAGACCGCATCCCCGCGGTCTGCCGCCTCGGCCGGCCGGACACATCACGCTCGGGCGGATGTCCTGCCGGAGCATCTACGCATCTGCCAGTGCCGCCAGCACGGCGGGCAGGACGCCGTGACCTCTGACAGCCGCCGGATGCGCACCTCATAGCCGCGAAATGCCTCCGCCCGTATCATCGCTGCTCCATACGTCCGGGCAGGCAGATACTTCTTGAGTGTGGGGACTACCGCCGGGACCTCCATACCGTCAGCGAGGAAAAGCACGATGTCCGAAAGCTCCGTCACCGCCACCGAGCTGACGTCGCAGTACATCCGTCAGGTAGCCGACGACCTCGAGCGCAACGCCGAGGAGCAGGAACGCGTATCGACGCAAATCACCTCTCTGCAGCAGCAGTTGGCCGCCTTGCAACATGACCACAAGGTGCTGACCAGCATGCGGCAGGCGCTCGGGGCACCGGCCGAAGGCACCGGCGCGGTGCCCGCACCCAGTGCCCCCGTCCTACCTTCCCCCCGGGAGAGGGCGACTGCCGCAGCCGGCACGCCTCGGCAGGGCAAGGGGGGCGTGACGGCACCGTCCGACACCGCGAAGCGGTCACCCAAGAAGGCTGCAGCCGGTAAGCCGGCCGCCAAGGCGGCGCGGCCCACCCTGATCACCCTCGTCGGCCGGCACCTGGCCGACCAGACCGAGCCACGCTCGGCGGCCGAGATCGCTGCCGCCCTCGGCCAGGGGCACCCCGACCGGGACATCCGGACGACAGTTGTGCGCACCACTCTGGAGAACCTTGTGGCGCGAAGCCAGGCCCAGCGCACCAAGCAGGGCAACTCCGTCTTCTACACGGCGGGCCCCAGCACAGCGGAGCCGGTGGCGGACCGCAAGACCCAGGCACAGCCCGGAGCTGTCGACTGACACGCGGCGGGCGCAACGCTCCTGCGGGCGGCTTCGCCCGCTGATGACGCACGCGCTGACCGGACCTGCTCGGCTCTCGCCGAGGTGCGCATCGGTGGCTTCCCGGTCCGAACCCCGTGCAGCCGGCGCTGCGGCACGGTCAGCGGAAGGGGGCTCCAGGGGATCGGAGCGCGACTATGCACGGTGTAGTTACTCTGCCACGCTGAGCGCATCCACTGCGCTGCGCGCCATCCCTCGGCGCGCGGGCGGACCTGGAAGGAGCGGCCAGTGAGTGGCGCATCGCCGACGGGAGACGGAGCCCCTCCACCGAGACCCCCTCATCCCCCGACACCGTTACCGGCCCCCCTTCCGCCTCCGGATCCCGACGGCACGCCAGACCCCGGTGCCGGGGGCCGGCGGTTGGGCGAGGTGGCGGCCCTGGTCTCCGCGATCACGGCTGTCCTGGGTCTCCTGCTGGGTTTCTTAGGGCTGCCTACCGTGGTCAACTCGCCCACGGCCAGGACCGTGACAGCGACCGAAACCGTCCGCGCGACGGCCACGGTAACGATCACCTCTTCCCCGGTGGGTACCGCGGGCGTCGAGCCGGGAGACGAGAAGACCCGACCGCGACCGTCAGGCGGAGTGGCCCTCACCGACCTGACTCGGCTGGGGCCCGACCCAGCAAGGCTCGGCCCCGCGACCATGGCCACGAAGCAGTACGAAGACGCGATACTTATCGATCACCCTTGCGTTTCGTCGTTGGACTACAGCCTCAACGAGCGATACAAGACCCTGACCCTGACCATCGGTCTGGACGATGCCTCCACCGCACCGTCGGCGAAAGTGACCATCTACGGTGACGGGGGGTCGCGGAAGTCCTTCGCAGTGGAGATCAACCGGCCCAGGCAGCTCACAGTGGACGTCTCCGGTGTGGTCCGACTCGGTATTCAGCCCGAGCTGTCGGCGGACGGCTTCTGCGACGACGAAGGAGTCCACCTCGTGGTGGCAGACGCGGTACTCCACACCTGATGCAGGCCCGGTCCGATGATCGCGGACCGGAGGCGTTCACTGCGGGATCACCCAGCCCGGCCTCCATGTCCCGGCCACGTCGTGGCCGGCCGTTGTGGCGGCGAGGTGGGCGCGGAGGGTGGCCAGCGCCGGGTGGGGGTTGTCGCGGTGCCAGAGGAGCGAGTGCGGGTAGACGGGCGTCGGGTCGGTCACCGGGATGCGGCGCAGCCCGTGGCCGGCGGGCCAGACGAGGCGGGTCTGCTCGCTCATGAAGGTGGCCAGGGCCGGGGTGTCGGCGACGGTGTCGAGGAGCGCGTCGGAGCCGAAGTTGGGGCCGGTCGCCTCGATGGCGAGGCCGAACTCGGCGACGAGGTCGTCGTAGTAAGCGGCCCACTCGGTGCCGGGGACGATGCCGGGCATCCAGATCCGGTGCCCGGCGAGCTGGGCGAGGGGCACCTCCCGGGCGCCCGCCAGCGCGTGGTCGGGGCCGGTGAGGAGCTGGAGCGGCTCGTCGAGAACCCGGACGGACTCGATGTCCTCGGGAAGGGGCCGGCCGGGCATGGCGACGGCGCGGAAGGAGGCGTCGATCGCACCGGACCGGATGGCGGCGACGGCCGTCTCGACGTCGTACAGCCACACCACATCGAGCTCGATCTCGGAGTACGCCCGGTGGAAATCGCGCATCAGGCCCGACGGCGCGCTCCGCGAGGCGATCACGTCGACGCGCAGCGGACGGCGGCCGGTACGCACGGATGTGACCGCGCGCTCGGCGACGCGCAGCAGCTCGCGCGCGTGGGGCAGGAACGCCTGCCCGTCGATCGTGAGCTCGGCGCCGCGCGGGGTGCGGGTGAACAACCGCACGCCGAGGTTGCGCTCCAGCACGGCGATGCGCCTGGAGACAGCCTGCTGGGTGATCGACAGGTCGGCGGCGGCTTTCTGGAACTGTCCCGCTTCCGCGACGGCGACGAAGGTACGTACGGCTTCGAGATCCACGCCGATCCACCTTAGTGAACAACGGATGGTTGTGGATCGCCGGCGGCGCAGTTGTTTGACCTGATGCTGAGCTGCTCGCTTAGCTCTCACCGGACAAGGACGGTTTGTTCGGGTGGGACATCGAGGGGCGCGGCTTGAGCATGGTGGGCAGGAGACGGTTGGGCCGCCGGTTCGGCTGGCTGTGGGCGGCATACGCGGTGAGCGCCTATGGGTCCGGGCTGGGGTTCGGCGCGCTCCCGCTGATCGCCGTGCTGGTGTTGCGTGCCGGCCCCGCTGATGTGTCCTCGCTGTCCGCAGTGGGGCCTGCGGTGGGCGCGCTGATCGCGGTGCCGCTCGCGCCGTGGGTGGAGTTTCGGCGCAAGCGCCGGGTCATGATCACGGCGGACCTGACCCGGTTCGCGGTCATGGCGACGATCCCGGTCGCCTACGCTTTCGGTCGGCTCAGCCTCCTCCAGCTGTTCGTGGTCTCGGCCGTGATGGCCGCAGCCAAGATCGCCTTCAACGCGGCCAGCGGTGCCTGCCTCAAGGGCTTGGTCCGGCCGGATGACCTGCTCGTGGCCAACGCCCGGCTGGAGTCCACCAACTGGAGCTCCATCGCGGTCGGGCCACCGCTGGGCGGCGCGGCGATCGGCCTGTTCGGGCCGGTCACCACCGTGGTGGCAGACGCGCTCAGCTACCTGTTGTCCGCGCTGGGCATCACCGCGATTCGCGGGCAGGAGGAAGCGCCGCGGACAACCGGCAGAAGTCCGGTCCGGGCGGGAGCGTTGCTCGACGGCTGGCGACACATCATGGGCGCTCCCGGTTTGCGGGCGCTCTACCTCAACAACATGCTCGTCGCCGGTCTGATCATGGCCACCGAGCCATTGCTGGCCGTGCTCCTGCTTCGTCGGCTCGGGTTCCCACCCTGGCAGTACGGCCTCGCCTTCGCAGCCCCCTGTGTCGGCGGACTCATCGGCTCCCGGCTGGCCCGCCGTGTCGTGGCCCGCTACGGCCGGCACAAGGTCTTCCGCACCGTCGGCACCCTGCGCGCCATCTGGCTGATCGGCCTGGCCTTCGTCCGTCCCGGCGTCGTCGGCCTCGTCACCGTGATCGCCGTCGAGCTGGCGATCATCATCAACATGAGCCTGTACACCCCGGTGCTCGCCACCTACCGGCTCGAACACACCCCCGAGCATCTCGTCGCCCGCACCCTGTCGGCCTGGTCGATCGGCCAGCAGGCGTCCATCGCCGTCTTCACCGCGCTCGGCGGGCTGCTCGCCGATGTCACCAGCCCACGCACCGCTCTCACGGTCGCGGGACTGCTCATCCTGGCCACGCCGCTTCTTCTCCCCCGACGCGACCAGACGTCGCTGCACGAGCCGGAACTGTCCCGCAGCCACGCATGACGCACCGCAACTCGCCGCTGTAGCCGGCAGGCCTGCCGGGCGGTCGGCCGGCCCGGCGAGCACAGGCGCGCACCAGGCCCAGCGTGACCAGGTCACTTCCATGGCAGGCCGGGCGCAGTACCGCGTCCCGCGCCGGCCGGTCGCGCCCACGACGGTCTCGGTGTGCCGCGCCGGCCGCGCCGGCCATCCCCATCAGCCGCACTGCGGTCCCGACGGCACGGCTTCGGCGGTAGCCGTCCGGCCTGCGTGGACGGCGGAGGTGTTGCGGTGCCGCATGAGCCACCGGCCGACCTGCACGCCCAGCTGTCGCAGTGCCGTGAGCGGGCGGGAGCGCTCTTTTACCGGAGCCGTCGGGATCTGTCGAGCCCCGAAATGGAGGGACGTGACCCGCCTCGGGCGGCAGGGCCTACTTGAGATGTGAGTTCACGCAGTACAGGTGACTCCCCCGAAATGCCGGGACCGTCCGGCACTCCCTGTTCCTCTTGTCTCGCAGAAGGAGATCCCCATGAATCGCACCTCTTGCAAGCAGCGTCTCGTGATGCTTGGCGTCACGACCGCCCTGGGCGTAGGCGGCGCGCTGCTGCCTACCGGGGCGTTCGCCGCCCCTGCGACGCACCACACCGAGGTCGTAAGCGCGACGACAGCTGCCCACAGCGACCACCACAAGGGTGATCACGACAAGGGTGGATTCGACGGTAAGAACAAAAAGAACAAGAAGAACAAGAAGAACAAGAAGAGCAAGAAGGGTGGCAGGGCTCATGACATAGAGAACATGCCCGGCTGCAAGTACGTCAGCAAGAAGGTGTACTGCGAGTTCAAGCCGGGCGAGCCCAAGCCCGGTGAGCCCAAGCCCGGTGAGCCCAAGCCCGGTGAGCCCAAGCCCGGTGAGCCCAAGCCCGGTGAGCCCAAGCCCGGTGAGCCCAAGCCGGGTGGCGAGTTCAAGGACCCGCAAAGCGGCGCGGACACCCGCGGCATGACGCCCTCCAACGGCTGAGTGTCGCAAGCAGCTTCGCTGCCTGGCGTCCGCGGACGGGCGCCGATGGAGACCGGAGCCCGTCCGAGGCCCCTGGCACGCTGCCCGGACGGGCCACCGCCTCCAGGCGACGGCCGGCGGACCACCTCTGCGCCGTGTGGAGCGACCGGGCCGCCAACGCCCAGGACTCCGAGTCCGCACAGCCGGGATGTGTCTCCTGTCGGATAGACGGGTATGGCACAGCGGCACGGTGGCCGACGTCGGGCCTCGGCCGGAGGTGCTGTGCGGCCCGCCGGTCGAGACCCCCGTTCGAGGCGGCGGCCGGCGCGGCCCGGCAGCCGGCGGCGGCATGCGGAAGGACCTGGCCGGCGGCTGCCCGAGGCGGGGCACGGGCCGGGCGGGGCCGGCGCGTGTGCGAAGCGGACCGGAACGGCGGGGATCACGGTGCGCGACACCGGCCCGTCGGGTTCCAGAGGACGCAGAGTCCGCGTGGGCCTCTTCTGGCTCACGCTCGCCAGCCGGCGTTGCGGTTCGGTGGACCGCTGTGGCCCGTCGGCGAGCACGTTGACGGCGAGGCTGACCCACTTGTCGGAGATGCGGTCCAGCAGTTGGCGGGCAGGGCCTTCGGCGAGGTAGGTGTCGTAGGTGATGCTCGCCTCGGCCGAGCGCGGCCGGAGGTGCGCCGGAGGTGGCCTGACGCCTTGTCACACTTGAGGTGTGACTCGCTCAATCGCCTGATCGCCACGGCCGTTTGACGCGGGTGGTGCGAGACTCGGCTCTCATGAAGCCCAGTGATCCCAAGGACGACCTGCACCGCTACCTCAAAGCAGCCCGGGAAGCCATCATGTGGAAGTTGGACGGACTGTCCGAGTACGACGTCCGCCGCCCCCTGACGCCGACCGGCACCAACCTCCTCGGCCTCGTCAAGCACCTGGCCTGTGTCGAGTTCGGGTACTTCGGCCCGACCTTCGGCCGCCCACACAACGAGTCCCTCCCCTGGCACGAGGACGACTCCGAGCCCAACGCGGACATGTGGGCACCCGCCGACGAGTCGCGCGAGGACATTCTCAGCCTCTATCACCGCGCCTGGGCGCACGCGGATGGGACGATCGAGGCGCTGCCGCTCGACGCGTCGGGCCACGTCGCGTGGTGGGGCGACAAGGGTGACGTGACGCTTCAGCGGGTCATGCTGCACATGACCGCCGAGACGAACCGTCACGCCGGCCACGCCGACATCGTCCGCGAGCTGATCGACGGCAGGGTCGGGATGCGGGAGACCAACAGCAACATGGACGGCGGTGACGAGGCCTGGTACCAGGAGTACTGGAACAGGCTGGAGGTGTCCGCCAAGGAGGCCCAGGCCAAGGCGGGCTGAACGGAGTCGGTCCGGGAGGCGGGGGCTTGCCCTGGTGGCTCGCCCTGGTGCCTGCCTCCCCACGCCGTCGCAGGAGGGTGTCGCCCGTACTTCACGCCGCACGAACCGGCCTGGCCCGCTGCACGAGGGACGTGGCGGCCCTCCCCCACTCGGGATACGCGAAGGCGAACCCGGCCGCGCGCAACCGTCCTGGCACCACCCGACGGCTCTTGAGCAGCAGCTCCGTGTCCGAGCGGAGCGCGAACGCCCCCAGCTCGGCCATCCAGCGCGTTGCCGGCAGCCCCACCGGGACGCACCAGGCCGTGCGCAGCGCCCGCATGAAGTCACGGTGCGGAAGGGGGCCGGGCGAGGCGAGGTTGACCGGCCCGGTGAGATCGTCCCGGGCGATCAGGAACTCCACCGCTCGCACGAAGTCCTCGTCATGGATCCAGGAGACGTACTGCGCGCCGCCGGCCACCGGACCGCCCAGCCCCAGTCGCGCCAGCCGCGACAGTACGTCGAACACCCCGCCCCGATCCGGGCTCATGACCATCGCGGAGCGCAGCGCCACCTTACGGGTCGCGGGAGTCGGCGCCTCGGCCTGCGCCCGCTCCCAGTTCTCCGCGATCTGGACGCTGTACGCCCAGTAGTCCGGCACCCCGGCCTCCGTGCCGCCGATCACCCCGGTCGCCTCGTCGTTCGCCGCGTCGAAGCGGTGGGCGTAGACCGTCGCCGTACTCATCTGCAGCCAGACGCGCGGCGGCGGCGATCGCCTCGCCGACCACCCGTGCGGAATCCACCCGGGAGTCCATCATGGCCCGCAGGTTCTCGGTGGTGTAACGGCAGGAGACGCTGCGCCCGGCCAGGTTGATCACGACATCGCTGCCGTCGAACGCCGCGGCCCAGCGGCCGGGCGTGGCCCCGTCCCAGCCTATGTCGTGCGCTCGCGCGGGACGCCGGGTCACCACCGTGACCTCGTGGCCGGCCGCCGTCAGCGCACGGTCGAGAATCGTGCCCACCTGTCCGGTTCCCCCGGGCAGCACTACCTTCATCGAACCCCCCTCGGCTTCGCTGGGCAGCAGCGTAACCCTTCTTTTTGAACGTGTTCAACTCAGGATTCCGGTGCGCGTCAGGGAAAGGCGGCCGACACAGCGGGGCGGACGGGCGTCCGCGTCGTCCACCGCGACCAGAACGGCACCGGGAGTCGACTCGTGGTCGTCCACCGCGGCTATGACCCCATCCGCCGCTGCCGCCGACGCCTCCGAGACGCAAGGCCCGGGCCGCACAAGAGCAGACCCGAACCCGATCCTGTGGGCCGTCCCCGCCACCGGCGAGATGCGGGCACAGCGACTGCCCGCACCGATGGAAGCAGCACACCCACGAGCAGGCTCTGAGAAGGCGCCGTCTGCGGTGCACCGGACCCCGAACGGGGCGCATGCGAGTGACTGGAGAATCCGCCTGGGATTCGAAGGTGTGTGGGCGGGCGGGTACGCCTTCGCTGGGTGAGACTGAAGGCGTGAGCATCAGTAGCGAGCGCCCGGTGAGCGCTGAGCAGATCTACGCAGCGCTGGCGGCTCTGGCGGCTGAACCGGAGGCAGAGCCGGGGAAGCGACCCGGGGGACCGCAAGAAGAAGATCGCCTGCATCTGCTGGGCAGTCTGCTGGCGAAGACGGAGCTCGAGATCACCGCCGCCACCCGTCTGACCGAGGAGGAGGAGGTCGAGGACGTCCTTGAGACGTTGCTCGGCTGGGGGGAACAGCTGGGAGCGGATCCCGGCCTGGCCGTCAACGTCCTGACGAACAGGCTGCAGCGCACCGCGCTACAGGTCTCCGAACCCGAGGCGGAAGAACTGCCACCCGGCCGGGAGGCGGCCTTCGCCGCCGTGATGACTGCGGTGTACGCGCTGAGCGCCCAGTGGCACGCGGAGCGCGGCGACACGGAGGGAACCCGGCGCGCTCTGAGCGGGGCGGAGGAAGCCCTCATCGACATCCTGCAAGGCATGCATGACCTGCGCGTCGCCATTGGAGACGCCTCTGCGCCGGAGGACGAAGGCGGCGGCTGACCGGCTCCGCGCCACACTGGGAGGCCTCCTTCGGCCCGGCCGCTTCAACGCTCCGGGAGTCGTCCCCCGCGGCGGGCTCACGGGCCCTCTGCCCGTGGCGCGGCGGATCCTGCCGGCACGCCGGCCCCGGACGCGACCGCCGATCCCCGCGGCGGCCCAGCCGGTCATTCGCATCGTCCGGCGCCGCGTCCACGGGCAGGAGACACGTGCGCCGCTGTTTCAGCGGGCCGGTGCCGGCAGGTGGAGACGGCCGTCTTGGACTTCGACGATCCGGTCGGCGGCGGTGAGGTGGGTGCGGTCGTGGGTGACCAGGACCGTGGCGGTGGCCTGTTGCTGGGTGAGGCGGGTGATCAGGTCGATGACGGCGGCGCCGCGATCGTGGTCGAGGGCGCTGGTGGGTTCGTCGACCAGGAGGACGGTGGGGTCGTTCATCAGGGCGCGGGCGATGTTGACGCGCTGGCGCTGGCCGCCGGAGAGCTGGTGGGGGCGGCGGTCGGCCTGGTCGGCCAGGCCGACCGAGTCGAGGAGTTCCATGGCGCGGTTCCGGGCGGCGCGGGGTTTGCGGCCGTCGATCCGGGTCATGACCTGGAGCTGTTCGGCGGCGGTGAGGGAGGGCAGCAGGTTGGGCTGCTGGAAGACGATGCCGATCTTGTGGCGGCGAAGGGCGGTGAGTTCGCCGCGGGGCAGGCCGGTGGTGCGGGTGCCGTCGATGGTGACGGTGCCGGCGTCGGGGGTGACGAGGGTGGCGGCGACGGCGAGGAGGCTGGACTTGCCGGAGCCGGATGGGCCGACCACGGCGGTCAGGCTGCCCCCCGGAACGTCCAGGCTGACCTGGTCCAGCGCGGTCAGACGCGTGTCGCCGTCAGGGTAGGTGAGGGTGATGTCGGCCAGTCGCAGGCTCATCGGGTGCTCCCCAGCGCGGTCAGCGGGTCGACGGAGGTGATGCGGCGGATGGACAAGGCGGCTCCGAGGGCGCCCAGGAGGATCGTCACGGCGGCCGGGAGGAGGACAGTGGCGGGTGTCAGGAGGAACGGCACGGCCGAGCCGGCCAGGAGGGCGCCCAGGGCGGCGGCGATGCCGGTGCCGGTCAGGGTGCCGCCGGCGAGCAGGACGACGGCCTGGCCGAGGGCGTCCTTGAGAAGGCCGGCGGTGGAGGCGCCGAGCGCTTTCAGGACGGCGACGTCGCCGCTGCGCTGGATGGTCCACACGGTGAAGAAGGCCCCGATGACGAGTGCGGAGATGGCGAACAGGAAGCCGCGCATCAGCTGCAGGGAGCCGTTCTCGGAGGTGTAGGAGCCGATCGCGGACAGTGAGTCCTCGGTGGAGACCGTCCGTGTGCCGGCCTGCTGGTCGGTGGCCGCCACGTCGGCCGCGGAGGTGGTGTTCAGGGCGATGACGGTCGCGGTGGGGCCGTCGTCGGTGGTGGTGGGCGGCGCGGTCTTCCGCCAGACGTCGAGGCTGGTCCAGATGACCGGGGTGTGGCTGAAGTGGGCGTCCCCCTGCACGGCGGCCACCTTCAGCTCCTGACCGGCCAGGGAGAGGGAGTCCCCGGGCTGCACGCCGAGGCTGTCGGCGGCGGTGGTGGACAGCACCACTGCGCTCCCTCTGATCCTGCTGCTGTCCGGGGCGAGGCGGGAGCCGGGCCGGACGCCGAAGGCCGACACTCCGGTGCTCCTGTCGCCGGCGGTGGCCCTGGTCGTGGTGATGCCCAGGGGTTCGGCGCTTTCGACGCCGGCCGCCTCGGCCCACTGCTGCCACTGCCGGCGGGTGACGGTGGAGGTGGAGAACGACGGGTCCTGACTGCCGCTGGGAGCCTGGAACACGACCTTGTCGGCGGGCAGTCCGGTGATCGCGGAGGTGTTCTGCCGGCCCAGTCCGGCCGTCAGCCCGGACAACAGCCCCACCAGCAGGGTGATCAACACGATGACGGTCCCCATCAGGGCGAAGCGCCCCTTGGCGAACTTCAGATCTCTCCAGGCGACAAACACGGCCTCGGCGTGTCCTTTCCGGCGGGGGAAGCGGTACGGCTCCACCGTCGCGGCCACCCACCTGCGGGCGCGTCTGGCGCAGGACGGCACTTCGCGGGCCGGAAGGCGGCACACGGGTTCCAACTTTCGACAGAGGACGCCGGGCGCCGGCCTCCGTAACCTGGGACGCACTGTGAACACCGCTGCCCCTGCCCTGACCCCGACCACCCGGGCCCTGGCCTGGTGCCTGCACCTGCTGGTCATCGGCCTGCTGGTCCTGGCCGCCGGCCGGGCCGTGGCCGCCGGCCGGCCGCACGCCGGTTCGACCGCCGCCGCGGCGTCGGCGTGCGGCCTGGTGTACGCCGTCGGGCCGCTCCTGCCCCGCATCCGCCTCTCCCGGCGGGCCGCGGCCTGGTGGCTGGCCGCCGTGGGCGCCGTGTGGCTGGTGCTGCTGGCCCTGTCCCCCGATGCGGTATGGGTCGCGTTCCCGCTGTACTTCCTCCAGCTCCACCTGCTGCCGCGCCGAGCCGGGCTCGCCGCTGTGGCCGCTACCGCGGCGGCGGCCGTCGTCGGCTTCGCCGCCCACCAGCACGCCTTCGGCCCCGCCATGGGGATCGGCCCCGTGCTCGGGGCCGCTGTCGCCGTCGCGGTGGTGTGGGGGTACCAGGCCCTGTACCGGGAGAGCGAACAGCGCAGGCAGCTGATCGAAGAGCTCACCGCCACCCGGGCCGACCTGGCCCGGGCCCAGCACACCGCGGGTGTACTCGCCGAACGCGAACGTCTGGCCCGGGAGATCCATGACACCCTCGCGCAGGGTTTCTCCAGCATCCAGCTGCTGTTGCGCGCCGCCGAACGCGCTCTGCCCGGGCGACCCGACGTCGCCGCCCGCCACGTCGACGCGGCCCGCCAGGCCGCCGTGGACAACCTCGCCGAGGCCCGCCGCTTCGTCGCCGCCCTGACGCCGCCCACTCTGGAAGGCGCCACCCTGGTGGACGCGCTGGCACGCCTGTGCACCACCACCGGCACCCGCCACCGCCTCACCGCGCGCTTCCACCTCACCGGCGACCCGACCTCGCTGCCGACCGCCCACGAGGTCGCCCTCCTGCGCGTCACCCAGTCCGCCCTCGCGAACACGGTCCGCCATGCCCGGGCCACCGCCGCCGAGGTCACCCTCAGCTACCTCGGTGATCGCATCGCACTCGACGTCGTCGACGACGGGCGCGGCTTCGATCCCGGACAACTGCCCGCCCCCGACCCCGAGAACGGCGGTTTCGGCCTCGCGGCCATGCGCGCCCGCTTGGACGCCCTCGGCGGCTCCCTGACCATCGCGTCAGCGCCCGGCCACGGCACCGCTCTGGCCGCCCGGCTCCCCCTCACTCCACCCGCCGAGACCGATCCCGAGGACCGCCCGTGACCGACGACGCACCTCTCCGTCTGCTGCTGGCCGACGACCACCCGGTCGTACGCGCCGGGCTGCGCGCCGTCCTGGAAACCGAACACGGCCTCGTCGTCGTGGCCGAAGCAGCCACCGCCGAGGACGCCGTCACTCGCGCCGCCGACGGTGACATCGACGTCGTGCTGATGGATCTGCAGTTCGGCAAGGGCTTGGGCGGTGCCGAAGCGACCGCCCGGATCACCGCTCGTCCGGGCGCACCCCGCGTGCTGATCGTCACCACCTACGACTCCGACGCCGACACCCTGCCCGCCATCGAGGCCGGCGCCACCGGCTACCTCCTGAAGGACGCCC
This sequence comes from Streptomyces sp. NPDC014991, assembly GCF_043080665.1. NCBI lineage: Bacteria > Bacillati > Actinomycetota > Actinomycetes > Kitasatosporales > Streptomycetaceae > Streptomyces > Streptomyces sp. NPDC014991. Next base: position 61,952 of record NZ_JBIBVY010000033.1, read on the forward strand.
CGCCCGAGGACCTGGCCGCCGCGGTCCGCACCGCCGCCGCCGGACGCAGCACGTTGGCGCCCGCCGTCGCGGACCGGCTGATGAACCGGTTGCGCACGCCGGGCACTGCCCTGACCCGCCGCGAGACCGAGGTCCTCGCCCTGGTCGCCGACGGTCTGTCCAACCAGGCCGTCGGCAACCGGCTCCACCTGACTGAAGGAACCGTCAAGTCCCACTTGGCCCGCATCTACGTCAAGCTCGGCGTCGCCTCGCGCACCGCCGCTGTCGCCACCGCCACCGGCCTCGGCCTCATCCGCCGCTGACCCGAGCGCGTACGGGCCCCTGGAGTGAGGCGGAGACCACCGATCCCCCGTCTGCGGTCCGGGCGGGCCGGCTGCGCCACCGCGCGAGCAGCCGCGCGAGGAGTGACTCACCCGCGATCCACTGGCGGGCGCGGGTCCTCCGGTCGCCGTGCTGGGTCGTCGTGGAACCCGTCCACGCCTGTGTGTGCGGCTCGGACCTGTCGCCCTGGCGCGGCCTGGAGCCGATCGGTGACCCGCACCCGATGGGCCGTTGGGTACGTCGGCTTCGTGGAGGAGGTCGGAGCCGAGGCCGCTGCGGTCGAGCCGGGCCGGTTCGTCGCCGGTTCGTTCGCCAGCTCCGACACCACCTGTGCGAATTGCCGCAACCGCTCCCGGTACCGCCCCGGCTATGGGGGCAGTGGCCATGGCCCCGCGGTGCCGCCGACGAGGCTGAGGCAGTGATGGGCTCACGGCCCGGCGGGACGAGGGACGGGAAAGACGCCAGAGCTCGGCTGGACCGGAGGTCCGGCCGGTGATCAGGCCGGGAGCCCACCTGGACCGTCACACCCTCGCTCGCGCGGCCCGGCCGGTCGCCCCCGAGCCCGCCTGGATTCGCGCGGCTCTGGTGTCGAAGGCTCTGACAGCGGCCGTACGACCAGCTCCGCAAGCCGGAGATAGGCTTCCACGGTGGCCGCACGGAGGTCCTTCAGTTGCCAGCGCGCCGACAGCAATGCGGGGTCGAACGGTACCTGTACCACCTGATCGGCCTGGATGCGCAGAGTCCGGTGCAGGTCGCCGGGGAGGCCACGGCGGTGTGAGCCGTCGGTCCGGGTGGCCACGACGACCGCCTGATCCGCCAGGCGATGTCGGCCGCCGTCCCGGATCCGGTCGAGCATGCGCTTCGCGGCGTCCAGGAACCAGTCGGCGGTGCCGCAGCACACGATCAGCTGGTCCGTGTGGTCCAGGACCACGTCCGTGGACGCATCCAGCCTCACCGGAGCCCAGTCGGTGAGGACGAACGCGTAGTACGGCGCGGTATGGGACAGCACCCGCAGATACTCCTGTGCGTGCGTGGAGCTGGGCCCGTAGTGGTCCGAGCGGTGCGCGACCACTTCGAGGCCCGAGGGCAGGCGCGTGGTGTGCGCTCCGACCTCCTCGTACGAGGGGCCGAGTGGCAGCGCGGCCAGGTCCCGCGGGACGGCCCGATTGCGGTCGTGCGGCAGGAAGAAGCCGAGCGTGCCCTGCGCGGCCGCTCCGTCGAGCGCGAGCACGGGCTCGGACCGGGCGGCGGCCAGCAACGAGCCCAGGGCGACCGTGGCGGTGGCCCGGCCGCTGTAGTGGTAGGCGCTGACCAGCGTCACCCGTCTGCTGTGCGGCATCGGGACACGCAGCCGGTCCAGGCGTCTGCGCAGTTCGACGCGGGCCGGCCCGAACCGGGGCACGGGCAGCACCCGGTCGACGGCAGGGGGCGGGCCGGGCAGGGCCGGCGGGGTGAGCGGCACGGGTTGCGGTGACCGGCCGGTCACCGGTGGGGCCGGCGATCGGGTGTCCTGGTCGTACCGCAGCCGGGCGAGCGCGATGTACTTGGCGAGGGCGTCGGCGACCTCGCTGGCGGTGGGGCGGCGGGCCGGGTCGTCGTCCAGGCAGCGCAGCACCAGGCGCCGCAGCGTCTCCCACCCGTCCCCCTGCCACAGGTGCATGCCCTCCGGCAGATTCGGTAGCTCCACGCCCGCCTTGCTGCTGATGAGCTGGAGCATCGCCCCCAGCGCGCGCATGCTGTCCGCGACGGTCGGCGCGGGCCCGGCACCCAGGTACCGGTCATCGACGGCGTAGTCGGACAGGTCGCCGAGCACGATGGTGCGGCGCAGCACGTACACACCGTCCATGCCGAAGTCGGCGGGCACCAGACCGCTCGCGTGGCACAGGGCGAGCGCGTTCGCCAGATGCCAGGACACCAGCAGGCCGCGCACCAGGTCGAAGGGGGCGGTGCGCCGCTGAAGGGACCGGGCGAACACCTCCGAGAGCCGCGACGGCTGCCCGTCCGGGGTGTCCTGGTCGCGGACCGGTGTCATCGCCAGCCACGGCGGGGAGTCTTCCAGTCCGGTGGCGAGCAGCGCGGGCGCGTACTGCGCCTGGAGGCGGACCAGCACCTCCGCCTCCACGGCGATCAACTGGGCGTTGGCCGCGGGCAGGTCGGGCCGGGGCGTACGCAGCACCGCCTCCGTGCCGTGCGCGTCCACGCCCCGGTACAGCACCGTACGGCGGCCCCGGCGCCGGCCGCTCAAGGTGTACGCGCCGAGCCGCGCCGGGTCCGCGTCGGTCAGCGGTTGCCATCCGTCGGTGGCCACGGAGGCACGCTCAGGTTCCGGGCCGGGCAGGCCGGGCACACGATCGAACGACACCCCGAACCGGGCGAGCAGCCGGCGCTCGACGCTGGTGAACGGCTGGTGGGAGCCGGGCAGATGAGCGGAGCCGTCCGGGTGGGCCAGCCAGGCCGGGAAGTCCGGCGAGCTGCCCGCGAGTTCCTCCAGGTGTCGGCCGATGCGCCGACCGGTGCGCAGGAGTTCGGCCTGCGGAACCGAGTCCAGCAGCACTGCCTTGGACTCCTCGGTGAAATCGAACACCCGGTGCTTGGCGGGCAGCGGGCCGGGCACCGGCGCCGCATGGGGCCGGACCAGACCGCCCAGGAACACCTCCGCCAGGTGCGAGGTCGTGGCCTGCCACGGCACCGCCGACTGCACCAGCCGCATCACCGGCACCGACAGCGGGGAGACCGCCGCGAGATGCGCCGCCAGCCTGTATGCCTCCGGGGTGGCCGCGTCCCGGAAATGCTGGGCGCTGGTCAGGTCCCGGGCGGCGGCCACACTGCCATACGGGTCCGGGCGGGTCAGTAGCGGCAGCTCCGCGGTGGCACCGGGTGAGGCCAGCAGCCGAGCCCAAGCTCGCAGCGACTCGGGCGTCGGTTCCAGCACGGGCACCGGCACACCCTCGAAAGCGGACAGTTCCGGCGGCAGCACCGGATCGCTCACCTCCCAGGCCGCGTTCGCTCCGCCGATCCGCCGGGTGGTGACCTGCCAACGCTCTGCGGCGATGCCTGACGCCTCCCACATGTCCGGCGGCAGCGTCTGCAACACCGCGACCGGGCCGCGGGAAGCCCACTCCGCCAGCAGCCGGTGCACCGCGCCGGACCGCCAGGCGGCGCCCATGCCGTCGCCGACGACGAGGACAAGGGTGCGCCCGGAGGGGTCGTTCACGGTACTCAGCGGCAGTACACCACTGTCCGGCCGGAACGGTCGGGCGCGCAGAACGGGCTGGCGGGCACCACGTGTGTCGAGGCCGAGGACGCGGGTGGTGGCGAAGGCGCCCAACCGCTCCAGCAGCGTCCGCAGTTCGGCGCCGAGCCGGTGCCACAGCAGCATCGACAGACCGTCGTCGACGAGCAGCGCCAGATTCAGCCAGCGCTCCCGCACCGGCCGCTCCACCACGTCGGGCAGGTCGGTCTCGGCGAGCTGGGCCGCCGTGCGCTCCTCGTCGATCTCCGTGCGGTGGCGGCTGTCGAGCCGGCGGCGCAACGGCCGGAGCGCGCGCCCCAGTTGCAGCTCGTCGGCGAGGGCTTTGCTCTCGGGCACCCGCACCGGCAGCGCCCGCCGCGGCTCGGGCGGGGACGCGGCGAGCCGCACCTCGGGTACCGGTGCCTGCCGGGCCGCCGCGTACAGGGACGGGGTGGTGAGGTCGGGCAGGTCCGGGTCGTCGGGTTCCGGTGCCACCTGCTGCGGGGCGGGCCGGCCGGGCTCGGGGACGGGGTCCGGCTCCGGGCGGCCCACAGCAGGCGGCGGTTCGCGCAGCAGCGGGGCGCCAGTGCCCGCGGGCAGCCGGCGGGCGAGCCAGAGGACGTCGAGGATCTGGTCCGCGTCCAGGTCGTGGCCGCAGGCCGCCAGGACCCGCAGCATCTCGGTCAGCCGCTCGCCGCCACCCGCCACGGTCACATGGCCCCGGTGAGCTGGTGCAGTACGGCGTCCAGCAACCCGTCCGCTTCCAGGTCGACACCTCCGGTGCGCAGGAACACGGCGTTCAGTAGCTGGTCGGTGGCCAGTTCACCCAGTGCACGGCGGCGCAGGAAGGCGTCGATCAGGTCGTCCGCCTCCTGCAACGCCTCCTCGCCGAGGTGCGCGGTGACGATGGTGCGCAGCCGTTCCTCGTCGGGCACCGGCAGTTCGAGCCGGAGACAGCGGCGCAGGAACGCGGGCGGGAAGTCCCGCTCCCCGTTGCTGGTGATGATCACGACAGGGAACTCGGCGCACTGCACCAGCCCCTGGTGCACCCGGACGGTGCCCCGGTGGTCGGAGGTCTGCACCTCCACGTCGGCCGTGCCCTCCGGCAACCGGACCAGCTCCTTGATCTCGAAGTAACCCTCCTCGAACACGGTGAGCAGGTCGTTGGGCAGGTCGACGTCGCCCTTGTCCATCTCGTCCACCAGCAGGCAGCGCGGGGCGGAGGACGCCACCAGTGCCGTACCGAGTGGCCCGAGCCGGATGAACTGGCCGATGGACGGTTCGTCCTCGGTGCGGTCCCGGCTGAGCGTGGTCTCCCGCAGCCGGCCGATAGCGTCGTACACGTACAAGGCGTCCGGCACGGTGGAGCGGCTGGTGACGGACCAGCGCAGCAGGTCGCCCAGACACAGTTCGTGCGCGATGGCCCGGGCCAGGGACGACTTGCCGGTGCCCGCGGGCCCGGTCACCAGCAGCGGACGGCGCAGATGCAGGGCCGCGTTGACGATGTCGGCATGACGCGGATCGATCACGTAGGGCAGCTTCGTACGCGTCGCCCGTGCCGGGGTGAAACGCCGCCAGGGCGGGGCGACGGGAAGGTTGACGGCCCGCGGAACGCCGTCGCCCCGGAACAGACGCCAATCGGCGCCGGCGGCGGATGTCATGGGCCCTCCTGAGGCTCGGACAGGTGCAGACGAGGGACGGTGCGGTCCGCGTCGGCCCAGGCGAGGACCGGCCGACCGGGGAACTCGGGCGGATTGACCCGGGCGTTGGCCCGGTAGTCGTGGACGCCGTCGGGCAACTCCCGGGTGGCGACCTGTGCCATGTGCCGGACGCTGTGCGACGGGCCGTCCTCGTGCCGGTCCCACATCACCACAGGTATGCCCAGCGCCAGGCACGTCTGCACGATGCGGTCCCGGGGAGGACCAGGCGGTACATCCACGGAGACGCGCACCGTGTCGAGTTGGTTGACGAGCCGGGAGTACAGCGTGTCCCGGTCCGTGGGTTCGGAGACGACGAGCGCCTTGCCCGAGTCGAGGCGGCTCCATCTGCTGCGCCAGCGGGACACGAAGCGCCCGTTCCGGCCCAGGAGTTCGGGGCAGTGCACGACCAGCGGGAACTCCACCCCGAGCACGCCGGGCACCAGCTCGGCCGGATGCTCCCGGGCCGTCCACTCATCGACGGGCAGGTTGAGGCCACCGCGGTCCACGAGGACCTCCACGAGGGGTGGCCGCTCGTCCTCGGCCGGAGGGGTGAGCGAGTCGAGCACGCGCAGCACCTGGCGTGCCGCTTCCGAAGCCGAGTACGATTTCACGCTCTCGGTGGACACCTGCCGAGGCCCGGCCCCCTCATCACACCAAATCCGCAGCCGGTGCCGGTTCCGCCCGGCATCGGCCACCTGCACCAGGACCCGCACGCGTGTGGCGCGCACGCGCGCCACACGCGCCCACTCCTGGGCGTCGAAGCGGCGTTCGCCGAGCGCCGACCTCTCGACGCCCAGCCGCCGGGCCACCCCGTCCGCCCAGAGCCGCAGCTGCGCCCGCCGCGTGTCGGGGCACAGGGCACCGACGTATTCCACTACCCGCAGCAGCGCGGGCACCCGGCACTCGTCACCGCTCGCGTGGCCGTCCCCCGGGAGGGTCTCCAGATGATCGAGCAGCGCGTCCAGGGTCTCGCCGCCGTGCCGGGCCGCCAGGTGCGGTAACGCGGCGCGGACCACCTCGGGGAACCGTCCCAGCACGGCCGGGGGGAGGGCGCGCAGGTGTCCGCACAGTTCCTTGTACTCCGCCGCGGTCAGCAGCCGCGGTGTGCGGGACAGGGTACCGGCGGCCAGGACCCGGTCGGCGCCCCGCGGGTCGTCCCGGCGCAGAATCCCGGTGAGCGCGGCCAGGGCGCGCGGATGCGTCAGCACGAAGGCGGCGAACTCCTCGGGCGTGGGCGGTACGACGTCGCTGCCGGGCTCCACCCCGCACAGCCGGGCCAGCCGACGGGCGCAGTCACCGCGTCCGCTCGGCGAGGGCAGCACGTCCTCGATCACCCGGGGCAGCATCTCGAAGGCGGGGTCGTCCGGCTCGATCGGCCGGGGCCGGACGCCGTCCAGCACCCCGAGGGGACCCAGTTCGGCCTCGACGGCCTGCCACGGCACGGCCCAGCTGCGCCGGACGACGCCCTGGAAACCGAGTTCGAGCGGTGCTCCGGCGGCATCCACCGGCATGAAGTGACCGACGACCAGCCCGACCACGGCCCGCTCCTCCCGGCACCACAGGGGGCTGCCGCTGTAGCCGGGGCCGACGGCCATGCCGGTGGGGGCGCCGTCCAGGTAAGCCAGGCGACCGTGCAGCGCGGAGACGGTGAGTCGGGCGAGGGTGGAGGCGCGGCCCCCGCCGTGCCAGGCCTCCGCCTTCTGGCCGGCCGTCATGGCGGCCTGGCGGGGCGGGGGCGGTAACCCGCCGGCCGGGGCGTCCACGCGCAGCACCGCGAGGTCGCCCAGCCATTCGTCGGCGCCCGCGGTCACCGGCCCGCCGCCCCGGGTGCGGGGCGGGATCCAGTGGGCCACTCGGGAGGGGAGCCGCCGGCCACGCACCATGTCGTCGTCGCGCACCTCCACAGGAACCTCGTCGAGGCCCGGCGGCCGCGCGTCGAACATGTCCCTGCCCAAGGCGGCGTTGACGACGTGCGCGCACGTCAGCACGGTGTCGGGGCCCAGTACGAAGCCCGCCCCAGCGGGCTTGCCGTCCTCGGTGCGCCGGACGGTCACGACATGCCGGGAGGGGTCGTCGGAGCTGTCCCACCGGTTACGGAACCACCCCACGCGTCACTCCGCGCCGGGCGTCGCGCCGGCGTCCGCACCCGGCTTCCAGCTGGCCGTGACGGTGAGATGCGCCTGCCCGGCCGCGCCGACGATCCCGAACTTGAGGTCCTGCCCGACCTGCACGCCGAAGGTGACGCTCAGCTCGGTGGGTGGCTCGGGCACCGCCATGGCCGCGTTGTGAACCTCCTGCAACAGCGGCCCGATCGGGCGCAGGGCACCGCGCAGCGCGTCGGCCGCGAAGTTCGCCACCGCGCGGCCGCGGGCGCCGACCGGCACGGCCCGGCCCATCCCTTCCGGGAGGTCGTCGTCCACGGCGGAAGACACCGCACCCGCACCGGGCGTCAGCAGGAAACGGACCGGAGTGCCGTCGGAGAGCGCGAGATCGGGTGAAGTCGACACGCCACCATTATCGGCCCGAACCCCACACGTGACGCGGTCCTTTGTCCGACTCGGTTACCGAAACGATGCCTTGGGCCTCTAGGACCGCACCGGCTCAAGGCATGACCCGGACCAGGCAGGGCGCCGTCGCGCTGCTCTCCGCCCGGGCCAGCCGCTCCGGCGGGCGGGCACCCCGACACGGCCGCCCCGGTCACCGCCGCCCGGCCACAGGTCGATCACAACAGGTGGCAGCCGCGACCATGTCCTGCGCGGCACCGGTTCCAGGAGCGCGACGTAGTGCCCGGCGCTGTTCGTTCGAGTGCCGGGGTCACCAGCGAGGTACCACCCGCAGGCGGTGGCGCGCGCATGCCATGCGCCGACAGCGGTTCCAGACATCCCAGGACGTGCGCGGCGGCACTCGGCGAGGCCGACGGGACAGCTCAGGTGGACAGCGCCCTCCCTATGACTGACGAAGGGGTGCCGAAGGAGATGGGGCGCTCCGCCGTCGTCTACACCCTCTTCACCGTCGTCGAGCGGAGGACCTCCGCCCCACCTCGGCCCGAGGTACCGAGACGGAACTGGCCGGCGACGGCTCACCGCGTCGGCGATCGCGAGCAGGATGCCGGTCTCCGGGGCTGCCGACGTGCCGGAGGGCGCCGTGAAGGCGGGGGAGCCGAGTACGGCGTCGAGCCCGCGGTCGAGTCGTTCGGCATGATCCGAACGAGAGGGCCTAGGTGGGCGGCGCGAATCGGATGTGCACGTCGTCCCTGGTGGGGAACTCGGCCCTCAGAGACGAGGGGAGCCCGAGATGGCCGACGACGACTTCTACACACGTGACCGCCCGGACAATCCGCAGTACGTGGAGGACCGCCCGAGAGGAGGGGGACCGGAAGACACCCACCGGAGGAATCGCCGGGGTGGCAAGTCAGTGTGGATGGTGATCCTGCTGGTAGCCGTGGTGGTTGTACTCATCGCCCTCTTCATGCCCTGAGCCGTCAGCGAATCAGGCCCCGGGATGCGCACCCGCCGAAGGGCGGCGAAGCCGCCTCGGGGCGATTCGCTTGCCCTACTCCGGCCGTCGGCCCTGTGGCGGAGAGCCGTACGGGCTGGATGCCGAGTCTGATCTTCTCGGCGCACGGGAGGCGTCCGGAGAGGTGTCTCGACCTCGCGCTAGCCTGCCTCACCATGACGCGAGTCTGGTTCTTACCGATACTGCTTCTGCTCTGCGGGTCAGTGGTCGCGACGGGGCTGGTCTCCAGTGGGAGCCCCGGCGCGGCCGGACTCGTCCTGCTGCTGTTCATGCTGCTCGCAGGCATGAACTCGCCCCTGGTCTTCCCGAGATCGATGGGTGCGCTGGAGGCACGGAACCGCAGCACCGTCGACGGTCGGCCGATCGTCTTCTGGCGGCCGGGGTGCACGTACTGTCTGCGGCTGCGCATCCGGTTGGGCCGTAGTGCTCGCCAGTTGCACTGGGTCGACATCTGGCGAGACCCGGCCGGAGCGGCTGCGGTGAGAGCGGTCAACGACGGCAACGAGACCGTGCCCACCGTCTTGGTGGCGGGTCAACCGCACGTCAACCCCGATCCCGCATGGGTGCGCGAACAGCTGCCCTCATCGCGTGACCGGTGAGCGATGCCGTACCGGGCCGCAGGCCTGCGGCGCCCGTACCACCGCCACCCCGCCGTGACCGCGTCCCCGCTCTACCCACTCCCCCGTGGCGAACTGTCCCGAGCCGCAGAACGCACTCAGTCGAAACGAATGTGCTTGATCCCTGTCCAGGCCCGCCGCACGCGTCCTCGCAGCGCTCCCTCCCTGTTCGGGACGAGCGCCAGGCCGGCGGCTGCGGCAACGTGCTCGGCAACCTCGGGCACGGTGAGGTGGTCGGTCCACACCTGCTCCGCGAACTCCTCTCCCCGCAGGCGCTCCAGGCAGAGGTCGAGCTTCGACACGGCGAAGCTCTCCCGACGCAAGGGGGCGTTCTTCCCCGCCATCAGCTGGACAGCGTGTCCGAAGCCGCGCTCGCGCAGCCGTCGCAGCACCGTCTCACGCCTGGCCAGCAGCGCGACATGCCGGACATCATGACCGCGCTCGCGCAGCCGACCGACGATCTCCCGGAAGTACGCCGGCTCCACCACCGTCATCGGCACGATCACCGTCCCGTGGTGCTTGCGCAGTACATGGTCCAGCACTTCGAACACGCCCTGCCGCCAGGCCGTGAGGTCCTGGAAGTCTCCGCGCAGGGGCGGGGGCATCATCCGGTGCAGACCGAAGCCGACGTGTTCGGGGTCGCAGACGACGCTGTCCACGAGCCGACGTCGAAGCTCGTACGCGGTCTGCGTCTTACCGCCACCGAACGGGCCGTTGATCCACAAGAGCATGCACCCGACCCTACGGGGACTCACCCGCCAGGCCGCCGGAGGTGAACCGGGTCCGGCCGCGTGTGACGGCCGCGCCGTACTTCGTCGGGCCTGCGTCACGTGGTCGGCGCGGCTGCTGGCCCTGCTCGCCGAAGCTGTTCGAGCGGCACGACGTCCCCGGGACGGGGCACGCCCTCAGATCGCGTACGGCCAGACGGTGAGCATGTACGCGCCGTACCAGCAGCCGAACAGCGCGCCGCCGGTCACAGTGATCACGACCGTGGTGGTCCGTGCCCGGGCGAGGGCACGGGCGAGGGGGATGAGGAAGAGCACGGCAGGGATCATCAGGCGCAGCTTGGAGTGGTAGAAGCTGGTCTGTCCGAGCGTCAGGATCAGGATGCCGGAGCCGTAGACGAGCAGGGGTGGCCAGGTGTTCCGGCGCCAGGTGACGGCTGTGGCGTCGACGAGGGCCAGCAGGAGGACCGCCGTGCTCACGGGCACCCACCCGTCGCCGTGTGCCAGTGTCTCACCGAGGAAACGCAGGAAGGAGCTGCCGCTGTCCCAGCGGGTGTCCCAGCCGGCCTGCTCGATGCGGAACCAGGCATCCGGCCGCCCGGCCCGCCGGCCCACCCACCAGAGGTAGCTCGGCGTGCCCGTGCAGGCGAGTGCGACGGCCGCCAGGGGGCGCCAGGCGGGTCGGCGTGTCCGCGCCAGGTCCAGGGCGGCGGCGACGGCGAGCGCCGCCACGACCGCCACGCCGGCGGGCCGCGTCAGACCGGCCAGCATGGCGGAGGCGCCGGCGGTGAGCCACGCCCGCCGTTGGGTGGCCAGCAGGGTGGCGGCGGCCAGGGCGAGGAACAGTGACTCGCTGTAGGCCATGACGAAGACGAGCGCCATGGGTTGCGCCGCGGCGAGCAGCACGACCGCGATGCGGGCCGTACGCCGTCCGTGCAGCCGGGTCAGCAGCAGGTCGACGGTGATCAGCGCGGTGGCGAAGGCCAGGTTGGCGGTGACGATCGCGGCCGTGCCGTGGTCGAGGCGGGTCACTGTGTGGACGGCACGGATCAGTAACGGGAACAGCGGGAAGAACGCGAGGTCGTTACCGGTGAGCCGGCCCGTGGACGAATAGGTGAAACCGTCGGGATAGCCGTGTGCGGCGATCTCCGTGTACAGCCGGCCGTCCCAGGCGAGCAGGCGGTCGCGGAGGCCGGGCCCGTCCGGCGGGTTCATGACAGCCAGGACGGCGAGGTGCAGGAGCGTGGCCGCGCCGTAGATCACGAGCGCGGGCCATGCCTCGCGCACGGACGGATGACGACGCACACCGACGCGCTCCTTCGGCAGCGGCTCACCGAACCACTGCGCCGCGCTCCGGAACGAGCGACGTCTCACCTCACCTCTCACCGCCTCGGGCCGTGGGACGGGCGTGGTCCGATAGTGCGCCTGATCTGCGCCTGCGGCGACTTCGGTCACCGGCCCGGTGGCCTGGCCGGAGCGGCGGGCGAGGCGTCGTGCGTCGTCGGTTCGGCGGGCGTGCGGCTGGTCCCTGGAGTTGGCGTCCGGCCGCGGCGGTACGACCCTGGAAGCATGAACCTCGCCCGAAAGGCGGCCCGGCGATGAGCTGGCTGGGGCAGCTGAACCCTCAGGTGGCGCACGTGATCGCTGCCTTCGCGGGCATCGGGCTGGTGTGCCTCTACGCGCTGCTGGTGATGCTGGTCCGCAAGGTACATGGCAGGCCCGTCAGCGGTCTGCCACCGAGAGACCACTAGGCCGTGTCTTCAAAAGATCTTGAGTGGCGGATCATGGTCGGGTGATACGTCGCCATGAACTGTCTGATGTCGAGTGGGAGTTCGTCCGCCC
>NZ_JBIBVY010000034.1:0-18865 GCF_043080665.1 Streptomyces sp. NPDC014991
TCCTTCGACCAGTGGGGCGTGGAACTGGGCAAGGTCCTCGCCAAACGCGTCGAACCCGCCCTCACCGAAGGCACCGACGTACCCGGCCTCGACCCCTCGACGAAGGCGCTGGTCGCCACCTACCGGGAGCTGCGCGGCCGGCGCTGACGGATCGCGGTGACGGCCCCGGCGCCGTCCGGCCCGGCGGAACCGCTCCCTCGGGCCGGGCTCAGCTCACCGCGCTCAGCGTGTCCGCGAGGCGCCGGCGGGCCGTCCGGGCCGCCGGCAGCGCGGCCAGTGCCGCAGCGCCCAGCACGGCGGCCGAGCCCAGCAGGAGCAGCAGCCCCGGCGCGGGGTACTGGGCGATCCCGGCGCCGATCCCGCTGGAGCTGCCCTGGGCGTCGATCAGCCGGCGGGCCAGCGGCAGTCCCAGCGCCATGGCGGCGACGGTCGCCGCCAGGGTCGTACAGCTCGTCGCGGTGACGGCGATCCCGGTGATCTGCCGCGGCGACATCCCGATCGCCCGGAGCGCCAGCACGTCCCGCTCGCCCTCGCGCACCGTGCCGCCGATCGCGGTGAGCAGCTCGACCAGACCGATGAGGGCCAGCACGGCGATCAGCCCGGCGACCACCGCGCGCAGCGGGGAGAGCCCGTCGGCCGGGTTCGTCACGGGATGCACGTCCAGATGGCCCCGGCCGGCCGCGGTGAGCGCGGCGGCCACCCGCCGCGGGTCGGCACCCGGGCGCAGCCGCAGTTCCCAGAAGGCCGCGGACACGCCCGGATCGTTCTCGCGGAGGGTGTCCAGGGACGTGGTCACGACCCGGCCGGCGTTCTGTGGTTCGATGCTGCGGCCCACGATGTGCAGGATCTGCGGCCGGTCGCCCACCGTCATCCGCACCCAGTCCCCGACCCGCGCGTGCAGCAGGTCGAGCAGGCCCTGGCCGGCCACCGCCTCGTCCGGCCCACGGGCGGCGCGGCCCTCGGCGAGGACGCGGGGACAGGGCTCCGCGCGGGTGCCGATGCCGCGCAGGGCGATGGTCCCGGTCTGCCCGGGCACCAGCGCGGCCACCTCGACGCCCGGGTAGGCGGCGGCGACCCGGGGATCGCGGGCCAGCAGGGCCCGTACCCCGGACGGGGCGGGCGCGCCGTCCGAGCGGACCGTGAGTGCCGTGGGCAGGCCCATCCGCTCGGGGCTGCTGTGGAAGCGGTCCAGCGTGGTCCACGCGCTGAGCGCCACCACGATCAGCAGCAGTGGCAGCGTCAGCCGGGCCACGGTGGCCAGGGACCGGCCGCGTCCCGCGAACGCCTTGTGGCAGCCGAGGACCAGCGCGGCCGGCAGCCGCAGGCCGAGCGCCCGCCGGGCCGGTCCGGTCAGCCGGCCGCCCGCCGGGCCGGCCGGGCGCGGCACCGGGACCGGCGGTACCCGCCCCGCCCGCCAGGCCGCGAGCCCCGTGGTCAGGCCGATGAACAGCACCGCGCCCACCGGCACCGCGGACAGCGCCACGGTGTGCCCGGGCAGGCCCTGCCACACGCCCACGGCGTCTCCGAGCCGCCCGGGGACCCGGCTGCCCAGCGCCTCGGTGAGAGCCGCCGCGGCCACGGCGCCGAGCAGTGCGTACGCCAGGTGCTGGAGCAGGAAGATCCGTACGACCTGGCCGGGGGTGAACCCGATCGCCTTCAGCACCGACAGGTCCCGCAGGTGTCCGCGGATGCGGGTGGCGATCGCGCCGTGCACCGCGAACCCGGCGGCGACCAGGGCGCCCAGGCCGAACAGTCCGAGCACCTGGCCGAGCAGGCGGTTCTCGCCCTGCGCCGCGGCGCGGGCCTGCTGCCAGGTCGAGACCTCGCCGACGGCGCCCGCGCCCAGCACGGTGACGGCGCGCTGCACGGCGTAGTCCGTGTCGGCCGGATCGTCGAGCCGCAGGCCGACGACCTGGCCGACGGGGGCGCGTACCGCGGTCGGCAGCGTCCACACCAGCCCCGGCTGCTCGCCCGGGCGGTAGGGGGGTTCGGCGCTGTCCGCGATGCCCTCGACGGTCACGGTGCGGGCCGTGCCCGGCAGGGCGAGGGTGTCCCCGGGTTCGGCCAGCAGGGCGCGGGCCAGGCTGCTCTCCAGCACCACGCCGTCCGGTGCGGCCGAGTCCAGCCAGCGCCCGGCGGTCAGCAGCGGTCGGCCGACGGAGGGCAGGCGGGGGGTGCCGCGCAGCTCCACGGCGGCCCGGGTGCCGCGGGCGGCGACGGTGGTGGACTCGGTGCGGTAGGGGCCGGCGACCGCGGTGACGCCGTCGAGCCCGGCCACGGCGCGCGCGTCGGCGGCCGGGGTGGTGTGCAGCCACACGTGTGCCCCGCGCGCCTCGGCGAAGGTCCGCTGCCAGGGGTTCGTGGCGTACCCGAACAAGGCGGTGGCGAACAGCAGCGAGGCGACGATGCCGGCGGTCGCCAGTACCAGGAACAGCGCCTCGCCGCGGTGCGTGCGCAGATCGGAGTGCGCCCAGCGCAGAGCGGCCCGCACCCGCCTCAGCCCCTCAGCCCGGCCCGCACCGAGGGCCGTTCCGTCGATCGCGGGCAGCTCGCGCGGGCGCGGGGCGCGGGGCGCCTCACCGGCCGGCGGGTGTGCGGTCGGCCCATCAGTCCCTCAGCTCCAGTACGGCGGAGATGCCGCCGCGCCGGGACGGCGGGGTGCCGTCCAGGGTCGCGTCGTCGGCTATGCGGCCGTCGAAGAAGCTGATCACCCGGTCGGCGGCGCTGGCCAGCCGGGCGTCGTGGGTGACGAGGACGATGCTCTGCCCACGTCCGTGGAAGCGGGACAGCAGCCGCGTGACCTCGCGGGTGCCCTTGCTGTCCAGGCTGCCGGCCGGCTCGTCGGCGAGCAGCAGGGGCGGATGGTTGACCAGCGCCCGGGCGAGCGCGACCCGCTGCTGCTCGCCGCCGGACAGCTCGCCCGGCATGCTGCGTTCCTTGCCCTCCAGACCCAGCTCGGCGAGGAGTTCCGCGCGCTCGGCGCGGGCCTTTCTCGGCGGGACTCCGGCGAGCAGCGCGGGCAGCTCGACGTTGTCGGCGACCGACAGGTTCGACACCAGGTTGAAGAACTGGAAGACGATCCCGATGGACTTCCTGCGCTCCACCGCCCACCGGGCCTCGCCGAAGGAGTCCGTGCACCGGCCGTCGAGCCAGATGCTGCCCTCGTCCGGCCGCTGGAGCCCGCCCAGCAGGTGCAGCAGCGTCGACTTGCCCGCACCGGACGGGCCGGTGACGGCCACGAACTCGCCGCGCGCCACGGACAGGTCGACCCCGCGCACGGCACGCGCGGGCGCGCCCTCGCCGTGGTGGGTCTTCACCAGGCCCTCGGCCCGCAGCACGGGGGCAGCGTGCTCGCTCATTCCAGTTCCTCCTGGCACCGTTCCAGCCAGTCGAGGTCCGCCTGGAGGTGCAGCATCGCGCCCTCGATCAGCAGATGGGCGATTCGGTTGTCCCGGTCCTCGGCCGCGGCCAGTTTCGACAGGTCGCGCATGGTGTTGAGGTACTGGCGCCGCTGCCGGTTGATCAGGGCGACCTGGTCGGCGAGACCGGTCTGCGGGGCGAGGGCGAGCTTCATGAAGAACTCGTCCCGCACCCGCGGCTCGTCCTCGGTCTCCTCGAACCAGACGTGCAGTGCCTCACGTCCGGCGTCGGTGAGGCGGTAGACCTTCTTGTTGGGCCGGCTCGACTGCTCGACGTCCTCGCCCTCGATCAGCCCGGACTTCTCCAGGCGGCCGAGGGTGACGTAGACCTGGCCGACGTTCGGCTGAGGGTACGCGGAGCCCAGCAGTTGCTCAAGGTCCTGCTTCAGCTCGTAGCCGTGGGCCGGGCCGCGGGCGAGGAGTGCCAGGAGGGGCAGGCGCACGCGTGCTGTCCTCCTGTCTGCCGCATGTGCTCCAGGCCCTAGTATCGCGCATACCTAACAGGTATACATGGCCTCTGTCCCCGGGCGAAGACGCCCGTGGTGCCGGTGTACAGGGAGGAACCTATGCGGTGGATGCGCGCCGCCGGTAGGGGCCTTCTCGTACTCGTGGTGATCATGGCAGGGTACGTGGCCTCCGGTGCCCGCGCCGACGAGGCCGCCCGTGGCGGTCGCGGCCCGCTCACCCTGGCCACCGCCGGGGACCTCACCGGCTATCTCGGCCCGCTGCTGCGGGGCTGGAACCGCACCCATCCCGGCGAGAGGGTCACCCTCGTCGAGCTGCCGGACTCCGCCGACGAGACGCACGCGCAGATGACGACCGATCTGCGCGGCGGCGACCGGGGCCGGTTCGACGTCCTCAACATCGACGTGGACTGGACCTCGGAGTTCGCGGCGGCCGGCTGGATCAGCCCGCTGCCCCGCGACCGGTTCCCGCTGCGCAGTTTCCTTCCGCCGGTGGTGGACACGGCGACGTACGGCGGCCGGCTGTACGCGGTGCCGTACGTCACGAACGCCGGGCTGCTCCTGTACCGCAAGGACGTCCTCGCGAAGGAGGGCGTGCCCCCGCCGCGCACCTGGGCCGAACTGGAGCACGACGCGAGGACCATCGCGCCGAGGTACGGGCTCGACGGGTACGCGGGCCAGTTCCTGCCCTACGAGGGGCTCACGGTGAACGCGGCCGAGGCCGTGTACTCGGCGGGCGGCACGATCCTCGGCGGCGAGGGCAGGCGCGTCACCGTCGACTCCGCCGCGGCCCGTGAGGGCATCGGCTTCCTCGCCCGCGGCGTCCGCGAGGGCTGGATACCGAAGCAGGCGCTGACGTACAAGGAGGAGGAGTCCAAGCAGGCGTTCCAGGACGGCAGGCTGCTCTTCCTGCGCAACTGGCCCTACGCGTACGCCGTCGCCTCGGCCGCGGGATCGAAGGTCGCCGGGAGGATCGGCGCCGTGCCCCTGCCCGGGCCCGACGGGCCGGGTACGAGCGTCCTCGGCGGCTCGAACCTCGCGGTCAACGCCCACGCCCGGCATCCCGACTCCGCCGCGCGGCTGATCGCCTACCTCACCAGCGCGCCCGTCCAGCGCGAGGTGCTCGTGCGGGGCGCGCTGCCGCCGGTGCGCGCCGCGCTGTACGAGGATCCCGCGCTGGTGCGCAGGTTCCCCTACCTGCCGACCCTGCGCACCGCGGTAGTGACCGCCCGGCCGCGCCCCAGGAGCCCGCACTACGACCAGGTCAGCCTGGCCGTGCAGGCGGTCGTGCAGGACGCGCTCACCGGGCGGCAGACGCCCGGCCGGGCCGTGCGCCGGCTGGCGCGCGAACTCGACGCCATCGCCCGTCGATAGTTACTTGTTAAGTAACGCCACCATCACGACTGCGTCCTTCCTGCGGTGATTTGCCCGCATTCATCCAGGCAACTGGCCAGGAGTTTCCGCTCACTTCGTTGACACCCTCGCTCCTCTGCTACCTAACATGCATGCATAACAGCCCCCCCTTTCAGAGACAGGTTCCACAGGGTTGAACAGGCACCTTTGGTGGCGGGACGCGGTGATCTACCAGGTCTACGTCCGCAGCTTCCTGGACAGCACCGGCGACGGCATCGGCGATCTCGCCGGCGTCCGGGCCGGGCTCCCGTACCTCAAGAAACTCGGCGTCGACGGCATCTGGCTGAGCCCGTTCTACCCCTCCCCGCAGCACGACCACGGCTACGACGTGGCCGACTACTGCGACGTCGACCCGGTCTTCGGCGACCTCGCCGAGTTCGACCTGCTGATGGCCGCGGCCCGGCGGCTCGGCATCAAGGTGCTCCTCGACATCGTCCCCAACCACTGCTCCAGCGAGCACCCCTGGTTCCGCGCGGCCCTGGCCGACGGACCCGGCAGCCCGGCCCGCGCCCGCTTCCACTTCGCCGACGGCCGGGGCCCCGACGGCAGCGAGCCGCCCAACAACTGGCACGCCATGTTCGGCGGCCCGGCCTGGTCCCGGGTCACGGAGTCCGACGGCCGCCCCGGCCAGTGGTACCTGCACATGTTCACGCCCGAACAGCCCGACTGGAACTGGCGCGACCCCGAGGTGCCCACCGAGTTCGAGCGCGTCCTGCGCTTCTGGCTCGACCGGGGGGTGGACGGCTTCCGCATCGACGTCGCCGCCGGGCTGTACAAGCACCCCGCGCTGCCCGACTCCGACGACCCGCAGGCCGACGCCCGCACCCGAGACTCGGTCAACCCGCTCGCCTGGAACCAGCCCGAGGTGCACGAGGTGTGGCGCCGCTGGCGCGCCGTCTGCGAGGAGTACACCGGCCGCGACGGCCGCGAACGCCTCCTGGTCGGCGAGGTCTCCGTGCCCACCGCCCGCGAGCACGCCCTCTACGTCCGCCCCGACGAACTCCACCAGGCCTTCTTCTTCGACCTGCTCGGCGCCGCCTGGGACGCCGACGCCTTCCGCAAGGTCATCTCGGAGGCCATGCAGGACATCGCCGGCACCGGTTCCACCGTCACCTGGGTCCTCAACAACCACGACCAGGTCCGCACCGTCACCCGCTACGGCGAACCCGCCACCGAGGGCAGCGGCCTGGGCGCTGCCCGCGCCCGCGCCGCCGCGCTGCTGATGCTGGCGCTGCCCGGCGCCGCGTACATCTACCAGGGCGAGGAACTGGGCCTGCCCGAGGTCGTCGACCTGCCCGACGACGTGCTCACCGACCCGATCTTCCGGCGCACCGGCAGCCGCGCCCGCATCCGCGACGGCTGCCGGGTACCGCTGCCCTGGTCCGGGCAGGCCTCGCCGTTCGGCTTCACCTCCGGCGCGGAGGGCGCCAAGCCCTGGCTGCCCCAGCCGTCGTACTTCGCCGAGTACGCCACCGACCGGGCCCTCGCCGACACCCGCTCCTTCTGGCACCTGTACCGCGACGGACTCCAGCTGCGGCACTCGCTGCCCCAGTTGGGCGAGGGCGCCCTGCGCTGGCTCGACACCCCGCCCGGCGTCCTCGGCTTCGTCCGCGGCGACGGCCTGGTCTGCGCCGTCAACTTCGGTACGGCCCCCACCCCCGCGCCGGTCCCCGGCGCCCCTCTGCTCTCCAGCGACGGCTCCTGCTCACCCGGCGTCCTGCCCGGCTCCACGGCCGCCTGGTGGCTGACCGACCTCTGATCCACCGTCATTTCCCTACCGGAAAGGTCCGTCAACGATGATGCGACGACGCACGACCCTGCTCACCGGCTGCACCGCCCTCGCACTCGCCCTCGGCGCCACCGCCTGCGGCGGGGGACCGGTCTCCGCGGGCGGCGGTGACAAGGCCCTGGACGGCCAGACGGTCACCGTGGCCGGAGTCTGGTCCGGCAGCGAACAGAAGAACTTCCAGAAGGTGCTGGACGCCTTCACCGAGAAGACCGGCGCCAGAACCCGGTTCGTGTCCACCGGCGACAACGTCTCCACCGTCGTCGGCAGCAAGATCGAGGGCGGCAACGCACCCGACGTCGTGATGGTCCCGCAGGTCGGCGTCCTGAAGCAGTTCGCGAAGAAGGGCTGGCTCACGCCGCTCTCGCAGACCGCCCGGCGGACCGTCGACGCCGACTACGCCCCGGTGTGGAAGAAGTACGGCAGCGTCGACGGCACCCTGTACGGCCTCTACTTCAAGGCCGCCCACAAGTCGACCGTCTGGTACAGCCCCGAAGCGCTCACCCAGGCCGGGGTCCAGCCGCCGAAGACGTACGACGAACTGCTGAAGGCCGGGCACACCGTCTCCGACTCCGGGCTCGCCGCCTTCGCGGTCGCCGGACAGGACGGCTGGACCCTCACCGACTGGTTCGAGAACGTCTACCTCTCCCAGGCCGGCCCCGGGAAGTACGACGCCCTCGCCGCCCACACGCTCAAGTGGACCGACCCCAGCGTCGTGAAGGCGCTCACCACCCTCGGCAAGCTGTTCAAGGACAAGCAGCTCGTCAGCGGCGGCCGGAACGAGGCGCTGAACACCGACTTCCCCGGCTCCGTGGAGAAGGTCTTCGGCCCGAAGCCCGAGGCCGGCATGGTCTACGAGGGCGACTTCGTCGCCGGCGTCGCCCACGACCAGTACGGGAAGGCCGTCGGCAAGGACGCGGACTTCTTCCCCTTCCCCGCCGTCGGCGGCGGCAGCGCACCGGTCGTCAGCGGCGGTGACGCGGCGGTCGTCCTCAAGGACGCCAAGAACGCCAAGGCCGGCATGAAGCTGCTGGAGTACCTGGCGACCCCCGAGGCGGCGGCCGTGTGGGCGAAGGCGGGCGGCTTCCTGTCGCCGAACAGGAAGCTCGGCCTCGACCGGTACGGCGACGACGTCACCCGTGCCACCGCCAAGTCCCTCATCGGCGCCGGGAACTCGGTCCGCTTCGACATGTCCGACCAGGCCCCGGCCGCCTTCGGCGGCACCAAGGGCACCGGTGAGTGGAAGCTCCTCCAGGACTTCCTGCGCGACCCGTCCGACCCCAGGGGGACCGCCGCGAAGCTGGAATCCGCCGCCGCCAAGGCCTACCAGGACTGAGCCGCGCCATGACCGCCACCACTGTCGTGAAACAGCAGGCGGGCCCGCGGGCCGTCGCCGGCCCGGCGCGCGTGCGCCGCGGCCGGCGGCGCACCCGGCTGATCGCCCTGCTCTTCGTCCTCCCCGCGCTGCTCCTGCTCGGCGCGCTGGTCGTCTACCCGGTGCTGTTCTCCGTCGGCCGGAGCTTCTTCGACGCCTCCGGTACCCGGTTCGTCGGCGGCGGCAACTACGCCGAGATGTTCCGTGACCCGGCCACCCTCAAGGCCATCCGCAACACCACCGTCTGGGTGGTCGTCGCTCCCGCCCTGCTCACCGGGCTCGGCCTGATCCTGGCCGTCCTGGTGGAAAAGGTCCGCTGGGCCACCGCCTTCAAGCTGCTCCTCTTCATGCCGATGGCCGTGTCCTTCCTCGCCGCCGGCATCATCTTCCGCCTCGCCTACGACGCCGACCCGGACAAGGGCGTGCTCAACGCCGCCGTCGTCTCCGTCCACGACGCCTTCAAGGGGACGTCTACGTACCCCACGGCCCGCGGGCGCACCGGAGCGCTCACCCAGGACCGGGACGGCTCCTACCGCACGAGCGCCACGCCGGGCGAGACGGTGACCCTCCCGATGGTCGGCGTCCTGCCCGCGGACCTGCCGCGCGACGCCGCACCCGCGGCCGGCGCGGCCGGCACCAGGGCCGCCCCCGGCGACCTGCGCGGCGTCGTCTACCTCGACTTCACCCCCGGCGGGGGCGGGAAGCAGGGCAAGGTCGATCCGCGCGAGAGCGGGCTGCCCGGGATGAGGGTGGAGGCGGTACGCGACGGCAGGACGGTCGCGAGCACGGCCACCGCGGCCGACGGCTCCTTCCGCTTCGCCGGCCTGCACGACGGCTCGTACACGGTGAGGCTGCCCGCAGCCAACTTCGCCCCGCCCTACCAGGGCATCTCCTGGCTCGGCCCCACCCTCGTCACCCCGGCGATCATCGGCGCCTACCTGTGGATCTGGACCGGCTTCGCCATGGTGCTCATCGGCGCGGGGCTCTCCACCATCCCGCGCGACGCCCTGGAGGCCGCCCGCATCGACGGCGCGAACGAGTGGCAGATCTTCCGCCGGATCACCGTCCCGCTGCTCGCGCCCGTGCTCACCGTGGTCTTCGTGACCCTCGTCATCAACGTGATGAAGGTCTTCGACCTCGTCTACGTCATCGCGCCCGGCCCGGTCCAGGAGGACGCCACCGTCCTCGCCACCCAGATGTGGCTGGTGTCGTTCGGCGGCGGCAACAACCAGGGCCTCGGCAGCGCCCTGGGCGTCCTGCTCCTGCTCCTCGTCGTCCCCGCGATGGTGTTCAACGTCCGCCGCTTCCGAAGGAGTCAGCGATGAACGCGATCAGGCGCGGCCTGGGCAGCGGCCTGGTGCAGACCTTCCTGGTGGTCATCGGGCTGGTCTGGCTCACCCCGCTCGCCGGACTCTTCCTCTCCTCCCTGCGCTCGGCCCAGGACACGGCCCGGGGCGGCTGGTGGACCGCCCTCGCCGACCCCGGCCGGCTCTCCTTCGACAACTACACGGCCCTGCTGAAGAACGCGGGCATCACCCAGGCGTTCTGGAACACCGTGCTGATCTCGGTGCCGGCCACCACCCTGGTCGTCGTCATAGCGGCCCTCGCCGGGTACGCCTTCGCCTGGCTGGACTTCCCGCTCCGGGAGCCCCTCTTCCTGCTCGTCGTGGCCCTGCTGGTGGTGCCGGTGCAGATCGGCCTGCTGCCGGTGGCCAAACTCTTCGGCGCGCTCGGCCTGTTCGGCACGATTCCCGGGGTCGTCCTCTTCCACGTGGCGTACGGCCTGCCCTTCGCCGTCTTCCTGCTGCGCAACTACTTCGCGGAGATGCCGAAGGAGATGCTGGAGGCGGCGCGGATGGACGGCGGCAGCGAGTGGCGCATCTTCACCCGGCTGGTGCTGCCGGTGGGCCGTCCGGCGATCGCCTCGCTCGCCATCTTCCAGTTCCTGTGGGTCTGGAACGACATGCTGGTCGCCCTGCTCTTCGCCGACAGCTCCGCCCAGCCGCTCACCGTGCAACTCCAGTCGCAGATCCGACAGTTCGGCAGCAACATCGACGTACTGGCGCCGGGCGCGTTCCTGTCGCTGATCGTGCCGGTGGTCGTGTTCTTCGCCTTCCAGCGGCACTTCGTGCAGGGGGTGATGGCCGGGTCGGTCAAGTGACGCGGGATGACGGCCGGCCCACTCCGGCCCCCGCGCGGGGCGTCACCGGCTCCCGTCACCGCCGCCGTCTTCACGACTGTGGGGCGCGGTGGCCGCGGAACAGCACCGGGGCGGCGGGTGAGTACCCGCCGCCCCGGTGGAGCGTCACATCCTCACGGCGAAGCCGGTGGATACAGCGACCGCGGCAACTGCGAGGCCGCCGCGGTGTCCAGCAGCCACAGCGTGCGGGACCGGCCGTGCGCGCCCGCCGCCGGGGCCTGCACCTCACCCGCGCCCGACAGGGCGATCGCGACGGCCTCCGCCTTGTCCTCGCCGGCCGCGAGCAGCCACACCTCGCGGGCCGAGCGGATCGCCGGGAGCGTCAGGGAGATCCGGGTCGGCGGGGGCTTGGGCGCGCCGTGCACGCCGACCACCGTGCGCTCGGTCTCCCGTACGGCCGGCAGCTCCGGGAAGAGCGAGGCCACGTGGGTGTCCGGGCCGACGCCCAGCACGAGGACGTCGAAGGACGGCACCGAACCGTGGTCCTCGGGGCCGGCCGCCTTCGCCAGCTCCGCCGCGTACGCCTCGGCCGCCGCCTCGGCGTCCGAACCGTACGGGCCGTCGGAGGCGGGCATGGCGTGCACGCGCTCCGGGTCCAGCGGCACCGAGTCCAGCAGGGCCTCGCGGGCCTGCGTGACGTTGCGCTCGGGGTCGCCCTCGGGGAGGAAACGCTCGTCACCCCACCACAGGTCGAGGCGGCCCCAGTCGACGGCGTCCCGGGCGGGCGCCGCCGCCAGCGCGGCCAGCAGGCCGTTGCCGTTGCGGCCGCCCGTGAGGACCACGGACGCGGTGCCCCGGGAGGCCTGCGCGTCCACGATCTTCGTGATCAGACGGGCCGCGGCGGCCTGCGCCATCAGCTCCTTGTCGCGGTGGACGACCAGCTGCGGTGTGTTCACTTCGCCGCCGCCTTCCTCGCCGGTGCCTTCTTCGCGGTCTTGGCCGCCGCCTTCTTCGCGGGCGCCTTCGCGGCCTCCTCGACCGGCTCCGGCTCGGCGACGGGCGCGCCGGCCGCCGGCTGCTGCGCCGGCACCGTCGTCAGCCGCTCCACGCCGTAGCGCAGCGCCGACGCGTAGGTGTCGTCCGGATCCAGCCGGCGCAGCTCCTCCGCGATCAGCTCGGCGGTGTCCCGCCGCTTCAGCGCCACCGCGCGGGCCGGCTGGCCCTCGATGGTCAGCGTGGCCAGCGAGCCGTCGGCCCGGTCCAGCACGATCGGCCCCTGACTGGTGTCCATGCGGACCGCCGTCAGACCGGGGCCGGACGACAGCGACCGCTTCACGGGCACGTCCAGCCGGTCCGCGAGCCACATCGCCAGCAGCTCGCAGCTCGGGTTGAACTCCTCGCCCTCCACCTCGACGGCCGTCACCCGGCAGGTGACCTGGTCCAGGGCCGCCGCCAGCATCGAGCGCCACGGCGTGATCCGGGTCCAGGCGAGGTCGGTGTCGCCGGGCTCGTAGGCCTCGGCGCGGGCCGACAGCTCCCGCACCGGATGCTCGGCGGCGTAGGTGTCGGTGACCCTGCGCTGGGCCAGCGCGCCCAGCGGGTCCTTCGCCGGGTCCAGCGGGGAGGTCACCGGCCACCACACGACCACCGGGGCGTCCGGCAGCAGCAGCGGCAGGACGACGGAGTCGGCGTGGTCGGCGACCTCGCCGTACAGCCGCAGCACGACCGTCTCGCCGGTGCCCGCCTCCGCGCCCACCCGTACCTCGGCGTCCAGACGTGAGGTCGTACGGTCGCGGGGACCGCGGGACACCCGCTTGATGACCACCAGCGTGCGCGAGGGGTGCTCGCGCGAGGCGTCGTTCGCGGCCTTCAGGGCGTCGTAGGCGTTCTCCTCGTCGGTGACGATGACGAGGGTGAGGACCATGCCTACGGCGGGGGTGCCGATGGCGCGGCGGCCCTTGACGAGAGCCTTGTTGATCTCTCCGGCGGTGGTGTCGGTCAGGTCTATCTTCATGGCCGCCGCCAGCTCCGTCCGTCTCGTGCGAGCATCTCGTCCGCCTCGGCGGGGCCCCAGGTCCCGGACCGGTACTGCGCGGGCCTGCCGTGCTTGTCCCAGTACTCCTCGATCGGGTCGAGGATCTTCCAGGACAGCTCGACCTCCTCCGTGCGCGGGAAGAGGTTGGCGTCGCCGAGCAGCACGTCCAGGATGAGCCGCTCGTACGCCTCCGGGCTGGACTCCGTGAACGACTCGCCGTAGGCGAAGTCCATGGACACGTCCCGGATCTCCATCGAGGTGCCCGGCACCTTCGAGCCGAACCGGACCGTGATGCCCTCGTCGGGCTGGACGCGGATGACGATCGCGTTCGAGCCCAGCTCCTCCGTCGCCGTGTGGTCGAAGGGGGAGTGCGGGGCCCGCTGGAAGACGACCGCGATCTCCGTGACGCGGCGGCCGAGCCGCTTGCCGGTGCGCAGGTAGAAGGGGACGCCCGCCCAGCGGCGGTTGTCGATGCCCAGCTTGACCGCCGCGTACGTGTCGGTCTTCGACTTGGGGTCGATGCCGTCCTCTTCGAGGTAGCCGATGACCTTCTGGCCACCCTGCCAGCCGGCCGCGTACTGCCCGCGCACGGTGCTGCGGCTCAGGTCCTTCGGCAGCCGTACGGCACCGAGCACCTTGGTCTTCTCCGCGGCCAGCGCGTCCGCGCCGAAGGAGGCGGGCTCCTCCATCGCGGTCAGCGCGAGCAGCTGGAGGAGGTGGTTCTGGATGACGTCCCGGGCGGCGCCGATGCCGTCGTAGTAGCCGGCCCGGCCGCCGATGCCGATGTCCTCGGCCATGGTGATCTGCACGTGGTCCACGAAGGACCGGTTCCAGATCGGCTCGAACATCGTGTTGGCGAACCGCAGCGCCAGGATGTTCTGGACGGTCTCCTTGCCGAGGTAGTGGTCGATCCGGAACACCTGGTCCGGCTCGAACACCTCGTGGACGACCTTGTTCAGCTCCTCGGCCGACGCCAGGTCGTGCCCGAAGGGCTTCTCGATGACCGCGCGCCGCCAGGAACCGCCCGACTGGTCGGCCAGGCCGTGCTTCTTCAGCTGCTGGATGACCACGGGGAAGGAACGCGGCGGCACCGACAGGTAGAAGGCGAAGTTGCCGCCCGTGCCCTGTGCCTTGTCCAGCTCCTCGATGGTGGCGCGCAGCCGCTCGAAGGCGTCGTCGTCGTCGAAGGTGCCCTGGACGAAGCGCATCCCCTGGATGAGCTGCTGCCAGACCTCCTCACGGAACGGGGTGCGCGAGTGCTCCTTGACCGCGTCGTGCACGACCTGGGCGAAGTCCTCGTGCTCCCAGTCGCGGCGGGCGAAGCCCACCAGCGAGAAGCCCGGCGGCAGCAGACCCCGGTTGGCGAGGTCGTACACCGCGGGCATCAGCTTCTTGCGGGACAGGTCGCCCGTGACGCCGAAGATGACCAGGCCCGACGGCCCCGCGATACGCGGGAGCCGCCGGTCGGCCGGGTCACGAAGCGGGTTCGCTCCGGAACCGGAAACGGGTGACAACTCAGCCCTCCGAAGGGGCGAGGCGCTCGAGCTCCGCCTGGGTCGACTTCAGCAGGTCGTTCCAGGACGCCTCGAACTTCTCGACGCCCTCCTCCTCCAGGACCCGCACCACGTCGTCGTAGGCGATGCCGAGCTTCTCCAGCGCGTCGAGGTCGGCACGCGCCTGCTCGTAACTGCCGGCGACGGTGTTGCCGGTGATCTCGCCGTGGTCCTCGGTGGCCTCCAGCGTGGCCTCCGGCATGGTGTTGACCGTGTTCGGCGCGACCAGCTCGGTGACGTACAGGGTGTCCGGGTACGCCGGGTCCTTCACGCCGGTCGACGCCCACAGCGGACGCTGCTTGTTGGCGCCCGCGTTCTCCAGCGCGTTCCAGCGGTCGGAGGAGAAGACCTCCTCGTACGCCTGGTAGGCGAGGCGCGCGTTGGCGAGGGCCGCCTTGCCGCGCAGCCCCTTGGCCTCGTCGGTGCCGATCTCGTCGAGGCGCTTGTCGATCTCGGTGTCCACGCGGGACACGAAGAAGGACGCCACGGAGTGGATCTTCGACAGGTCCAGGCCGCGCTCCTTGGCCTTCTCCAGGCCGGAGAGGTAGGCGTCCATGACCGCGCGGTAGCGCTCCAGGGAGAAGATCAGCGTGACGTTGACGCTGATGCCGAGGCCGATGACCTCGCTGATCGCCGGGACGCCCGCCATGGTGGCCGGAATCTTGATCAGGGTGTTCGGGCGGTCGACCAGCCAGGCCAGCTGCTTGGCCTCGGCGAC
Source organism: Streptomyces sp. NPDC014991 (assembly GCF_043080665.1). Lineage (NCBI taxonomy): Bacteria > Bacillati > Actinomycetota > Actinomycetes > Kitasatosporales > Streptomycetaceae > Streptomyces > Streptomyces sp. NPDC014991. Next base: position 14,904 of record NZ_JBIBVY010000034.1, read on the forward strand.
GGTCGCGTGCTCGTCGTGGGCCAGCCGGGGGTCGACCTCGATGGAGACCCGGCCGTCCTGGCCGTCGGTGGCGTCGAAGACCGGGCGCAGGATGTCGGCGGCGTCGCGGACGTCCGCCGTGGTGATCATGCGGACGGCCTCTTCGACCGTGACCTTGCGGGCGGCGAGGTCCGACAGCTGCTGGTCGTAACCGTCGCCCTGGGAGATGGCCTTCTGGAAGATCGTCGGATTGGTGGTGACGCCGACGACGTGCTGCTGGTCGATCAGCTCGGCGAGGTTGCCGGACGTGATCCGCTTGCGCGACAGGTCGTCCAGCCAGATCGCGACGCCTTCTTCGGAGAGGCGCTTGAGTGCGTCTGTCATGGAATTACATCTCCTACGTGTCGTATGTGAGCGTCAGCGCTGGGAGGCGGCGAGAGATTCCCGCGCCTTTGCGGCCACGTTCTCGGCCGTGAAACCGAACTCGCGGAAGAGCACCTTGGCGTCGGCGGAGGCACCGAAGTGCTCCAGGGAGACGATGCGGCCGGCGTCCCCGACGTACTTGTGCCACGTCAGCCCGACGCCCGCCTCCACGGCGACTCGGGCCTTCACGGACGGCGGCAGCACGGACTCCCGGTACCCCTCGTCCTGCTGCTCGAACCACTCCACCGACGGCATCGACACGACCCGGGTGGGAACGCCGTCGGCCTGGAGCTGCTCACGCGCCTCCACCGCCACGTGCACCTCGGAACCGGTGGCGATCAGGATGACCTGCGCCTCGCCTCCGTCGGCCTCGAACAGGACGTAGCCGCCGCGGGCGGCGTCCTCGTTCGGCTCGTAGGCCGGCACGCCCTGACGGGTCAGCGCGAGGCCGTGCGGCTGGCCCTTGCCGAACTCCTTGGTCCAGCGCCTGAGGATCTCGCGCCAGGCGATCGCGGTCTCGTTGGCGTCCGCCGGGCGGACGATGTTCAGACCCGGGATCGCGCGCAGCGAGGCCAGGTGCTCCACCGGCTGGTGGGTCGGACCGTCCTCGCCGAGACCGATGGAGTCGTGCGTCCACACGAACGTCACCGGCAGGTGCATGAGCGCCGACAGACGCACCGCGTTGCGCATGTAGTCGGAGAACACCAGGAAGGTGCCGCCGTAGACGCGCGTGTTGCCGTGCAGCGCGATGCCGTTCAGCTCCGCGCCCATGGAGTGCTCACGGATGCCGAAGTGGATCGTGCGGCCGTACGGGTTGGCCTCGGGCAGCGGGTTGCCCTCGGGCAGGAACGAGCTGTTCTTGTCGATCGTGGTGTTGTTCGACCCGGCGAGGTCGGCCGAGCCGCCCCACAGCTCGGGGATCACCGCGCCGAGCGCCTGGAGCACCTTGCCGGACGCGGCACGCGTCGCGACGGCCTTGCCGGGCTCGAAGATTGGGAGCTTCTCCTCCCAGCCGGTGGGCAGCTCGCCCTTGGCGATCCGGTCGAACTCCGCGGCGCGCTCGACGTTGCCGTCGCGCCACTGCTGGAACGACTTCTCCCACTCGGCCTTGGCCTGCCGGCCCCGGTCGAGCGCCTGGCGGGTGTGGCTGAGAACCTCGTCGGCGACCTCGAACGTGCGCTCCGGGTCGAAGCCGAGGACGCGCTTGGTGGCCGCGACCTCCTCCTCGCCCAGGGCCGAGCCGTGCGCGGCCTCGGTGTTCTGCGCGTTCGGGGCCGGCCAGGCGATGATCGACCGCATCGCGATGAAGGACGGCCGGTCGGTGACCCGCTTGGCCTCCTGGATCGCGGCGAAGATCGCCTTCGGGTCCAGGTCGCCGTTCTCCTGGGCCTCGACCCGCTGGACGTGCCAGCCGTAGGCCTCGTACCGCTTGACGGTGTCCTCGGACACGGCCGTCTCGGTGTCGCCCTCGATCGAGATGTGGTTGTCGTCCCACAGCAGGATCAGGTTGCCGAGCTTCTGGTGTCCGGCCATCGAGGACGCCTCGGCGGAGATGCCCTCCTGGAGGCAGCCGTCACCGGCGATGCAGTAGATGAAGTGGTCGAAGGGGGACTCGCCGGCGGGCGCCTGCGGGTCGAACAGGCCGCGCTCGTAACGGGCGGCCATCGCCATGCCGACCGCGTTGGCGACACCCTGGCCCAGCGGGCCGGTGGTGGTCTCCACGCCCCTGGTGTGCCCGTACTCCGGGTGACCGGGGGTCTTGGAGCCCCACGTCCGGAAGGACTTCAGGTCGTCCAGCTCCAGGCCGAAGCCGGCCAGGTAGAGCTGGGTGTAGAGGGTCAGGGACGAGTGGCCGGCGGACAGCACGAAGCGGTCGCGGCCGACCCACTCCGGGTCGGCCGGGTCGTGCCGCATCACCTTCTGGAAGAGCGTGTACGCGGCCGGGGCCAGGCTCATCGCCGTACCGGGATGGCCGTTGCCGACCTTCTGTACGGCGTCTGCGGCCAGGACGCGGGCGGTGTCGACGGCCCGCTGGTCCAGCTCGGTCCACTCGAGGTCTGTGGTGGTCGGCTTGGTGCTCACCCTGGGTCAGGGCTCCTCTCCACATGTCGGTCGCCGGTCGTCGGGGCATACGCCCACCCGGCCGCCGGCGTGCTTGTCGCCCACCGGCCGCTGTCGAGCCTACCCCCGTGAGGACGTGCGTTTTTTCGAGTGTTTACAGACTGCCGGGAGTCGGTGCGATCCGCCCGCCGACCGGCCCGGAAGGCATGTGGCACATGAATACGGAGCCGCTCATCTGACTGCTCAATCGAGCCTCTGTACGCACGTCCGACCGGCCCCGCCGACGGCCCCGTCAACACGACCCCACCCCCGCGAAGGCCGGGGTACGGGCAACGTCTAAAGTGGCGTGGTACGCGCGAGCCCTCACCCCCGCTTCCCATGGGGAGGCTCGCTGGGATGTCTCTGTCAGGGGTGTGCGTGACGGCCGTCGAATCCCGTCCAGCGGGTGTGCTCGGTGCGAGCCAGAACCCGGTTCATCGGCCGTTCGGGGCCCGTGTCAAGGCGTTCGTGGCGCTGACCAAGCCACGGATCATCGAGCTGCTGCTCATCACCACCGTCCCGGTGATGTTCCTGGCCCAGCAGGGCGTGCCCGACCTGAAGCTGGTCCTGCTGACCTGCGTCGGCGGCTACCTCTCCGCGGGCGGCGCCAACGCGCTGAACATGTACCTCGACCGGGACATCGACGCCCTGATGGACCGCACCTCCCAGCGCCCGCTGGTGACCGGCATGGTCGGCCCGCGCGAGTGCCTGGCCTTCGGCATCACCCTCGCGGTGGTCTCCACCCTGCTCTTCGGCCTGACCGTCAACTGGCTGTCGGCCTGGCTGTCCCTCGGCGCGCTCCTCTTCTACGTCGTCGTCTACACGATGCTCCTCAAGCGGCGTACGTCCCAGAACATCGTGTGGGGTGGCATCGCGGGGTGCATGCCGGTCCTGATCGGCTGGTCCGCCGTCACCGACTCGCTCTCCTGGGCGCCGCTGATCCTCTTCCTGGTGATCTTCTTCTGGACGCCGCCGCACTACTGGCCGCTGTCCATGAAGGTGAAGGACGACTACGCGCGTGTCGGCGTCCCGATGCTGCCGGTCATCGCCTCCAACAAGGTCGTCGCCCGGCAGATCGTCCTCTACAGCTGGGTCATGGTCGCCGTCTCCCTGCTGCTCACCCCGCTCGGTTACACCGGCTGGTTCTACACGGCGGTCGCGCTGGCCTCGGGCGGCTGGTGGCTGTGGGAGGCGCACGCGCTCCAGAACCGGGCCAAGGCCGAGGTCACGGGCGGGAAGCTGAAGGAGATGCGGCTCTTCCACTGGTCGATCACCTACGTGTCGCTGCTGTTCGTGGCGGTCGCGGTGGACCCCTTCCTGCGCTGAACCCGGACGCCGACGGGAGGGGTGGGGGGGGGGGGGCCCCCCCCCCCCCCCCCCCCCCGGGGGCGCCCCCCCCCCCGGGGGGGCGGGCCGGCCGGCACGCACCCCCCGGGCGAGCCCGCCCCCCCCCCCCGCCC
>NZ_JBIBVY010000034.1:18873-72709 GCF_043080665.1 Streptomyces sp. NPDC014991
CGCTGAGACGCACGCCTGCGCGCCGACGGGCGGGGCACGTGGCCAAGGCCACGCACCCCTCCCGTCGCCGTTCGATCTACCCGTCGGTAGCATCCTGGCCATGGCAGACACGCAGCAGGTTGACCCGAAGGCCGACGCCAGGACCGAGCGCACGGTGGCGAAGCTCGTCCGGCGGATCAGCGCCTTCTCCAAGGCCCACGGTGGCGCCGAGGGCCAGGTGGCCTACATCGGCGAGCGCGGCGCCCGCATCGTCCTCGTCGGCGAGGACGGCGGCTGGGGGGACCTGGTGGCCCCCACCTGCGCCGTCGCCGAGCAGGCGGTGCGCGCGTCCGGGATCACGGTCCACGAGTCCTTCGACGGCGAGTTCGCGGCGAAGGTGCGCACGGGCCCCTACGAGTGGAAGCGGATGGCCGGCATCCAGGTGGGCGGCCCCGCCAACGGCTGAGCCGCCGGCCCCGAGGAGTGCGGGCAGCCCCGCGGCGGGCCGCCCGCGGCCCGTACGCGCGTGACGGACCGAGACGCCGGGCCCGGCCGCGACCTCGGACCCCGTTCACCCGTTAGGACGTGCAAGACAGCACAGCGCGTCCTGACGGGGGAGCCGGAATGATCGAAACGCCGTCCCTCGTGGACCAGTACTGCCACGGCGTACTGCGGACGGAGCTGGGCCTCGGCACCTTCGAGGCCCAGCTGTCCCGCACCGAGGGACCCCCGGCGCCGGGCACCACCCTCTTCGACACCCAGACCGGCTTCGCCGTACGCCGCTGGTGCCCGCCCCTGCTCGGCCTCGAACCGCACTGCGCGCCCGCCCGCTACCTGGCCCGGCGCCGGGAACTGGGCGCCGTGGAGGCGGGCCGCAGGCTGCTGCGGGGCAGCGGCATCACCACCTACCTGGTCGACACGGGGCTGCCCGGGGACCTCACCGGCCCCGGTGAGATGGCCCTGGCGGGGAACGCCGAGGCCCGGGAGATCGTCCGCCTGGAGCCGCTCGCCGAGCAGGTCGCCGACACCTCCGGGACCGTCGAGTCCTTCCTCGCCAACCTCGCCGAGTCCGTGCACGGAGCCGCGGCCACCGCCGTCGCCTTCACCTCCGTCGCGGGCCTGCGGCACGGACTGGCCCTCGCGCCGGAACCACCGGGGCCGGGAGAGGTGCGCGGCGCGGCGGGCCGCTGGCTGGCCGGCCGGCGGGTCGGCGGCGCGCTCACGGACCCCGTGCTGCTGCGGCACCTGCTGTGGAACGCGGTCGCCTCGGGCCTGCCGCTGCAGCTGCACGCGGGCCTCGGCGAGCCCGGCTCCCGCATCGACCGCACCGACCCGGTGCTGCTCACCGACTTCGTCCGGGCCACGGCCGGCCTGGGCACCGACCTCGTCCTGCTGCACGGCTACCCGTACCACCGCCACACCGCCCACCTGGCCTGCGTCTTCCCGCACGTCTACGCCGACTCCGGCGCCGCCCTGGTGCGCACCGGCGCCCGTGCGGCCACCGTCCTGGCCGAGACCCTGGAGCTGGCCCCCTTCGGCAAGATCCTCTTCTCCACCGGCGCCCACGGCCTGCCCGAACTCCACGTCGTCGGCGCCCGCCTCTTCCGCGAGGCCCTCTCCCGGGTCCTGGGCACCTGGGTCGCGGAGGGCGCCTGGGTGCGGGCGGACGCCCAGCGGGTGGCCCGGCTGATCGCGGCGGACAACGCGCGCCGGGTGTACGGGCTGGAATGAGGCTGTACGGCGGTACGCCCGGCCACGGAGACTGGGGCGATGCGGACCGCCGCCCTGCTCGACCGCTTCCTGCGCGACCTCGCACCCTTTCGCCCCCTCGCCCTGTGGGCCCACGGCTCCCTGGCCGGCGGGGACTACCAGGAGGGACGCAGCGACCTGGACCTCATCGCCGTGCTGCCCGGGCCGCTCGGCCTCGGGCGGATCCGGCAGGTGGCACGCCTGCACCGCGAGCTGCGCGGCACGCCGCTCGCAGCGAAGCTCCACTGCAGCTATTCGACCCCGGCCGGCCTGGACGACCCCGGGCGGTCGCACCTCACCTGGGCGCACGACGGACTGCTGCGCCGTCCCGTCACCCCCGTCACCCGGCGCGAGCTGCACACCTTCGGCCGGGTGCTGTACGGGCAGGCACCGGACGCGCTGCTGCCCGCGGTGCCGGACCGGCAGCTCACCGACTTCGTCGTACGCGACCAGCGCGACTTCTGGCGGCCGGCGGTGAACCGGCCCCGGCGGTGGCGGCAGGACGTCTGGGTCGACCTGGGCCTGCTGACGTACGCCCGGGCCGGCGTCACCCTGCGCGAGGGGCGGCTGATCTCCAAGAAGGAAGCGCTCGGCGAGCTGCGCGGACTGGGCGCGCCCGCCGAGGTCGTCGAGGACATCGCCCGGCGGCGCTACGGCACACCGGCCCCGCAGGACCCCGCCTGGCGGGCCCGCCGCGCCGGGCTGACCCGCGCCTACCTGGGCCCGGCGATCGACGCCCTCGTGGCCGCCCACGGGTGAGACCCCCGCGTGGCCGCGTACGGGTCAGGTCACGCGCGGGAGCCGGCCGTCACCTCGGCGGCGGGACCCGGCAGGTCCGCCACGAGCGCGGGGCGCTCCCGCAGCGACAGCAGGACGCGCAGGACCCAGATCCACATCACGGCGGAGCCCGCCATGTGCGCGGCGACCAGGGCCTCGGGGAGATGGGTGAAGTACTGGACGTACCCGAGGGCTCCCTGGCACAGCAGGACGACGAACAGCTCCCGCGTCCGCGCGGCCGGCTCCCTAGGGGCGTCCACCGCCTTCAGCACGAACCACAGCGCGAAGGTCAGCGTGACCACGATCCAGGCGAGCACCGCGTGCAGCTTGGCCACGGTCTCCCAGTCGATCGGGATGCGTTCGACCTCGCTGGAGTCACCGGCGTGCGGGCCGGCCCCGGTCACCACCGTGCCCACCGCGATGAGCAGCGCCGACGCGGCCACCAGGACCCACACCAGCTGCCGCACCGCCGCGCCGACCAGCGGACGCGGGGCCCCGTCGCCCTCCCGGGCGCGCTGCCACATCAGCGTGGCGACGGCGATCAGCGCCGAGGAGAGCAGGAAGTGCGCGGCGACCGTGTACGGGTTGAGGCCGACCAGCACCACGATGCCGCCGAGCACCGCGTTGCCCATGACCACCCAGAACTGCGCCCAGCCCAGCCGGGTCAGGGGGCGCCGCCACGGCTTCTGGGCCCGGGCCGCGACGATGGCCCAGCCGACGGCCGCGCACAGCACGTACGTCAGCATGCGGTTGCCGAACTCCACGACCCCGTGGAAGCCCATGGCCCGGGTGGTGGTCAGCGAGTCGTCGGTGCAGGTGGGCCATGTCGGGCAGCCCAGCCCGGAGCCGGTCAGGCGGACGGCGCCGCCGGTCACGACGATGACCACCGACATCACGAGCGCGGCGAGCGCCGCCCGCCGGACGGTCCGGGGATCCGGGGTCCAGCGGTCGGCGATGAAGGCGAGCGGGTTGCGCAGGGCGGCCCGGGCGTCGGCGTGGTTCAGCTTTGGCACGCCCACCATCGTAGGCCGCCGCTTGTGCACGCGTTCACGAGGGTCACTCCCAGCGGAAGAACTTCCCGGCCGCGGCGAGCCCCGCCACCGCCCACACGGCGAGGACACCCAGGTCGGCCCAGGGCGTGCCGGCGCCGTGCTGGAGGACGTCGCGCAGCCCGTCGGACAGGGCGGAGATCGGCAGCAGGCCGAGCACCTGCTGTCCCGCCGGGCCGAACTTCTCCAGCGGGACGATCACCCCGCCGCCCACGAGCAGCAGCAGGAAGACCAGGTTGGCGGCGGCCAGCGTGGCCTCCGCCTTCAGGGTGCCGGCCATCAGCAGGCCGAGGCCCGAGAACGCCGCCGTGCCCAGGAGCAGCAGCAGGAGCACCGCGAACGGGTTGCCGTGCGGGGACCAGCCGAGGGCGAGGGCGATCGCCGTCAGCAGGATCACCTGGAGGGCCTCCGTGACCAGCACCGACAGCGTCTTGGCGGTCATCAGGCCCCAGCGCGGCAGCGGGGAGGAGGCGAGCCGCTTCAGGACGCCGTAGCGGCGCTCGAAACCCGTCGCGATGGCCTGGCCGGTGAACGCCGTCGACATCACGGCGAGCGCCAGGACGCCGGGAGCGAGGAAGCCGACGGCCTCGCCCGCGCCGGTGTCCACGATGTCGACCGAGCTGAAGAGCACCAGCAGCAGGGCCGGGATGACGACCGTCAGCAGCAGCTGCTCGCCGTTGCGCAGCAGCATCTTCGTCTCCAGTGCCGCCTGCGCCGCGATCATGCGGGGGAGCGGTGCGGCTCCGGGGGCGGGGGTGTAGGTACCCGTGGTGGTCACGCGCGCAGCTCCTTGCCGGTCAGCTCCAGGAAGACGTCCTCCAGCGTGTGCCGCTCCACCGAGATCCGGTCCGGCATCACCCCGTGCTGGGCGCACCAGGAGGTCACCGTGGCCAGCAGCTGCGGGTCGACCTTGCCGGCGACGCGGTAGCTGCCCGGGGTCAGCTCGGCGGCCGTGCTGTCGGCCGGGAGGGCCTTGAGCAGGGAGCCGACGTCGAGGCCGGGACGGCCGGTGAAGCGCAGGGTGTTCTCGGCGCCTCCCCTGCACAGCTCCTCGGGCGAGCCCTGGGCGATGACCCGGCCGCCGTCGATGATCGCCACGTCGTCGGCGAGCTGTTCGGCCTCGTCCATGTGGTGCGTGGTGAGGATCACCGAGACGCCGTCGGCGCGCAGGTCGCGCACCAGGTCCCAGGTGGCGCGGCGGGCCTGCGGGTCGAGCCCGGCGGTCGGCTCGTCCAGGAAGACGAGTTCGGGGCGGCCCACGACGGCCATGGCGAGCGCGAGCCGCTGCTGCTGGCCGCCGGACAGCCGGCGGTAGCCGGTCCGGCCGCAGGAGCCGAGGCCGAGGCGTTCGATCAGGGCGTCGACGTCCAGCGGATGCGCGTGCAGCCGCGCGATGTGCCGCAGCATCTCGCCGGCGCGGGCGCCGGAGTAGACCCCGCCGGACTGGAGCATGACGCCGATGCGGGGCCGCAGCCGCGCGGACTGCCGTACCGGGTCGAGTCCGAGGACGCGCACCGTGCCGCCATCGGGCTTCCGGTAGCCCTCGCAGGTCTCGACGGTCGTCGTCTTCCCCGCCCCGTTGGGGCCGAGTACGGCGGTCACGCCCGGCTGGGCCACCAGGTCGAGGCCGTTCACCGCGGTCTTCGTGCCGTACCGCTTCACCAGGGCCTGGACCTGGAGCACGGGCTCACTTCGCATGAGTCCAGAGTCTAGGGAGAGCGCCGGCCCCTCAGGCGGCCGGGTGCGGGAACTCCTCCTCCCGGGGACGGTGCGGCGGCCGCCACCGCTCGGGCGTGGGCCAGGCGTCGCGCGAGGAGGATCTCGCCGGTCTCGCCACCGAGCGGCCGCAGGCCCGTGGCGATGGCGTCCCGGGTGACAGGAGGGCCGGTGGGAGGGGGTGGGCATGGTCCGGGAGTCTCCCGACGGGGCGGGCCGGCGCCACCGGTCCGATCCGCGGGGGAGCGCCCCGGACGATCGATCGAGATCGTTTCCGCAGGTCGGATTAGGTTCCCCTAAGTGACGCAGGGCACCGCCCGGTGATCCGGACGCCGCTTGTCAGTCTCCGAGGAATTACGCAACAATGGTGTTGTGAAAAACGTCGGCGAGGCTCGGGAGACCCCCCAGGGGACCCCGCAGGAGGAGCTAGCGACCGGTGAGCGCTCGACGCGCAACCGGGTCGCGCGGTCCATCCTGGACCACGGCCCGTCGACGGTCGCGGAACTCGCCGGCCGGCTGGGACTGACCCAGGCGGCCGTACGGCGTCACCTGGACGCGCTGGTGGCCGACGACGTCGTGGAGGCACGCGAGCAGCGGGTCTACGGCACGCGCACGCGCGGCCGCCCCGCCAAGGTCTTCGCGCTCACCGACTGCGGCCGGGACGCCTTCGACCAGTCCTACGACAAGCTCGCCGCGGACGCGCTCCGCTGGATCGCCGAGCAGGGCGGCGGCGCCGAGGCGGTCACCGCCTTCGCCCGCGCCCGGCTCACCGCGCAGGCGAGCGCGTACCGCGAGGCGATCGAGGCCGCCGGTCCCGACAAGCGCGCCGAAGCGCTCGCCAGGGCCCTGAGCGCCGACGGGTACGCTGCTACGGCGCGCAGCGCACCGGTCGGCGAGCAGCTCTGCCAGCACCACTGCCCGGTCGCCCACGTCGCGGAACAGTTCCCGCAGCTGTGCGAGGCGGAGACCGAGGTCTTCGCGGAGCTGCTGGGTACCCACGTCCAGCGACTGGCGACCATCGCCCACGGCGACGGCGTCTGCACGACGTTCATCCCCGAGATTTCCACTGACGCACCTGCAAACACGGCCGGGAGGAACCCCGCATGACTCTCCCCACGGAGACTGCTCACCCCGAACTCGAGGGCCTGGGCAAGTACGAATACGGCTGGGCCGACTCCGACGTGGCCGGTGCCTCCGCCAGGCGTGGCCTGAACGAGGACGTCGTCCGTGACATCTCGGGCAAGAAGTCCGAGTCGGAGTGGATGACGAAGCTGCGCCTGAAGGGCCTGAAGCTCTTCGAGAAGAAGCCCATGCCCAACTGGGGCTCGGACCTCTCGGGCATCGACTTCGACAACATCAAGTACTTCGTGCGCTCCACGGAGAAGCAGGCGGAGTCCTGGGAGGACCTGCCCGAGGACATCAAGAACACCTACGACAAGCTGGGCATCCCGGAGGCCGAGAAGCAGCGTCTCGTCGCCGGTGTCGCCGCCCAGTACGAGTCGGAGGTCGTCTACCACCAGATCCGCGAGGACCTGGAGGAGCAGGGCGTCATCTTCCTCGACACCGACACCGCCCTGAAGGAGCACCCCGAGCTCTTCAAGGAGTACTTCGGCACGGTCATCCCGGTCGGCGACAACAAGTTCGCGTCGCTGAACAGCGCGGTGTGGTCCGGCGGCTCCTTCATCTACGTGCCGAAGGGCGTGCACGTCGAGATCCCGCTCCAGGCCTACTTCCGCATCAACACGGAGAACATGGGCCAGTTCGAGCGGACCCTGATCATCGTCGACGAGGGTGCCTACGTGCACTACGTCGAGGGTTGTACGGCCCCGATCTACAAGTCGGACTCGCTGCACAGCGCGGTCGTCGAGATCATCGTCAAGAAGAACGCCCGCTGCCGGTACACGACCATCCAGAACTGGTCGAACAACGTCTACAACCTGGTCACCAAGCGCGCCGTGGCCTACGAGGGCGCGACCATGGAGTGGGTCGACGGCAACATCGGCTCCAAGGTGACGATGAAGTACCCGGCCGTCTACCTGATGGGCGAGCACGCCAAGGGCGAGACCCTCTCCATCGCGTTCGCGGGCGAGGGCCAGCACCAGGACGCCGGCGCCAAGATGGTCCACATGGCGCCGAACACCTCGTCCAACATCGTCTCCAAGTCCGTGGCGCGCGGCGGCGGCCGTACGTCGTACCGCGGCCTGATCGAGATCGGCGAGGGCGCCTCGGGCTCCAAGTCGAACGTGCTGTGCGACGCGCTGCTGGTGGACACCGTCTCCCGGTCGGACACCTACCCGTACGTCGACGTCCGCGAGGACGACGTGTCCATGGGCCACGAGGCCACCGTCTCCAAGGTCTCCGACGACCAGCTCTTCTACCTGATGAGCCGCGGCCTCTCCGAGGACGAGGCCATGGCGATGATCGTGCGCGGCTTCGTCGAGCCGATCGCCAAGGAGCTGCCCATGGAGTACGCGCTGGAGCTGAACCGGCTGATCGAGCTTCAGATGGAGGGCGCGGTCGGCTGACCCGCCCCATCACCGGCAGACGTCTCACTCAGAAAGAGAGCACTACGACAGCCATGGCTGAGGCCCAGAACTCCCCCACTCTCGGCTCCGCTCGAGCGGGGGGACCCCCGCCGGCGGGTTCCACCACCGCCGGCTCGATCGCGGTCGCCGCGGAGTCGACCGTCGTCTCGCGCATGAGCGCGCCCCCGTCCTTCGACGTGGCGGACTTCCCGGTCCCGCACGGCCGCGAGGAGGAGTGGCGGTTCACCCCGCTGGAGCGGCTGCGCGGACTGCACGACGGCACCGCCGTCGCTGACGGCGACGGTGTGAAGGTCGACGTCCGCGCCCCCGAGGGCGTCACCGTCGAGACCGTCGGCCGCGACGACGCGCGGATCGGCAGGGCGGGCACCCCGGTCGACCGGATCGCCGCGCAGGCGTACTCCGCGTTCGAGAAGGCCTCGGTCGTGACCGTCCCGAAGGAGACCGTCCTCACCGAGCCGATCCGCATCGCGGTGCACGGCCGGGGCGGCACCGCCTTCGCCCACCAGGTGATCGAGCTGGGCGCCTTCGCCGAGGCCGTCGTGGTGATCGACCACACCGGTGACGCGGTGCTCGCGGCCAACGTCGACTACGTCCTGGGCGACGGCGCCAAGCTGACCGTCGTCAGCGTCCAGGACTGGGACGACAAGGCCGTCCACGTCGCCCAGCACAACACGCTGATCGGCCGCGACGCCTCCTACAGGTCCGTGGTCCTCACCTTCGGCGGCGACGTGGTCCGCCTGCACCCGCGCGTGGCGTACGCCGGCCCCGGCGGCGAGGCCGAGCTGTTCGGCCTGTACTTCACCGACGCCGGACAGCACCAGGAGCACCGCCTGCTGGTCACCCACAACGCCCCGCACTGCACGTCGAACGTCGTCTACAAGGGCGCGCTCCAGGGTGACAACGCGCACGCGGTCTGGATCGGTGACGTGCTCATCGAGGCCAGCGCCGAGGGCACGGACACCTACGAGATGAACCGCAACCTGGTCCTCACGGACGGCGCGCGCGTCGACTCGGTGCCGAACCTGGAGATCGAGACCGGCGAGATCGTGGGCGCCGGCCACGCCTCCGCGACCGGCCGCTTCGACGACGAGCAGCTCTTCTACCTGATGGCCCGCGGCATCCCGGAGCACGAGGCGCGCCGCCTGGTGGTCCGCGGCTTCTTCGCCGAGCTGATCCAGCAGATCGGTGTCACCGACATCGAGGAGCGCCTGCTCGCCAGGATCGAGGACGAGCTGGAGGCTTCGGTCGCATGACCTTCGTACGCGTCTGCGGGCTGAACGAACTGGCCGAGGACACCCCCAAGCGCGTGGAGATCGACAGCACGCCGGTCTCGGTCGTCAGGACCGGGGGCGAGGTGTTCGCCATCCACGACATCTGCTCCCATGCGAACGTCTCCCTCTCCGAGGGCGAGGTGGAGGACTGTCAGATCGAGTGCTGGCTGCACGGCTCCGCCTTCGACCTGCGCACCGGCAAGCCGTCCGGTCTCCCCGCGACGCGCCCCGTCCCCGTATACCCCGTAAAGATCGAAGGGGACGACGTTCTCGTCTCCGTCACCCAGGAGTCCTGAGGCACCCATGGCAACGCTTGAAATCCGAGACCTGCACGTCACCGTCGAGGCCGACAACGCCACGAAGGAGATCCTCAAGGGCGTCGACCTCACCGTGAAGCAGGGCGAGACGCACGCCATCATGGGCCCCAACGGCTCCGGCAAGTCGACGCTCGCCTACTCCCTCGCGGGTCACCCTAAGTACACGATCACCAGCGGCACCGTCACCCTCGACGGCGAGGACGTCCTGGCGATGTCCGTCGACGAGCGTGCCCGCGCGGGCCTGTTCCTGGCGATGCAGTACCCCGTCGAGATCCCCGGCGTCTCGGTCTCCAACTTCCTGCGCACCTCCGCCACCGCCGTCCGCGGCGAGGCCCCCAAGCTGCGCACCTGGGTGAAGGAGGTCAAGGAGGCCATGGAGCGTCTCCACATGGACCCGTCCTTCGCCGAGCGCAACGTGAACGAGGGCTTCTCCGGCGGTGAGAAGAAGCGTCACGAGATCCTCCAGCTGGAGCTGCTCAGGCCGAAGTTCGCGATCCTCGACGAGACCGACTCCGGCCTGGACGTCGACGCGCTCCGCATCGTCTCCGAGGGCGTCAACCGCGTCCACGGGACCGGCGAGGTCGGCACCCTGCTGATCACGCACTACACGCGCATCCTGCGCTACATCAAGCCCGACCACGTCCACGTGTTCACCGCCGGCCGCATCGTGGAGTCGGGCGGCCCGGAGCTGGCGGACAAGCTGGAGAACGAGGGCTACGAGGCATACGTGAAGGGTGGCGCATCCGCGTGACACAGCTGCCGGGCCTCCTCGACACCGAGGCGATCCGCAAGGACTTCCCCATCCTGGACCGCGTGGTCCACGACGGCCGGAAGCTCGTGTACCTGGACAACGCGGCGACCAGCCAGAAGCCGCGCCAGGTACTGGACGCCCTGAGCGAGTACTACGAGTGCTACAACGCCAACGTCCACCGCGGTGTGCATGTGCTCGCCGAGGAGGCCACGGCGCTGTACGAGGGCGCGCGCGACAAGGTCGCGGAGTTCGTCAACGCGCCGAGCCGCGACGAGGTGATCTTCACCAAGAACGCCTCCGAGTCGCTGAACCTCGTGGCGAACATGCTGGGCTGGGCCGACGAGCCCTACCGGGTGGACCACGAGACCGAGATCGTCATCACGGAGATGGAGCACCACTCCAACATCGTGCCGTGGCAGCTGCTGTCGCAGCGCACGGGCGCGAAGCTGAAGTGGTTCGGCCTCACCGACGACGGCCGCCTGGACCTGTCCAACATCGACGAGATCATCACCGAGAAGACGAAGATCGTCTCCTTCGTGCTGGTGTCGAACATCCTGGGCACGGTCAACCCGGTCGAGGCGATAGTCCGCCGCGCCCAGGAGGTCGGTGCCCTGGTCTGCATCGACGCCTCGCAGGCCGCCCCCCACATGCCGCTGGACGTGCAGGCCCTCCAGGCCGACTTCGTGGCCTTCACCGGCCACAAGATGTGCGGCCCGACGGGCATCGGCGTCCTGTGGGGTCGCCAGGAGCTGCTGGAGGACCTTCCCCCGTTCCTGGGCGGCGGCGAGATGATCGAGACCGTCTCGATGCACTCGTCCACGTACGCCCCGGCGCCCCACAAGTTCGAGGCGGGCACGCCCCCGATCGCGCAGGCGGTCGGCCTCGGCGCGGCGATCGACTACCTGAACGCGATCGGCATGGACCGGATCCTCGCCCACGAGCACGCGCTGACGGAGTACGCCGTCCAGCGCCTGGCGGAGGTCCCCGGCCTGCGGATCATCGGCCCCACCACGGCCGAGGACCGAGGCGCGGCGATCTCCTTCGCCCTCGGTGACATCCACCCGCACGACGTGGGCCAGGTCCTCGACGAGCAGGGCATCGCGGTCCGGGTCGGCCACCACTGCGCCCGTCCGGTCTGCCTGCGCTACGGAATTCCTGCGACCACGCGAGCGTCGTTCTATCTGTACTCCACGCCGGCCGAGATCGACGCACTGGTCGACGGTCTGGAGCACGTACGGAACTTCTTCGGCTGAGGGGCGTGCTGAAAAGGTGAAGCTGGACTCGATGTACCAGGAAGTCATCCTGGACCACTACAAGAACCCGCACGGGCGTGGTCTCAGGGATGGCGACGCCGAGGTGCACCATGTGAACCCGACGTGCGGCGACGAGATCACCCTCCGCGTGAAGTACGAGGGCTCGAAGATCACGGACGTCTCGTACGAGGGCCAGGGCTGCTCCATCAGCCAGGCCAGCGCGTCGGTCCTCAACGAGCTGCTGGTCGGCAAGGAACTCGCCGAGGCGCAGAAGATCCAGGAGACCTTCCTGGAGCTGATGCAGTCCAAGGGCCGGGTCGAGCCCGATGACGCGATGGAGGAGATCCTGGAGGACGCGGTCGCGTTCGCCGGTGTCTCCAAGTACCCCGCGCGGGTCAAGTGCGCCCTCCTGAGCTGGATGGCGTGGAAGGACGCGACGGCCCAGGCACTGAACGGCGCCGACGCCGAAAGGAAGACCGCATGAGCGACACCGTCGAGATGAAGCCGGCCTCGGAGGAGGAACTCCGTGAGGCCCTGATGGACGTGGTCGACCCCGAGCTGGGCATCGACGTCGTCAACCTGGGTCTGATCTACGGCATCCACGTCGACGACGCGAACATCGCGACGATCGACATGACCCTGACCTCGGCGGCCTGCCCGCTGACGGACGTCATCGAGGACCAGGCGAAGTCCGCGACGGACGGCCTGGTCAACGAGCTGCGCATCAACTGGGTGTGGATGCCGCCGTGGGGGCCGGACAAGATCACGGACGACGGCCGCGACCAGCTGAGGGCACTCGGCTTCAACGTCTGAGCCGCCTGCCTTCGCAGCGAAGCGGTGAGAGGGGCCACGGCAGCGTGCCGTGGCCTCTTCCGCATGCCCGGGCAACCGGCACGTGAGACGCGGTTCGCCCTCGGTGGCCCGCCCGCGTTAGGTTTTCCCCCATGACCGACTCTGCTTCCCGTACCACCGGCGCCGTCGCCGCCGGCCTCGCCACGATCGCCGCCGACGGCACCGTGCTCGACACCTGGTTCCCGGCCCCCGAGCTGGTCGAGGAGCCCGGCCCCGCCGGCACCGAGCGGCTGACCGCCGAGCGGGCGGCGCAGCTGCTGGGCGGCGGAGCGACCGCGGCGACCGGCCCGGACGCCCGCCGGGGCGTCGAGGTGGTCGCGGTCCGCACGGTCATCGCCTCGCTGGACGACAAGCCCATCGACGCGCACGACGTCTATCTGCGCCTTCACCTGCTCTCGCACCGCCTGGTCAGGCCGCACGGCCAGAGTCTGGAAGGCGTCTTCGGCCACCTCTCCAACGTCGCCTGGACCTCGCTCGGCCCGGTCGCCGTGGACGACATCGAGAAGGTGCGCCTGAACGCCCGTGCCGAGGGCCTGCACCTCCAGGTGACCTCGATCGACAAGTTCCCGCGCATGACGGACTACGTCGTGCCCAAGGGCGTGCGCATCGCCGACGCCGACCGGGTCCGCCTGGGCGCGCACCTCGCGGCGGGCACCACCGTCATGCACGAGGGCTTCGTCAACTTCAACGCCGGCACCCTGGGCACGTCGATGGTCGAGGGCCGCATCTCCGCGGGTGTCGTGATCGGCGACGGCTCGGACATCGGCGGCGGCGCCTCCACCATGGGCACCCTGTCCGGCGGCGGCAACGTGATCATCTCCATCGGCGAGCGCTGCCTGGTCGGCGCCGAGGCGGGCGTCGGCATCGCGCTCGGCGACGAGTGCGTGGTCGAGGCCGGCCTGTACATCACCGCGGGCACCCGCGTCACCATGCCCGACGGCCAGATCGTCAAGGCCCGCGAGCTGAACGGCGCCTCGAACATCCTCTTCCGCCGCAACTCGGTCACCGGCACCGTCGAGGCCCGCCCGAACAACGCGGTCTGGGGCGGCCTGAACGACATCCTGCACAGCCACAACTGATGCACCCCCGACCCGAGCGCCCCCCGCCGGCATCCCGGCGCGGGGGCGCTCCGTCGTGTCCGAGGGGAGGCCGGGCGGACTTTTTCCGGGCCGCAGGCATAGTGGCGGGCCGGTACGCACGTCAGAAGGGGTGTGGGGCCCGGACAACAGGTGCGGCCCGGGGGAAGAGAAGGTGACGATGGATGCCGAGGCGCAGGAGAGTTTCCGGGACTTCGTGGCCGGCAGGTCGTCCGCACTGCTGAGGACCGCCGTCCTGCTGACCGGCGGGGACCGGCACGCCGCCGAGGACCTGTTGCAGAACGCGCTGGTCAGGGCGGCCGGCCGGTGGCAGCGGATCGACGAGCCGGAGGCGTACGTCCGGCAGATCCTGTACCGGCAGCAGGTGAGCCGCTGGCGGCTGAAGTGGCGGCGCCGGGAGGTCTCGGTCGCTCAGCCCCCGGAGGCCGGTCACGCCCCGGACGCCGCGTACGCCGCCGAGCTGCGGATGGTGCTGCGGGCGGCGCTGTCCCGGCTCACCGCGCGCCAGCGGACCGTGCTCGTCCTGCGCTACTTCGAGGACCTGCCGGAGGCGGAGGTCGCCCGGATCCTGGGCTGTTCCGTGGGCACCGTACGGTCCACCACCCACCGCTCCCTGGCCAGGCTCCGCGAGCTGGCGCCCGAGCTGGCCGCGCTCGGCCCCCGGCCGCAGCGGCCGTCCCGTGACTTCTCACCCGTGGAGGTGCGTCCGTGAACGTCGAGGAACTTGTGCGCGAGACGCTGTGGGAGCAGGCCGACCGTGTGCCGCCCGCGCCGCCGGGACTGGCCGACCGGGTGCTCGGGGTGCGCCGGCGCCGCCGTAACCGCAGGCTGGCGTCGGTCGCCACGGCCGCCGCCGCCGTGGTCGGGATCGCCGTCGCGGTGCCACTCCTGGACTCCGGCGGACCGGGAGACGTACGGCCGTCGAGAGTGCTGGACTCCGGTGCGGTCCGGGCCCACCCGGACCAGTCGCCGCCGCGGGAGGCGATCGCGGCCGGGCGCACGGTGCTGGCCGCGTACTACACGCGCCGGATCGTGCCCGAGTCCGGCCACCGGGTGGCCGGCGTACGTACGTACTGGCTGCTCGACCCCCGCACCGGCCGGTACGAGAAGGACGACCGGTGGTCGTCCGTCGCCGTCGCCCCGGGCCTGCGGACCGCCGCCGTTCTCGAACGGAGGCTGCCCGCCTCGCGGATCGGCCTGCTCGACCTCGCGACGGGGGAGGTCGAGCGGTGGATCCCGGTGGCCCGGGGCGTCGGGGGGCTCGCGTTCTCGGCCGACGGCCGCAGGCTGGTCGCCACGACGTACAACGAGAACCCCGACCTGTACGAACGCTCCACCGACCCGGGGACCGGCGAGACCGTCCTGGCGCCGCGGTTCGGCATCCGGCCCCGGACGGGTTTCCAGATCCTGGACGTGGCCTCCGGCAGCAAGCGCCCGTGGGTTCCCGTCGCATCGGACCGCAACGTCCTCGGCGACGCGGACTTCTCCTTCAGCCGTACCGGTGACCTGCTGTACGCGCGGGTCGCGGGGCCCCGGGACGGCATGCAGCAGTTCTACGGCCTCACGGGGCGGAAGGTCGCCCCGCCCGCGAACGAGCGCCACCTGAGGTCGGACGTCGGCGCCCGGCTCTCCCCGGACGGGCGGCTCGCCGCCTGGGGACTGGTCGCGGAGCCGCACCACACGTCGTACTCGGCGATCCGTGATCCGCTGACCGGCAAGGAGATCACCCGGGTGCGGGGCGCGGATCTGCTCGCCTGGGCGGACGACAAGCGGCTCATCGCCTGGGAGCGGGATCCGGACACGGTGGAGTACCGGCCCCGGCTGGTGCTGGTCACGATCGGCAGCAAGGACGTCGTCCCGCTCAGCGGCTACCAGAAGCCGGACGCCGCTTACCACTGGCAGGACTGGCAGCCGGTGTTCGCCCAGCGGTGATCACGCCCCCACCAGCGCCCCGTACCGCGCCAGCAGCCCGTCGGCCGTCTCCCGGCCGGCGGGCAGCAGCGGTGCGCGCACCGGGCCCGCGGGCAGTCCGAGGCGGGCCAGCAGGGCCTTGGCGGTGACCGTGCCGGGCAGTCCCGCGCCCGTCATCGCCTCGGTCAACGGCACGGCGGCCAGCTGGAGCCGGGTCGCGCGGGCGGTCTCGCCCGCGTCGAACGCGTCCAGGATCGCGGCCATGTGCGCCGGTACGGCGTTCGCGACCGTGCTGACACAGCCCGCCGCGCCGACCGCGTACAGCGCCAGCACGTGCTCGTCGCAGCCCGCGTAGTACGCCAGCCCGGTCCGCACCAGCACCTTCTGCGTGCCGAGGAAGTCGTAGGAGCAGTCCTTGACGGCCACGATCCGCGGGTGCGCCGCGAGGCGGATCATGGTGTCCGGCTCGATCCGGGTGCCGGTGCGGCCCGGGATGTCGTAGAGCATGACGGGCAGTCCGCTCGCCTCGGCGACCTGGAGGAAGTGGGCGGCCACGGCCTCCTGCGGGGGCCGGCTGTAGTACGGCGTCACCACCAGCACGCCGTCGGCGCCCGCCTTCCCGGCCGCTCGCGCCAGCTCCACCGTGTGCCGGGTGTCGGCGGTGCCCACGCCCGCGACCAGCGCGGCCCGGTCGCCGACCGCCTCCCGCACGGCCGCGACCAGGCGCGCCTTCTCGTCGTCCGTGGTGGTGGGCGACTCGCCGGTGGTGCCGTTGAGGACCAGGCCGTCGCAGCCCTCCGCCACCAGGCGCACGGCCAGCCGCTGGGCGCCCTCCGGGTCGAGCGCGCCCTCTTCGGTGAACGGCGTGATCATCGCGCACAGGGAGCGGCCGAAGGGCGCGGCGGGCTTGCGGGTGGTGGTCGTGTGCGTGGTGGTCGTGGTCATGGGAGTAGTCTCGGCACCGCGTCCGTGAAGCTCTACTTAATTTCTCTACGGAGTATTGATAAGCAATGCTGAGCGATGGCGTCGTCGGCCGCACGCCCTGTGTCGCACTCCGCCCCTCATGGGTCACTATGGGCGGAGGGTCACCTGCGTCAGGTCATGGGAGGCGCCATGAAGCTCGGCAAGGCACTGGCCACCGGGACCGCCGAGGAGCGGCCGCTCGTCCACGAGGAGGAACCGCGGCCCCGCGAGGAGGCCGTCCGCCCCGGACCGGCCGAGCCGGCCCGCGAAGAGGTCCCGGCCGCCCGATGAGACTGCGGCTCCCGGCCGAACGCCCCACGGAGCCGCCGACCGGATACAAGATCGCTCACCCGGTGCTGTCCCAGGACGGCACCCGGGCCGGGTTCACCGGCGTGTCGCTCGGCGGCGCGCTGCCGTACGGGGTGCTCGACGACGCCGCCTGCGTCTACGGCCGCCGGCACCGCCCGCCCGCGCGCCGGTGCGACTGCGGCTTCCACTGCGTGCACGACCGGGCGGCGGCCGAAGCCCTGCTGTGCACAGCCGAACACCGGGCGGCCGTCCTGCTGGAGGTCTCCGTCCTCGGCGCCTACATCCGCTTCGAGCGCGGCTTCCGCTACGCCCGCCAGCGGGTCCGTACGGCAACGGTGGGCCCGTGCGCCTGCGGGATGCGGGCCTTCGCGTTCGCCGACGCGGGCTGGGGCCGGCCCGGCCGTCGGGCCCTCGTCCCCGCCTGCGCGGGCTGCGTGCGGGGCCGTCCGTCCGTCTCCCTCGCGGAGTTCGCCCGGCTGGCCGGTCAGGGCCTGCGGGTGGTCGCGGGCGACGGTGGTACGGGCAGTACACCGGACGGGTTGACGCCCACCACCGAGCCGGGCGTGCCCGAACTCGTCGCGGAGGCCGCGTTGTTGCAGGCACGCCTCGACTGGTTGCAGTCCCAACTCGCACGTCTCGGCGAACGCGGCACCGGGAGCGGCGCGCACGGCTGAGGATCCTCGGCCCGGGTACCCGTAAGCCGCGCACAGGAAGGAGGCGCACACCGTGACCGTGACCCCGTACGCACGGCCCCCGCCCGGCGGGCGCCCCGGCCCGGGCGGCACGGAGCGTTCCCGGGCGCCGCGGGGGGACGCCGGCCCCGCCGGCCGGAAGCCGGCCGGGAGGCCGTGCCGTACCGGACTCGGCGGCGGACCGGCGGACGCGCCCGGCCTCGTCCCGCCGCTCCCCCCGCACCCGAGAGGCCGTCCGGCAGTGCCGGTGCGGACGCCGACGTGATCAGGGAAAGGGCACACCGATGACGGACAGGAACCCGCACGGCTCGGGCGCCAAGGGCCCCGACGAGCTGCGGCAGCAGATCGGACACACGACGAGGAGCCGGCTCGGCGACACCGTCGCCCAGCTGGCGGACAGGGCCGATGTGAAGGGCCGGGCCCGGGCGCGGGCCGCCGACCTGAGGGACAAGGCCGGGGCGATGACCGTGCAGCTGCGGGAGAGCGCCGCGCACGCGGGGCACGGTGTGCAGGGGCGGGCGGCCCGGGCGGGGCACCAGGTCCAGGACCGTGCCGTGCGGGCCGGCCACGGTGCACAGGAACGGATGACACGGGCCGGGCACCTGGTGCAGGAGCGGGCCGTGGAGAGCGGGCACTCCTTCCACGACCGGGCGGCGCGGGCCGGCCGCACCGTGGAGGACGACCCGCGGGTGCCGCGCCCGATGCGGTCCGCCGTGGGCGCCGCGCTGCGGCACCCGGTGCCCACGCTGACCGCGGGCGCGGCGGGCGTCGCCGTCGTCGCCGCGGCCGTGCTCCGGCGCCGGTCCGGCCGCCACAGGTGACCGCGGTACGGCGGGGCCGGCCCGGGCGAGGTGTCCCGCCGGCCCCGCCGCCGTATCACGGACGGAACCGCAGCACCTGCGGGTCGTGGTCGCTGATCTGGTCGTTGAACTCCGAGTTGATGTGCACGCTGTCGTACTCGAAGTCACAGCCGCGCCGGATCGCCGGGCTGACCAGGATCTGGTCCAGGACCTGCTCGTTGCCCTGGTAGTCGTACGTGTACCGCTCGCTCCGCGGCAGCGACTTGATCGCCGACCACAGCTCGCCGTCGCCCTCGAGGATCTTCGCGGTGCCGGAGAACTCGAAGTCGTTCATGTCGCCGAGCGCGATGACGTCGGCGTTCTTCTGCGCGGACAGGATGTCCTTGACGAACGCGTTCACCGCCGTGGCCTGTGCGTGCCGCTGGATCTCCGAGCTGCGCACCGGCGGCTGGTACTGCGCGGCCAGACCCTGGTCGCCACCCTTGGAGTTGAGGTGGTTGGCGATCACGAAGACGGTCCTGCCGCGGAAGACGAACTCGCCGGCGAGCGGCTTGCGGCTGTTCTTCCAGGCCGCGTTCCCCGGGTCGATCCGGCCCGGGGAGAGCGTCAGCCGCGCCTTGCCGTGCACCTTGGTGACGCCTGCCGCGGTGGTCGCGTCGCCGCCCGCGCGGTCCGTGAAGGACACCCGCCCGGGGTTGAACAGGAACACCTGGCGGATGTTGCCGCCGGGCTCGCCGCCGTCCTGGTCGTTGACCGGGTCGATCGTGCGCCAGTCGTACTCGGGGCCGCCCGCCGCGACGATCGCGTCGATCAGCTTGCGCACGGTCTCGCCGGAGCCGACCGTGCCGTCGTCCTTGGCGCCGTTGTCGTCCTGGATCTCCTCGAGGGACACGATGTCGGGCGACCGCAGGTTGTTCACGATCGCGGAGGCGTGCGAGGCGAAGGTGGTGTCCGACGGGTCGAGGTTCTCGACGTTGTACGTCGCCACCGCCAGCTCACGGCCCGACTGCCGCCGCGTCGTCTCGCGCTGGAGGCCACCGCTCTCCAGGGTGCCGAGCGTGCTCGCCACCAGGGTGTAGCCGCCGAACTGGTTGAAGTCCAGCGGGCCGGTGGTGGTGCCGCCAAGGGTGTCGCCGACGTTCGCCTTCGGGAAGTCGGCGGTGGCGCCCAGCGACTGTATCTGGAGCCGGCCGGTGTTCTGGGAGTCGTAGGAGCCGTACACCGTGCCGCCGCGGCGGTTGCGGTGCTCGTGCGGCTTCACCGTGACCCACAGCTCGCTGTACGGGTCGGTCGCGGTGACCACCCGGGCGTCCTGGATCCGGACGGTCATGCCCTCCAGGGACTCGTAGCGGTCCAGGGCGTACGCCGACGGGTCGAGGGGGAGGCCGTTGACGGAGCCGTTCGCCGCGGTGTCGCCGGCCGGGCTGTACGCGTCCGGCACCGTGTCCTCGTCGACGACGGCCGGCGCCGGGACGGCGTTGCCCGAGGAGACGGTGGCGACCACCGGCTTGGTGATCTCCGTCAGCGACTGGTTGCCGGAGGAGGTGCCGCCCGGGACGTACTCGGAGACCGTGCCGGTCACCGTCACCGAGTCGCCGACCGCGACCTTCGGCGCGGTGCCGGTGAAGACGAACACGCCTTCGCTGGTGGCGGAGTTGTCGTCGGGGGTGGCGTCCTGCATCCAGAAGCCTCTGGAGGAGCCGTACGTGCGCGTGGCCGTGACGATGCCAGGCACGTCCGTCACCTTCTGCCCGGCGAACGGGGACACCCGGGTCGTGCCCTGGATGTCGTGGATGCGCACCGCGTCGGCGTGCGCGGGCGAGGTGAGGACGACGGCCGACGCGGCGGAACAGACAGCGGCGACGGTGAGCGCGGCGAGGCGCGCGGAAGACCTGCTCGGCAAGGGGATCCCTCCGGGGACGTGCGTGAGCGCCGGGACGAGGGTGGAACGGGAGCGTGCCGGGCCGGTGGCCCTCTGTGACACGCGCAGAGCCGAGTGAACAGTTGTCCCCCCAACTTCTACGCGCGTCAATCTCCTGCCTGGTGCGGGAAGTTGTCAAGGTTTCGGCCATGTGCGGCGACCGGCGCGGACATGAACCGGGTGGCATGGGTGGAAATCCGTCTAGGCTGAGGGGTTGAGTCCGTTCACGGTCCGAGGAGAACCAGCCGATGTCAGACAGCTCCCCCCTGCCGCCCGCGCGGCTGCACCCCGAAGCGGAGCTGGCGCGTGCCGCGCTGTCCACACCGCTGCTCTCCCGGGCGGCCCGCCTCGCCCGCTGGGCCGGCCCCGACACCCGCGTGGACGCCGGCGGTGGACTGGCCGAGGAGCAGCTGCCGGCCGCCGTCGAGCTGCTGGGCCTCGGCGGCGACGACGCCGCCGCGTACGCCGGTGAGGCCTGGCGCGTCGCCCTGGACACCGGACTGGTCGAGATCGCGGACGAGGAGGCCGGCACCGTCCGCGAGGGTGAGGAGCTGAAGCTGCTCACCGCCGGCTCCCCGCAGGACGTGCTCACCGTGTGGCTCGCCGCGCTGGAGACCGCGCTCGCCGAAGCGAGCGTGCCCGACCTGGACGACCTGGTCGACGCGCTGGACCAGGGCGGCGAAGTCGATTTCTCGTCACTCGGCTGGGACCCGCAGGCCGAGGCGGAGTTCCTCGACGGCGTCCTCGGCAACCTGTACCTCCTGACCGTCGGTGAGGACAATCCCGGCGGGGGACCCGTGCCGCTGCCCGCCCTCGCCGCCTCCGTGATCCTGCCCGGCGGGAGAGGTGAACCCTCCAACGACGTCCTTGAACAGGTGTCCGACGCGATGATGCGGCTGGACGACCAGTTCCGGGTGCTGGAACCGGTCGGACTGGTGGAGTACCAGCCGGTGGACGAGGCGCTGATGGTGGACGCCGACGAGGAACCCGCCGCGCCGGTGGACGACACCGACGTCTCCCGCTACGGCATGGTCCGGCTCACCCCGCTCGGTGTGTACGGACTGCGGGCGCGGCTGCTGGAGGCCGGGTTCGACGCGCCCGCCGTCGGTGACCTGGCCGACGCGAGCGCGGACGCGCTGCTCGACGGCACCGCCCGGTACGGGCAGCACGCCGCCCGGGCCGAGACCGAGCAGTGGCTCGGCCGTCGTGAACCCCTGGCCGCCGCACGGGAGTTGCTGGGGGCGGCACGGGGTGCGGACGCCGGGGCGCCGCTGCGCAGGCTGCGCTGCCAGCAGGCGCTGTCGCTGGTGGGCATCGAGGCCGAGCCCGCGTTGCGGGAGGTGCTGGACGACCCCGAACTGGGCGGGCTCGCCCGGGTGTGGCTGAGCGAGCGGGGCGCCGCCGAGGTGCCGCCACCGTCGCAGGACATGGTGTTCTGGCTCACCGTCGACACGGTGGCCGCGCAGCTGGCGGCCGAGGGCAACTCCGAGGAACTCCAGGCGCTGGTGGAGGGTCTGGCCTCCCGGCACAGCGGGTTCTTCGCCGCGGCCTGGCGGGTGGAGCACCCCGCCACCGCGGACGTGCTGGAGGCGATGGGACGACTGCACCCGGACAAGAAGGTGGCGAAGGAGGCACGCAAGGCCGCGTTCAAGGCCCGTTCCCAGCAGGGCGGTTGAGACGCGGCCGGGGCCGGGCCCGACCTGGGCTCCGACCGGCCCCGAGGCGGTGCGCACGGGTTCTTGAACAGGGAGCGCCGAAGTAGCCCGGCGTTCAGCCCGTGTTCACCGCCGGGCGGGAGCGTGTGCGCCGAACCGAGGTCCGCCACCCTCCACGGCACCGCCACCGTCGTCACAGGAGACACCATGTCGCTCACCCGCAGGGACTTCGCCAGAAAATCCGCGATCACCGGTGCCGGGGTCGCCCTGGCGGGCAGCGTCGGCGCGCTCGCCACCGCGCCGAACGCCCTGGCCGCCACGGACACCGACGGCGCGGAGGCGCAGTCCGCCCACGGTGGCCACCACCACGCCGTCGGCTACGGCCCGCTGATCCCCGACCCGGACGGCATCCTCGCCCTGCCCGCGGGCTTCAGGTACGAGATCGTCACCTACAGCGGCCGGACCAAGCTGGAGTCCGGCGAGTTCACCCCGTCCAACCACGACGGCACCGCCACCTTCGACGGGCCCCGCGGCGCCACCCTCCTGGTCAACAACCACGAGCTGAAGGGCCCGCGCGCCAACTGGAAGTACCCGGTGCCGCTCACCGAGGGCCTGGTCTACGACCCCGCCGCCTCCGGTGGCTGCACCGTCGTCGAGGTGCGCCGCGGTCATGTCGCCGAGTGGGTCGGCATCGCCGGCACCTCCACCAACTGCGCGGGCGGCAGCACCCCGTGGGGCACCTGGCTGACCTGCGAGGAGACCGAGGACAAGGCCGGCCAGAACGGCATGACCAAGGACCACGGCTACGTCTTCGAGGTCGACCCGGAGGACCGCCGGGCCAACCGCGGACCGAAGCCCGTCAAGGCCCTCGGCCGGTACGCCCACGAGGCCGTCGTCGTCGACCCCCGGCGCGGCCACCTCTACCTCACCGAGGACGCCGCCGGCCCCAACGGCCTGTTCTACCGCTGGACCCCGCCGGAGGGCTTCCGCCACGGCCGCGGCCGGCTGCGCACCCTCGCCGACGACGCGGGCGTGCTCCAGGCCTTCAAGTGCTTCGACTCCGGCGGCAAGTTCGTCGACGACCTCTCCCGCGCCACGAGGACGGGCACCGTCTACGGCGTCGACTGGGTGGACGTCCCTGACCGCGACGCCAGGACGGTACCCACCCGCAAGCAGTTCACCGACGGCCAGATCACCCGCGCCCGCAAGCTGGAGGGCATGTGGTGGGGCGACGGCGGCGTCTACGTCGTCTCCTCCTTCGCCCGCGAGGAGAGCCCGGTCCAGCACGACGGCCAGGTCTGGTTCTACGACCCCGAGCGCCGCACGCTGACCCTGAAGGTGCTGTTCGGCGTGAACCCGGACCCGGCCGCCGACGGCGCCTTCGACGGTCCCGACAACATCACCGTCTCGCCGTTCGGCGGCCTGGTCATCGCCGAGGACGGCGAGGGCGTCCAGCACCTGTTCGGCGCCACGGAGAGCGGCCGGACCTACCCGATCGCCCGCAACGAGCTGAACATCGGCACCGCCGAGGAGCCGGAGTACAGCGAGTTCACCGGCGTCACCTTCTCGCCCGACGGCCAGACCCTGTTCGCCAACATCCAGACGCCCGGCATCATGCTCGCCGTCACCGGCCCCTGGAAGCGGCAGAAGCGCGGCTGACCCGCACGCCGCGCATGTCCGCCCGCCCGTTCCGCGGCCTTTCCCCCTCCAGTGGCGCCCACCGCGCACGGGGAGGCCGCGGGCTCGTCCCCCGCCACCGCCGGTGCGGCTCGGCCGGCAGGCGCTCGATAGGATCCGGGGGAAGTCGCCGGTTCGGCGGTTCGGCAGGGAGTTGCTGGATGACGCGGGTCAGACCCATGCGCGCCGATGCCCGGCGCAACCACGAGCGCCTGCTGGCGGTGGCGGCGGAGGCCTTCGCCGAGCAGGGGGAGAACGCGTCGCTCGACCGGATCGCCAGACGGGCGGGCGTCGGCTCGGGCACGCTCTACCGGCACTTCCCGACCCGGCAGGCGCTGCTGGAGGCGGCGTACGTCGACCGGATCGAAGCGCTGGGCAGGCGGGCCGACGAACTCGCCGGGGAGCTGCCGCCGGGCGAGGCGCTGACGGAGTGGCTGCACGAGCTGTGCATCGCCACGATCGAGCTGCGGGGCATGAAGGCCCTGCTGGGGGCGGCGGTCACGGACGGTGCGCCGACGGCGCCGACGGGGTGCGGTGCGGCGTGCGGTACGGCGGTGAGGGGCGCGGCGGGCCGGCTGGTGGCGGCGGCGCAGGCGGACGGCGTGCTGCGGGCCGACCTGGAGCCGGTCGAGGTCCTGCGGCTGGCCCACGGGATGGCGACGGCATCGGAGCTGGCGGACGAGCCCGGCAGGGAGATCCGCCGCTGCCTGACCCTGCTGACGGAGGGCCTGCGGCCGTAGCCCCGCGCCCGGAGGGGCGCGGGGAACCGCGTGATCGGCCCCCACGGCGCCGCGGCCGGGGAAGGAGCCGTCGCGGGACGGCGGCGCCCCGGCGCCACGCCGTGCCGGCGCGCTACAGCGACTTCGCCCCCGGTTCCACCATGTTCCGTACCGTGCGCGCCTTCACGAAGTCGCCCAGTGCCGTCATGTCCCACTCACCGGAGAACTGCCGGACCAGCTTG
Source organism: Streptomyces sp. NPDC014991 (assembly GCF_043080665.1). Lineage (NCBI taxonomy): Bacteria > Bacillati > Actinomycetota > Actinomycetes > Kitasatosporales > Streptomycetaceae > Streptomyces > Streptomyces sp. NPDC014991. Next base: position 43,120 of record NZ_JBIBVY010000034.1, read on the forward strand.
GCCATCAGCACGCCGGTCCGCGCCTCGGCGCCGGTGAGGTCGAAGCGGACCAGTTCCTCGTCGGTCGCGGCGTCGACGAGGCGGCAATAGGCCTTCGCGACCTCCGTGAACTTCTGGCCGGAGAAGGAGTTCACCGTGAAGACCAGGCCGGAGACCTCCTGGGGGAGGCGGCCGAGGTCGACGACGATGACCTCGTCGTCGCCCCCGCCCTCGCCGGTGAGGTTGTCACCGGAGTGCTTGACCGAGCCGTTCAGGATGCTCAGCTTGCCGAAGTAGCAGCTGTCGATGTGGTCGCGCTGCGGCCCGTAGGCGATGACCGAGGCGTCCAGGTCGATGTCCCTGCCGCGGAACGCCGGCTCCCAGCCGAGGCCCATCCGCACCTGGGAGAGCAGCGGCCGGCCGCCCTTGACCAGGGACACGGTCTGCTTCTTCTCCAGGCTGACCCGGCCCTTGTCCAGGTTGATCTTGCCGGCGCCCGGTGCGGCAGCGGCCGGGGTGGCGGCCGGGGACGGCGTCGCGGCCGGAGCCGGGCCAGGGGCCGGGGCGGGCTCCTCCACCGTCACACCGAAGTCCGTCGCGATGCCGGCCAGGCCGTCGGCGTACCCCTGGCCGACGGCGCGCGCCTTCCACGCGCCGCCCCGGCGGTAGACCTCCACGACCACCAGCGCCGTCTCGGCGCCGAGCTGCGGCGGGGTGAACGTCGCCAGCACCGCGCCGCCGTCCGCGTCCCTGATCGTCGCCGTCGGCTCGACGCCCTGGAAGGTCTGGCCGGCCGCGTCCGGGCTGGCCGTGACGACGATCTTCTCGATGTCCGGCGGCACGGCGGTGGTGTCGACCGTGACCGCGTCCGGGGCCGAGCCGCCACCGGAGCGGTAGGCCACGCCCGGGCCCGCCGGCTGGTTGTAGAAGATGAAGTCGTCGTCGGAACGCACCTTGCCGTCGGCGGTGAGCAGCAGGCCCGACACGTCGAGCCGCACCGGAGCGGCCACGTCCACCGTCACACGCGCGGCCGAGAGGGAGATGTTCGAGCCAGGGGTCATAGCTGTCATGCCGGGTGAACGAACGGCGCCGCTTTACCGTTCCCTTACCGGCCGAACGGGTCACGGCACCACCGCCGCGACGGCCGTCACCGGCCGCTGCCGGAACCGCCGCGACCTCAGTACGGCCAGATCGGCGGGTCGTTCACGAAGTGCCCGCCCAGGTGGGTGTGGGCCGGGTTCCCGGGGTCCGGCTCGCCCTGTTCGGCGATCAGCTTCGCGGCGTACGGCTCGGAGTCGTCCCGCGGCTCGTAACCCAGCGCCCGCGCGCTGCCCAGGTCCCACCACAGGCGTGTGTTGGCGGACGAGCCGTAGACCACCGTGTGGCCGACGTCCTCGGCGGTCAGGGCCGCGTGGAACAGGCGGGCGCCGTCGGCCGGGCTCATCCACACCGAGAGCATGCGGACGCTGGTCGGCTCCGGGAAGCAGGAGCCGATGCGCACCGAGACCGTCTCCAGGCCGTGCTTGTCCCAGTAGAGCTGGGCCAGGTCCTCGCCGAAGCACTTCGACAGGCCGTAGAAGGTGTCCGGGCGGCGCGGGGTGGCGACGGGGATCAGCGGCTCGCCCGCGCGCGGGGCCGGTGTGAAGCCGACGGCGTGGTTGGAGGAGGCGAAGACGATGCGCGGCACACCTTCCTGGCGGGCGGCCTCGTACAGGTTGTAGGTGCCCTCGATGTTCGACCGCAGGATCTTCTCGAAGGGCGCTTCCAGGGAGATGCCCGCGAGATGGAGGACGGCGTCCACGCCCCGCACCGCCTCGCGCAGCGCCTCGGCGTCGCCGAGGTCCGCGGTGACCGCGTCGGGCGCGCCCTCGACGGGGCGCACGTCGAACAGGCGCAGCGTGTAGCCGTACTCCGGCAGCAGGGACCGCATCAGGGTGCCGAGCCCGCCGGCGGCACCGGTGAGCAGGAGGGTACGGGGAGCGGGCATCCTTCGATCTCCTTGGGGTCCTCGGTGCCGCTGCGACACGCCGCGTGCGTGGACGGCATTCACATGTGTGGACACGCTAGGGAGGGGCGGTGCGCCTCGTCAAGTGTGCTGTGACAGGGTGAATTCGGTTGCTGTGTTGCCCGTTCACGCGCTTGACCCGCTCCGATGGCGGCCCGTAGCGTGACATTGTTCAGAAATATAGACGTCGATCAGAAGCATGCACCGACAGGGAGCGCCCGTGACGCCAGCCCCTCTCGCCGCCCGGCTCCGTGACCCGAGCGGGCCGCTGTTCTTCCCCGTCACGGCCTACGGCCCCGGCGGCTCACTCGACCTCGACGTCTACCGCACGCATGTGCGCCGGGGCGTCGCGGCCGGTGCCGCCGCCGTGTTCGCCTGCTGCGGCACCGGGGAGTTCCACGCGCTGCTGCCGGAGGAGTTCGAGGCGTGCGTGCGGGTGGCCGTCGAGGCGGCCGAGGGGCGCGTCCCGGTCGTCGCGGGCGCCGGCTACGGGACCGCGCTCGCCGTGCGCTACGCGCGCCTCGCCGCGGACGCGGGCGCCGACGGCCTCCTCGCCATGCCGCCCTACCTCGTCCTCGCCGACCAGAGCGGCCTGCTGCGGCACTACCGCGAGATCGCCGCGGCCACAGCCCTGCCCGTGATCGTCTACCAGCGCGACAACGCCGTCCTCACACCGTCGACCGTGGTCGAACTCGCCCGCACCGACGGCGTCATCGGCCTCAAGGACGGCCTCGGCGACCTCGACCTCGTGCAGCGCATCGTCAGCGCCGTCCGCACCGAGGCCCCCGGCGACTTCCTGTACTTCAACGGCCTGCCCACCGCCGAGCAGACCCAGCTCGCCTACCGCGCCCTCGGCATCACCCTGTACTCCTCGGCCGTGTTCTGCTTCGCGCCGGAACTCGCCCTCGCCTTCCACCGGGCCCTGGAGACGGACGACCTGGACACCGCGCACCGCCTGCTGGACGGCTTCTACCGGCCGTTCGTCGAACTGCGCGCCCAGGGCCGCGGATACGCCGTCTCCCTCGTCAAGGCAGGCGTACGGCTGCGCGGCCTGGACGTCGGCGAGGTGCGGCCCCCGCTGCACGAGCCGGCCGAGGACCACGTCGAACAGCTCGCCCGGCTGATCGAACGCGGCTACGCCCTGCTGGAGGAGGAAGCGTGAGCGAGCACGGCCGGGCTTCGAGAGGAGGAGGCGCGTGAAGGCGTCGGCGTTCGTGTACCCCTGGGACGTCAACGGGGACCCCGGGGCCCCGGCGCGCATCGCGGAACTCGGTGTCGACCAGGTGACCCTGGCCGCCGCCTACCACTCCACCCGCGCCCTGACCCCCCGCCACCCCCGCCACCGCATCGTCACCGCCGAGTACGCGTCCGTCCTCTACCCGCCGGGCGACCGCTGGACGGGCCGTGGCCTGCGGCCCTACCCCGCCGGCCGCTGGGCCCCCGGCAACGCCTACGGCGAGGCCGCCGACGCCCTCGCCGCGGCCGGTCTGGAGGTGCACACCTGGGTCGTCCTCGCCCACAACTCCCGCCTCGGCGCCGATCACCCCGACACCTCGGTCGTCAACGCCTACGGTGACCGCTACCCGTGGGCGCCCTGCATCGCCCAGCCCGCCACGCGCGCGTACCTGGTCGACCTGGCCGCCGAGGCCGCCGTGCGCCCCGGCGCGCACGGCACCGAACTGGAGTCCCTCGGCTGGTACGGGCTGGCGCACCTGCACGCCCACGACAAGACCGCCGGCGTCGGCCTCGGCGAGGCCGGGCAGTACCTGATGTCCCTGTGCTTCTGCCCGTCCTGCCGCGCCGGCTACGGCGCACACGGCCTCGACGCCGACGAGCTGGCGGCGGCCGTACGGACCGCGCTGGAGCCGCTGTGGCGGGGCGCGGCGGACGACGGGGGCTGGCCGACGGTGGGCAGGCTCCTCGGTGCGGACACGGCGGCCGCCACGCGCGCGTGGCGCGACACCACCGCCGCCACCCTCCAGGAGGAGGCCGTCACCGCCGTACGCGCCGGCGCACCCGACGGCTTCCAGGTGCTCCTGCACGCCGACCCGGTGTCCTACCACTGCGGCGCCAACGCCGGCGTCGACCCCGCCCGCATCCTCCTGGTCGCCGACGGCGTGGTGGTGCCCTGCACGGGCGGTACGGCCCTGCTGGCGCCGTTCGCCGCGCACGCGGGGGAGCGGACGGTGCTGGCCGCCAACCTCACGGTCGTCGCCGGGATGGGCGGCAGCCCCGGCACCCTCGCCGCGGACGCGGCACGCGCCCGTGCCCAGGGCGCGACGGAACTGCGGCTGTATCACGCCGGGTTGGCGTCGGACGGGGACCTGGCCGCGGTGCGGGAGGCACTGGCCGCCCGCTGAGCCGGCGCGATCGCCGTCAGCAGCAGCGCCACGCCGTAGAGCGGCAGCAGCAGCCCGGGTCCGGCCAGTTCCACCAGGCCGGCCCCGAGGGCGAGCCCGAGCACGTTCGGGGCGAGGACCAGCGTGCCGGCGGTGGCCGTCACCCGGCCGAGCAGCGGGCCGGGCGTACGGCGCTGCACGGCGGTGAGCACGGCGACCAGTACACAGGGCAGTCCCAGACCGGCCGCGGCGCCGGACGCCAGGGCCGTCGCGTCCGACGGCACGGCCCGCGCGATCGCCGCGGCCCCCGTCAGCGCGATCCCGGCCGCCGCGCACCGGTGCTCGCCGAACCGCCGCAGCGCGGGCCCGGCGAGCAGCCCGGCCACCACCGAGCCGGCCCCCTGGGCGGCGTAGAGCACCCCCGTGTAGGCGGGGGAGTGTCCGAGGCGGCCGACGACGGCGTACACGGTCGCGCTGCCGAGCGAGGTCAGCAGCATCGTCGTACCGCCCGCCCGGACCAGTGTGCGCAGCTCCGGCTGCCCCCACAGATGCCGGACGCCCTCCGCGGTCCGCCTCCGCCAGCCGTCGCCGGACCGGACGGGCGGCTCCTCCCGTACGCGCAGCAGCGCGCACAGCCCGGCCGCCACGACGAAGGTGACCGCGTCCAGACAGGCCACCGCCCGGCCGCCGGCGGCCGTGTACAGCGCCGCCCCGGTCAGCGGGGCGACGAGCTTCATGCCCTCCGTCACGGTCATCCGCAGCCCGTTGAAGTCGGCGAGGAGATCCGGGCCGACGGCGGCGGCGACCAGGGCCGACTCGGCCGCGTCGTGGACGGCGTCGGCGGCGCCGTACAGGAACAGCACGGCGAACAGCAGCCACACGCGGCCGGGGGAGCCGACGGCGAGGAGCACGAGGAGCAGGCCCGCCAGACCCAGGTCCAGCCCGACGAGCAGGGGCCTGCGGCGCGTCCGGTCGGCGAGCGTGCCCAGGGCCGGCCCCGCCAGGGTGGGCGCCCACAGGGCCAGCGGGCACAGGGCGGCCAGGCCGTCCGACCCGGTGAGGTCCTTCACCCACACACCCGAGGCCAGCCACAGCGAGGAGGTACCGAACGCGGACACCACCACACCGGCGAGATACAGCCCCGCCGTGCGATCCCGCAGCACACGCACCACGGTCCAGGAAGTCGTCATACCGGCTCATCGTGCGTCTAAGGCGTCCCCCGTCGGATCGGCAAGGTGCCGGGTACCGGTGGCACGTGAGCGATGAGTTCCGGGGAGCCGACCGGTCAGCATTGCGTACGGGGAATCCGACACCGAGGGAGTGATGAGATGACCGGGGTGGATCTCGGCCCGCAGACCAGGATCGTGGCCCGGCTCGCCGGGTCCGTGACCGACGACCAGCTGGCGGGCGCCACACCGTGCCCGGGCCTCGCGGTGCGGAACCTGCTGGGTCACCTCCTGGCGCTGTCCGTGGCGTTCCGTGACGCCGCCCGCAAGGACCTCGGGGTGACGACCGACACCAGCCCGGACGCCGTCGTCCCGGACATCGGTCCCGGCTGGCGGGAGGAGCTGCCCAGAGCGCTCGACGAGCTGGCCGGCGCCTGGCGCGAGCCGGCCGCCTGGACCGGCGGCACCCGCGCCGGCGGCGTGGACCTGCCGGGCGTGGTCGCGGGCGCCGTCGTCGCCGACGAACTGGTGATCCACGGCTGGGACCTGGCCCGCGCGACCGGCCAGGACTACACCCCCGATCCGGCCGCCCTCGACGCCGCCCACGGCTTCCTGCTCGCCGCGGCCGGCGACCCGGACCGCGGGAACGGACCGTTCGGCCCGGTCGTCCCCCTCCCGGCGGACGCGCCGTTGCTGGAGCGGACGGTGGGGCTGAGCGGGCGGGAGCCGGGGTGGCGGCCCTAGGCCCTCTCGTTCGGATCATGCCGGGCTCGCGGGTCCTGGCACCGCGCCTCGCCGCGTTGTCGTCGGTTGCCATGGCTCCGCCATGGCGCCCTCCTCCGCCTTGCGATGCACGGCACCAGGACCCGCTCCCTGATCCGGCCCGATCCGAACGAAAGACCCTAGGTGTGTTGTCCCGGGCCGAACGGACGGGCGGGCCCGGCGTGAGCACCGGTGGGGGCGGGCGGGAACCCGGGGGCCGGACGGCCTCCGGGGGCGCCCTTCCCGCGCCCCGGCCGTGGGTCGCGTCGTACGCTCACTTCCATGCCCCTCACCCTCACCGTTCTCGGCACCGCCTCGCCGCACCCGGGCCCGGGCCGGCCCTGTTCCGGATACCTGCTGTCCGGCGGGGGTGCCGAGGTGTGGGTGGACGCGGGGCCCGGTACGTTCGCCGCGTTGCAGCAGTACACCGATCCCGCGCGGCTGACCGCGATCTGGGTCTCGCACCTGCACGCCGACCACAGTGCCGACCTGCTCGCCGCCGCCTACGCGTTCGCCTTCGGCGGGATGACCCCGCCCGCGCCGGTCCCGGTGTACGCCCCGCCGGACTGCGCACGGCGGCTGGCCGGTTTCCTCGGGCGCGCGGACGTCGGCTTCCTGAAGGACGTCCTCGACTTCCGGGGCCTGTACGACGGCCACGACGTCCGGCACTGGAACCTGCGCCTCACCGCGCGTGCCGTCGCTCACGGCACCGAGGCCTACGGGCTGCGCGCCGAGTGCCAGGGGAGTGTGTTCGCGTACTCCGGGGACAGCGGTCCCTGTCCCGCGCTCGCCGAACTCGCCACCCGGGCCGACCTGTTCCTGTGCGAGGCGGACATCGGGGAACATCGCGAAGGCGAACATCCCGGGCCGGTGCATCTGACGCCCGAGGACGCCGGCCGTGTCGCCCATGACGCCGGCGTGCGCGAACTGCTCGTCACCCATGTGGGGCCCGCCCTCACCCGGGAGTCGGCCACCGCCCGGGCCGCCGCCGTCTCCGGCCGGCCCACCGGTACGGCCCGCGAGGGCGACCGGCACACCTTCTGACACCGCGTCCACGCACCGTCGCGGTTTCCTTTGTCAGAAGCATTGACGAAACACGTGCCCCCTCCTACCTTCGACGCGTCGTACTTCGTACGTCATATATGAGACGCGATATGTGAGATCCGAGAGGGCCGCATGACCTCTGTGCCCACCCCGATCCCGTCCCGCACGCAAGTCGTGCTCGACGCGATCAAACACCGCATCCTGACCGGCCTGCTGACACCCGGTCAGGCCCTGGTCGAGACCGAGCTGGCCGCGCAGTTCGGGGTGTCCAAGACCCCGGTGCGCGAGGCCCTGAAGACGCTCGCCGGAACCGGCCTGGTCGTGATGAGCCAGTACAAGGGCGTCACGGTGCGCATGGTGGACGCGGACATGGCGCGCGAGGTCTACGACGTGCGGCTGCTGCTGGAACCGGAGGCCCTGCGGCGGGCGGTCGGGCGGGGTGCCTCCCTCGACGCCGCCCGCGACGCGCTCACCCGCGCCGACAACGCCACCGACACCGCCGAACGCTCCCTGGCCAACCGCGAGTTCCACCGCGCCCTCTATCTGCCGTGCGGCAACCCGCTGCTCGGCCGGATGCTGGACGAGGTCCGCGACCAGGCCGCCCTCGTCTCCGCCGTGGCCTGGGCGGCCGACCCCTCCTGGGAGCGGGAGGCCGCCGAGCACCGGGAGATCCTGCGGCTCGCGCTGGACGGCGACGCGGACGGTGCGGCGGGCGCCCTGCACGCCCACATCGGGTCCTTCGTACGCCGTGCTTTCCCCGAGCTCCTCCCAGCGGAAGGTCAGCAATGAGCACCGTGACGTTCGAGACCCGACGGGCGGCCCTGGCCGACGTGGTGGCCATCCCGGTGACCCCGTTCGCCGAGGACGGCTCCGTCGACCGGGACACCCACCGGGCCCTGCTGCGTCGCCTGCTCGACGGCGGGATCACCACCCTCACCCCGAACGGCAACACGGGCGAGTTCTACGCCCTCACCCCCGAGGAACGCCGCCTGGTCACGGAGTGGACCGTCCAGGAGGCCGGCGACCGCGCGACGGTCCTCGTCGGCGTCGGGCACGACCTGCCCACCGCGATCGCCTCCGCACGGCACGCCCGTGACCTCGGCGCCGGCATGGTCATGGTCCACCAGCCGGTGCACCCGTACGTGTCGGCGGCCGGCTGGGTCGACTACCACCGCGCCATCGCCGACTCCGTCCCGGAGCTGGGCGTGGTGCCCTACCTGCGCAACGCCCAGCTGCCCGGCGCCCGCCTCGCCGAACTCGCCGACCACTGCCCGAACGTCATCGGGGTCAAGTACGCCGTCCCGGACGCCGCCCGGTTCGCGGCCTTCGCCCGGGACGCGGGCCTGGACCGCTTCGTGTGGGTGGCGGGCCTCGCCGAACCGTACGCCCCCTCCTACTTCTCCGCCGGCGCCACCGGCTTCACCTCCGGGCTGGTGAACGTCGCCCCGGCCGTCTCCCGGAACATGCTCGAAGCGCTCCGCTGCGGCGACCACCCGGCCGCCATGAAGGTCTGGGAGCAGATCCGCCGCTTCGAGGAACTGCGCGCCGCGCACGGCAACGCGAACAACGTCACGGTCGTCAAGGAGGCCCTCGCCGCGCTCGGCCTGTGCCGCCGGGACGTCCGCCCGCCCAGCCGGCCGCTGCCCGAGGACGAGCGCGCCGAGGTCGCCGCCATCGCCGCCGGGTGGTCGATATGAACGCACCCCGCAGGAGCCCCCAGGACCTGAGGAGCCACCAGTGGTACGGCACCGACGGACTGCGCTCCTTCAGCCACCGCGCCCGTACCCGCCAGCTCGGCTACCTGCCCGAGGAACACCTCGGCAAGCCGGTCATCGCGATCCTCAACACCTGGTCCGACATCAACCCCTGCCACGTCCACCTCCGCGACCGCGCCCAGGCCGTCAAGCGCGGGGTGTGGCAGGCGGGCGGTTTCCCGCTGGAGTTCCCGGTCTCCACCCTCAGCGAGACCTTCCAGAAGCCGACCCCCATGCTCTACCGCAACATGCTCGCCATGGAGACCGAGGAGCTGCTGCGCTCGTACCCGGTCGACGGCGCGGTGCTCATGGGAGGCTGCGACAAGTCCACCCCCGCCCTGCTGATGGGCGCCGCCTCCGTGGACCTGCCCGCCGTGTTCGTGCCGGCCGGGCCCATGCTCCCGGGCCACTGGCGGGGCGAGGTGCTGGGCTCCGGCACCGACATGTGGAAGTACTGGGACGACAAGCGGGCCGGCCTCATCGGCGACTGCGAGATGACCGAGCTGGAGAGCGGCCTGGCCCGCTCACCCGGCCACTGCATGACCATGGGCACGGCGTCCACGCTGACGGCCGCCGCCGAGGCGCTGGGCGTGACCGTGCCGGGCGCGTCCAGCATCCCGGCGGTGGACTCCGGGCACGACCGGATGGCCGCCAGGGCCGGCCTGGCCGTCGTGGAACTGGTCCACCGGGACCGGAGACTGTCCCACATCCTCACCCGGGAGGCGTTCGAGGACGCGGTCACCACCGTGCTGGGCCTGGGCGGTTCCACCAATGCCGTGATCCACCTGATCGCCATGGCGGGCCGGGCGGGCGTACGGCTCACCCTGGACGACTTCGACCGCGTCGCCCGCACGGTCCCGGTCCTCGCCGACGTCCGCCCCGGCGGGCAGCGGTACCTGATGGAGGATTTCCACTTCGCGGGCGGCCTGCCCGGCTTCCTCTCCCGCATCACCGACCTGCTCCACCTGGACCGGCCGACCGTGTCGCACGACACCCTGCGCGAGCAGATCGCGGGCGCCCGGGTCCACGACGACGACGTCATCCGGCCCCGGGACAACCCGGTCGCGAGCGAGGGCGGGGTCGCGGTGCTGCGCGGCAACCTCTGCCCGGACGGCGCCGTCATCAAGCACATCGCCGCCGAGCCGCACCTGCTCCGGCACACGGGCCCGGCCGTCGTGTTCGACGACTACCGGACCATGCAGCGCACCATCAACGACCCCTCGCTCGGCATCACCGCCGACAGCGTGCTGGTGCTGCGCAACGCCGGCCCCAAGGGCGGCCCGGGCATGCCCGAGTACGGCATGCTCCCGATCCCGGACCACCTGCTGAAGCAGGGCGTGCGGGACATGGTCCGGATCTCCGACGCCCGGATGAGCGGCACGAGTTACGGCGCCTGCGTCCTGCACGTCGCCCCGGAGTCGTACGTCGGCGGACCGCTGGCCCTGGTGCGGGACGGCGACCTCGTCACCCTCGACGTCGGGGCCCGCAGTCTGCACCTCCACGTGGACGACGAGGAGCTGGAGCGCCGGCGGGCCGCGTGGACCCCGCCGCCCGCCCGGTTCGAGCGCGGCTACGGCGCCCTCTACGAGGAGCAGGTCACGCAGGCCGACACCGGCTGCGACTTCGAGTTCCTGGCCCGTCCGGGGACGGTCCCGGACCCGTACGCCGGCTGACGCCCCACCCCGGGTGGAGGCCTTCACCCATGTGTATGTAGCAAGCGCTTCCTGCAGCCGGGGTTCCCGGCCCACCCCGGTCCACCCGCCGCACCCGCCCCCTGTGAACGGAGAACAGTCATGGCCCAAGCCGCAGCCGTGGCGAAACCGCCCGCGCCACCCCGGCGGCGCCGTGCCTCCGCGACCCCGCGCAGGCTGCCGTACCTGCTGATCGCCCCGGCGGCCCTGCTCATGCTGGGCTTCATCGCCTACCCGGTGCTCAACGTCTTCTACTACAGCCTCCAGGACTACAACCCCACCAAACCGTGGCGGAACGGCTTCGCGGGCCTCGGCAACTTCACCCAGGCCTTCTCCCACGACCCGCAGTTCTGGGACACGCTGACCTTCAGCGCCAAGTGGGTCGTGGTGGAGGTCGGGCTGCAGCTGCTGTTCGGCCTCGCCCTGGCGCTCATCGTCAACCAGACCTTCGTGGGGCGGGCGGTGGCCCGCGCCCTCGTCTTCTCGCCCTGGGCCGTCTCCGGCGTCCTCACCTCCGCGATCTGGGTGCTCCTGTACAACTCCCAGACCGGTGTGACCCGTTACCTCGCCGACGCGGGCCTGGGCTCCTACGGCACCAGCTGGCTGTCGGACACCTCCACGGTCTTCCCGGCGGCGGTGGCCGCCGACCTGTGGCGCGGTGTCCCCTTCTTCGCGATCCTCATCCTCGCCGACCTCCAGTCCGTCTCCCGGGACCTGTACGAGGCCGCCGAGGTCGACGGGGCGAGCCGGCTCAAGCAGTTCTGGCACATCACGCTGCCCCACCTGAAGGACGCGATCGTCCTCGCCACCCTGCTGCGCGCGGTGTGGGAGTTCAACAACGTCGACCTGCTCTACACCCTGACCGGTGGCGGCCCGGCCGGCGAGACCACGACGCTGCCGCTCTACATCGCCAGGACCAGCGTCGACGCCCACAACTTCGGTTACGCCTCCGCCCTGACCACGGTGGCGTTCGTCATCCTGCTCTTCTGCTCGATCGTCTATCTGCGGCTGAGCAAGTTCGGAGGTGAGTCCAAGTGATCACCGAGATCGCTCCCGCACCCGAGCGCGTGGCGCCCGGGCCCGCGCCGGCCGGCCGGAAACGGCGCGCCTGGGACGAGGTGCCGCGCCTGCGGATCTACGTCCCGCTGGGGATCTACCTTCTCTTCACCCTGATCCCCTTCTACTGGATCCTGCTCTTCGCGCTCCGCCCGGCCGGCTCCACCTCGCTCGTGCCCTGGCCCATGACCTCCGAGCACTTCCAGAAGGTGTGGACCGAACGCGGCTTCGGCACCTACTTCGTCAACAGCGTCTACGTCGGCGTCGCCACCCTGCTGCTGACCACCGTGGTCGCCCTGGCCGGCGGTTACGCCCTCGCCCGCTTCGACTTCCGGCTCAAGCGCGGCTTCATGCTGGCCCTGCTGTGCTCCCAGTTCGTGCCGGGCGCCCTGCTGCTGGTGCCGCTGTTCCAGATCTTCGCCGAGCTGTCGATGATCAACTCCCTCGGCAGTGTCGTCCTCGCCGAGACCGTCTTCCAGCTGCCGCTGTCGATGATCCTGATCAGCGGGTTCATCCGGAACGTGCCCTACGCGCTGGAGGAGGCCGCCTGGGTGGACGGCTGCAACCGGTTCACCGCCTTCCGGATCGTCGTGCTGCCGCTGCTGCGGCCGGGGCTGATCGCCGTCGGCTCCTTCGCCTTCGTGCACGCCTGGAACCACTTCCTGTTCGCCCTGATGTTCCTCTCCGACCAGAGCAAGCAGACCGTCCCGGTCGGTCTCAACACCCTGATGAGCGCGGACAGCGTCGACCTGGGCGCCCTGGCGGCGGGCGGCATCATCGCCGCCGTACCCGTGGTGATCGTGTTCGCCTTCATCCAGAAGTGGCTGATCACCGGCTTCAGCGCGGGGGCGGTGAAGGGATGACACGCCACCCGGTCACCTCCCGGCGGGCGGCCCGCCGTGCGGGCGCGGGGAGGACCCCATGACCGTACCCGTCGTCCTGGCGGGCGCGCGCGGACACGGCCGCCGGCACCTGGACAACATCCACCGGCTCCAGGCCCGGGGTGCCGTCCGGCTGGCCGGGATCTGCGAACTGACCCCGCTCACCGCCGACGAGATCCCGGACGGCCTCGGCACACCGGCACAGTCCACCGACCTCGGGGCACTCCTGGAGGCCACCGGCGCCCGTATCGCCGTCATCTGCACACCGATCCCCACCCACACCGGCCTGGCCCTCACCGCCGCCGGGCACGGGGCGCACGTGCTGCTGGAGAAGCCGCCCGCGCCCTCCTACGCCGAGTTCCGCCGCATGGCCGACGGGCTCGCGAAGGCCGGGGTGGCCTGCCAGATCGGCTTCCAGTCCCTCGGCTCGCACGCCGTGCCCGCGATCCGCCGCCTCGTCGCGGAGGGCGCGATCGGCGAGGTCGCCGGGGTCGGCGGGGCCGGCGCCTGGGCCCGGGACGAGGCCTACTACCGGCGCGCGCCCTGGGCGGGCCGGCGGCGCCTGCACGGCACCGACGTGGTCGACGGCGTGCTCACCAACCCCCTCGCGCACGCCGTCGCCACCGGCCTCGCCGTGCTCGGCACCACCCGCGCCGAGGACGTCACCGGTATCGAGACCGAGCTGCTGCGCGCCAACGCCATCGAGTCCGACGACACCTCCTGCGTCCGCGTCCGCACCCCGCGCGGCCCGGTCACGGTCGCGGCGACCCTGTGCGCCGAACGGCCCGGGGAGCCGTACGTGGTGGTGCACGGGAGCACCGGCCGGATCACCTTCTGGTACAAGCAGGACCGGGTGCTGCTCCAGCGGGCCGGCCACGGCCCCGAGGAGCTGGCGTACGGCCGCACCGACCTGCTGGAGAACCTGGCCGGTCACCTGGCCGGCGGCGACGCCCTGCTGGTGCCGCCGGCCGAGACGGGCGCCTTCATGCGGGTCGTCGAGGCCGTCCGGACGGCCCCCGACCCCTCGCCGCTGCCCGGACACGCCTGGCGGCTGCTGCCCGCCGAGCGGCGCCGGATCGTGCCCGGCGTCGAGGACCTGGTCGCGGCGGCGGCCGACCGTCTCGCCCTCTACTCCGAACTGGGCGCCTCCTGGGCGCCGCCGAAAGAGGTGAGCACCCGATGACGTCGACCGACACCCTGGTCCTGCGGGCCGCGGGCCGCCCGGTCGGCCGGTACGTCACCCGGCCCGAGCTGTCCGCCCGGCTCTCCCCGCGCCCCTACCTGCACCCCGTCACCACCCTGGCCGGCACGGCGGTCACCGAGGTGTCCCCCGCCGACCACGCCCACCACCTCGGCGTCGGTGTCGCCGTTCCCGACGTCGAGGGGCACAACTTCTGGGGCGGGCGGACCTTCGTCCGGGGCCGGGGGCCCGCCGAGCTGGACAACCACGGCGTCCAGCGGCACACCGGCTTCCAGCTCCGCGACCCCGACGGCTTCGTGGAGGAGCTGCGCTGGACCGCCGCCGGGACGGAGCTGCTGCGCGAGCGCCGTACCGTCGCCGCCACCGGACTCACCGCCACCGCGTGGGCGCTGGACTTCACCTTCTCCCTCACCAATGTCACCCCCGGCCCCGTGTCGATCGGCAGCCCCGCCACCAACGGGCGGCCCGGCGCGGCCTACGGCGGCTTCTTCTGGCGGGCCCGCAAGGAGGAGGAGACGCCACGGGTGTTCACCGCCGGCCGGGAGGGCGAGACGGAGGTGCACGGCACCCGCTCCGGCTGGCTGGCGCTGGCGGGCGCGGACTGGACGCTGGTCTTCGCCGGGGCCACCGAGGAGACCCGGCGGGACCCGTGGTTCGTGCGGGCCGCCGAGTACCCCGGGGTCGGCTCCTCCCTGGCGCACGGCGAGCGGCTGGCCGTCGCGCCCGGCGGGACCGTCGTACGTCGGATCGTCACCGTCGTCGCCGACGGCCGGTTGCGACGGGACGAGGCGGCGGCCCTGGTCCGGAAGGCGGTCGGCCCGTGAGCACTCCGGAGACCTACACGAACCCGGTGCTGGACGCCGACTGGTCCGATCCGGACGTCGTCCGGGCCGGTGACGACTTCTACCTCACCGCCTCCAGCTTCGGCCGCGTCCCCGGCCTGCCCCTGCTGCACTCACGGGACCTCGTCAACTGGACCCTCGTCGGCCACGCACTTGATCGCCTGGAGCCCGAGGAGGAGGTCGCGACGCCCCGGCACGACTGCGGGGTATGGGCACCGTCCCTGCGGTACCACGACGACCGTTTCTGGATCTTCTGGGGCGATCCCGACCAGGGGATCTTCCAGGTCAACGCCCCCGACGTCAGAGGCCCCTGGACCCGTCCGCACCTGGTCCAGCCGGGCCGGGGACTGATCGACCCGTGCCCGCTGTGGGACGAGGAGACCGGTGAGGCCTACCTGGTGCACGCCTGGGCCAGGTCCCGCTCCGGCGTGAAGAACCGCCTCACCGGCCACCGGATGCACCCCGACGGCACCTCGCTGCTCGACGAGGGCAAGGTGATCGTGGACGGCGACCGCATCCCCGGCTGGTTCACGCTGGAGGGGCCCAAGCTGTACCGGCACGACGGCTGGTTCTGGATCTTCGCGCCCGCCGGGGGAGTGGCGACGGGCTGGCAGGGCGCGTTCCGCTCGCGCGGGTTCTTCGGCCCGTACGAGGAGCGGATCGTCCTGGAGCAGGGGGACACCGACGTCAACGGGCCGCACCAGGGCGGCTGGGTGCGCACCGCGGCCGGTGAGGACTGGTTCCTGCACTTCCAGCAGCGCGGCGCGTACGGCAGGGTCGTCCACCTCCAGCCGATGCGCTGGGACGATGGGGGCACCTCCCGCTCGAGCGGGGCCGGGAGCGGGGGAGGCTGGCCCGTACTGGGCGAGGAGGGCGCTCCCGTCGCCGTACACCGGCGGCCCGCCCTGCCGCCGCAGCCGCCCGCAGCGCCCGCCACCGACGACGACTTCCCCGGTGGCCGGTACGGCCGGCAGTGGCAGTGGACCGCCAACCCCGGCGACGGCTGGGCCACCCAGCACTCCGGGGACGGCCTGCGGCTGACCTGCGTGCGCTCGGACGACGCCGACGACCTGCGCCGGCTGCCGAACATCCTCACCCAGCGGCTGCCCGGCCCGCCCCGCGCGGTCGAGGTCGAACTGCGGCTGGAGGGCACCGAGCCGGGCGCGCGGGCGGGTCTGGTGGTGCTCGGGGACGCGTACGCCTGGATCGGGCTGGAGCGGGGGGCCGACGGGACGGTCCGGCTCGTGCACCGGTTCGCGGAGGCGGTCGCCGGCGCGGTGCCCGCCCCCATCGCGGGGCCGTGGGGGAGCGAACGCGACGCCGGTGTGCCGTGCCCCGCGCCCGGGGGGCGGGCGCGGCTGCGGATCGAGGCCGGGGCCGGGGCGCGCTGCCGGTTCCGCTACGACCTCGGGGACGGCCCGCGCCCGTCCGGGCCCGTCTTCGCGGCCACCCCCTGGCGCTGGGTCGGCGCCCTGCTCGGCCTGTTCGCCACCGCGCCCGGGGGGCCGGGACCCGCGGGCACGGCGACCTTCACCCGGTTCCGGATCACCCCCCTGTAGGCCCGGTCCCGCCACGCGTCCCACCGTTTCATTCCTCCGTTGGATCCAGAAGAGAAGAAGAGAGCCGACCGATGAAGAGCAGCATCCGTATCCGTGCCGGCAGACGCGCCGCCTCGGCCGCCGCCCTGGCCTGCGTCCTCGCCCTGGCCGCCACCGCCTGCGGCGACGACGGCAGCGGCAGCGCGGGGGACAAGGGGGGCGAAGGCTCCGGCAAGGGCACGATCACGTTCTGGGACAACAACGGCGGTGTCCGCACCGACGTGTGGAAGCAGATCATCGCCGACTTCGAGAAGAAGTACCCCGACATCAAGGTCGAGTACGTCGGCGTGCCCGCCGCGAGCGTCCAGTCCAAGTACGACACCGCCATCCAGGGCGGCGGCCTGCCCGACGTCGGCGGCGTCGGGACGGCCATGCTCGCAGAGGTCGCCGCGCAGGGCGCGCTGGAGCCGCTCGACGACCGGATCTCCGGCAGCTCCCTGAAGGGCAGGCTCAACGCGAAGTTTCTGGAGAGCGTGAAGGCCGCCGGTGGTGCCGGCCGGACGTACACCGTGCCGACCTCCGCCAACAACGGCACGCTGTGGTACCGCACGGACCTGTTCGCGGCGGCCAGGCTGGACCCGCCGACCACCTGGACGAAGTTCTACGCGGCGGCCGGCAAGCTCACCGACCGGGGCCGCAACCGGTTCGGGTACACCATCCGCGGCGGCGAGGGGTCCATCGCGCAGGCCCTGGACGCGATGTACGGGCAGAGCGGGATCACGTCCTTCTGGAAGGGCGACCGGACCACCGTCAACGACCCGAGGAACGTGGCCGCGCTGGAGAAGTACGCCGGCCTGTACAAGAAGGACACCCCGTCCGCCGACGTCAACAACGACTTCACCAAGATGGTCGCGCAGTGGGACTCCGGCACCATCGGGATGCTGAGCCACAACCTGGGGTCCTACGCCGACCACGAGAAGGCGCTGAAGGGCAGGTTCAAGGGGGTGCCCAACCCGACCCTGGACGACGGCACCCGGGTGCAGGTGTCCAACCCTGTCGACGGGCTCGCGTTGTTCAGGTCCAGCGGGCACAAGGCCGCCGCCTGGAAGTTCATCGAGTTCGCCGCCTCGCACGAGTCCAACAGCAGGTGGAACCGGGTCGCGGGTCAGGTGCCGGCGAACACCGAGGCGGCGCGGGACGCGTGGGTGCGGGCGTCGGAGCCGACGAAGCTCGCCGCAGAGGCGCTGAACGGCGCCAGCACCAAGGTCGTGCAGCTGCCGTACTACCTGCCGGACTGGAACACCATCTCCAAGGCCGACAACGAGCCGAACTTCCAGAAGGTGCTGCTCGGCAAGCTGAGCGCGAAGGAGTTCCTGGACACGCTGGCCGACCAGCTCGACAAGGCCCAGGCCGACTGGAGGAAGAACCACTGAGCGCCCGGGCGGTTCCGGCCGGCGGACCGCAGCGGACCGGAACCGCGCCCGGACACCGCCCCGCACCCCTGATGGTTCCCCGCGTCCGAAAGGCATCCCCCGTGTCCCTCACACGCAGACAGCTCGGGCTCGCCGCTGTCGCCGCCGCCCCCCTCGCCCTCGGCTCGACGGGTACGGCCCGGGCCGCCGGGCGCCGTACCCGCACCCTGTACATCGCCGGTGATTCCACGGCCGCCCCGAAGGACGCCGGCGAGGCCCCGGAGACCGGATGGGGCATGGCGCTCCCCTTCTTCCTCCACAAGGGTCTCGCCGTCGCCGACCACGCGGTGAACGGCCGCAGTTCGAAGAGCTTCCTGGACGAGGGGCGGCTCGACGCGGTCCTCGCCTCGATCCGGCCCGGTGACCTGCTGCTCGTCCAGTTCGCGCACAACGACGAGAAGGCCACCGACCCCGCCCGGTACACCGAGCCCTGGACGACGTACCAGGAGTGCCTGCGGCGGTACGTCGCGGGCGCCCGGTCCCGGGGGGCCCGCCCCGTCCTCGCCACCCCCGTCGAGCGCCGCAGGTTCGACGCCGACGGCAACGCGCTGCCGACCCACGGCGACTATCCGGCGGCCATGCGGGCGCTGGCCCGGGAGGAGGGGGTGGCGCTGCTCGACGTCGAAGCGCTCTCGCTCGCGCTGTGGCAGCGGCTCGGCGTGGAGGAGACGAAGACCTACTTCAACTGGACCGCCACCGAACAGGACAACACCCACTTCAACCCGCCGGGCGCCATCGCCGTGGCCCGGCTCGTGGCGCGGGAGCTGCTGCGCACCCGGGTACTGGCCCGGCGCGACGTCGTCCGGCTGGACGAGGACGTTCCGGCGTCCTGGATCACCTGGCCGCCCGCACCACGGTCCTGACCCGTCATCGAGGAGAGCCGCACCATGCGCACACCGAACTGTCATGGACGTGCCATAGCAGCGCTGGCGGGATGCACGGCCCTCGTGCTGTCCCTCACCGGCACCGCCGCCGCGTCCGGCACGGCCACCGGCCACCGCACCGCCCACCACACCGGCCCGGAGCGCCAGGTCCTGCCCGCCCGGGACGGCTGGGCGTCCTACGGCACCGGCACCACCGGCGGGGCCGCCGCCGACTCCGCGCACGTGTACACCGTCACCACCTGGGAGCAGTTCAAGGCCGCCCTCGCCGACGGCGGCAGCGCGCCGAAGATCGTCCGGGTGAGGGGGACGATCGACGCCGACGGGCCGGGCTGCGACTCGTTCGCCGTCCCCGGCTACGACTTCGCCACCTATCTGAAGACCTACGACCCGGCGGTCTGGGGGCGGGCGCGCACCCTCGACGACGAGCCCGACGACAGCCCCGAGGGCCTGCGCCGCGCCTCCGCGGCCCGCCAGGACGCCTTCGTCAAGGCCGCCGTCCCCGCCAACACGACGATCCTCGGCATCGGCCGCGACGCCGGCTTCCAGGGCGCCAGCCTCCAGATCAAGGACGCCGACAACGTCATCGTCCGCAACCTGACCTTCGAGAGCCCCCTCGACTGCTTCCCCCAGTGGGATCCGACCGACACCGCCGACGGCAACTGGAACTCCGAGTACGACAGTGCCGTCGTCCACGGGGCGGCCCATGTGTGGATCGACCACGACACCTTCACCGACGGTGATCACCCCGACAGCACCCTGCCGTCCTACTACGGCCGGATCTACGAACAGCACGACGGCGAGCTGGACATCGTCAAGGGCGCCGACTACGTCACGGCCTCCTGGAACGTCTTCGGGGACCACGACAAGACGATCCTCGTCGGCAACAGCGACAGCGCCGCCACGGCCGCCGTCGACCGTGGGCACCTCAAGGCCACCTTCCACCACAACCTGTTCCGGAACCTGGTCGAGCGGGCCCCGCGCGTCCGCTTCGGTCAGGTGGACTCGTACAACAACCACTTCGTCGCCGGCGACGGCTACTCCTACAGCTACGGCATCGGCATGGAGTCCCAGCTCGTCGCCGAGCACAACGCCTTCACCCTGCCGGACGGCGTCACGGCCGGGGCGGTGCTGAAGAAGTGGAAGGAGGCGCCGGTCACGGCCGCCGACAACTACGTCAACGGCGCGCCGGCGGACCTCATCGCCGCCCACAACGCCCAGGTTCCCGGCGAGATCCTGCGGCCCGGGGCGGGCTGGACGCCGGTCCTGCGCACCCGGGTGGACCGGCCGCGCGCCGTGCCCCCACTCGTCGACCACCGCGCGGGCGCCGGACGCCTGCGCTGACCACCCCCCGGGGGCCGGGCCCGGCCCCCAGCCCCCGTCCTCCCGGCCGAGCCGCATCCGAAGGAGCACACCCATGCCCCTGTCCCGACGGGGTTTCCTCACCGCGGGCGCCGTGGCCGCCGCCGCGCCCGGCCTCGCGTCCGCGCCCGCCCGGGCCGCCGCCGCACCGCGCCCGTTCGGCCGGTACGGATCCCCGGTCCGCCGCCTCACCCCGGACACCCTGTACGTCGACCCGTACGGCCGGGGCGACTTCACCGCCGTCCAGGCCGCGGTGACCGCCGCCACCGGCAGCGGACGGACCCTGGTCATCGCGCCCGGCACCTACCGGGAGACGGTCGCCGTCGACGCCGGCCGTACGGAGATGACCTGGATCGGTGCCTCGGAGAACCCCCGCGACGTCGTCATCGTGTACGACAACGCGGCCGGCACTCCCAAGCCGGGCGGCGGCACGTACGGCACCTCCGGCTCCGCGACGACGACCGTCCAGGCCGACGGCTTCACCGCCCGCTGGATCACCTTCGCCAACGACTGGCTGCGCGCCGACCACCCGGAGACCACCGGCACCCAGGCCGTCGCCGCCAAGGTGCAGGGCGACCGCAGCGCCTTCCTGCACTGCCGCTTCCTCGGCCACCAGGACACCCTCTACGCCGACTCCACCGCCCTCGGCGTCTTCGCCCGCCAGTACTACGCGCACTGTCACGTCGAGGGCGACGTCGACTTCGTCTTCGGCCGGGCCACGGCCGTCTACGAGGACTGCCGCTTCCGCACCCTGGACCGCACCGACCTCGCTTCAGCCCCGTACGGCTTCGTCCTCGCGCCCTCCACGGCCGTCGCCAACCCGCGCGGCTACCTGGTCCTCGGCGGGCGGGTCACCAGCGAGGCCCCGGACGGCTGCTACAAGCTGGCCCGCCCCTGGGTGCCCAGCTCCGACCCGACCGCCCGCCCGATGCTCACCGTCCGCGAGACCTGGCTCGGTCCCGGCATCGACACGGCCGCCCCCTACACCGACATGTCGGCCGCCCATCCCTGGCAGCGGCAGCGGTTCGCCGAGTACCGCGACAGGGGGCCGGGCGCGGTGATCACGGTGCCGGAGAACCGTCCCCAGCTCACCCGGGAACAGGCCGCGTCGGCGACCAGGGCGGCCTGGCTGGGGGACTGGACGCCCTGGAAGGAGTGCTGAGCGGGCCGAAGTCCCAAGTCGGACAAGTCTGACGGTCCGTCAATCCGCCGTGAGTGCATATCGATCGGGTAAAAGGGCTCGCCGTCCGAGTGTGATGCGCGTAGACAGTCCGTGACCTGGTACATCACTCTCATCCACCAGACCCGGAGAATTCATGAGGAAGTCCCTCAAGGCGGCCGCCGCCGGCGCCGCCTGTGTCGTCGCCGGTGCGGCGCTCTACGGCGCGGGCGCGGCAACCGCCGGTCAGTCGACGGCGAACTCCACCCATGAGCCCTACAACGTGGGCCTCTTGGTGAAGGACATCGACACGTACTACGGCACCACCGCGGACAGTCACGGCGTCTACCAGGCGTCCCCCGACAGCCCGTACGCCAGGGACCTGGCGCGCGTCGACGCCGACGCCAGGTCCGCCATCGACAAGGCCGCCCGCAAGGCGCACCACCGGGGCGAGAAGCCGGCCGTCGTCTTCGACATCGACGACACGCTGCTGCTCAGCCTCGACTACGAGAAGCGCTACAACTACACCTACGACGGCACCACATGGGCCGACTACGTGAACCGCGCCGACCGCCCGGCCGTCTTCGGCAGTCCGGAGCTGGTGCGGTACGCCGCGTCCCGGGGCGTCGAGGTGTTCTACAACTCCGGTCTCAGCGAGGCGCAGCGCACCGCCGCCGTGGCGAACCTGAAGAAGGTCGGCGCCGATGTGAACCTCGACGCCGACCACATGTTCCTCAAGGACAAGGCCGCTCCGCCGGCCTACCTGAAGGACTGCGCCACCCCGGGCACCTGGACCTGCACGACCGTGCAGTACAAGGCGGGCACCCGCAGGCACATAGAGAAGGACCTCGGGTACGAGATCATCGCCAACTTCGGCGACCAGTACTCGGACCTGGACGGCGGTTACGCGGACCGCACGTACAAGCTCCCGAACCCGACGTACTTCGTCTCCTGACGGTTCGTCCCCCGGCTGCTCAGCCGTAGGTCCTGAGCAGCCGCTCGTACTCGGTCCCCGTCACCGGCAGCACCGTGCCGTGGCGGGGGCTGGCGGGCAGCTCGTAGTCGGCGGACGGAGTCCACTTCCCCGACGCCAGGTCCGTGGTCTCGAAGGGCACATAGCCGCGCAGGCCGTACTCGTCGACGAACAGGTACCACTTCTTACCGGTGTTGGACCGGAACACGGTCGGGCCCTCGCCGCGCTGGACCGAGCCGCTCCCGATGCAGTCGGCGACGAGGCGGTACGACGTGCTGGTCAGGTCGCGCGACTTCTCGCCGGTGATGAACTTCGAGCAGGGCGAGCCGGAGGACGGGTCGCGCTCGTCCTTGGTGAAACGGTAGTACGTGCCCCGGTCCTTGACGACGGTCGAGTCGATCACCGAGTAACCGGGGTCGTCCCAGATCCTGGGCGCGCTGAAGGTGCGGAAGTCCCTGGTGGTCGCGTACAGCATGCGGTTGTACGTCGATCCGGTGTGGCCGGGGTCGTCGTCCGCGTACAGCTTCGAAGCCCAGAAGACGACGTACTCGTGCAGCCGGTCGTCCCAGTAGGCCTCCGGTGCCCAGGTGTTGCCCGCGTTCTCGGGTGCGACCCTCGCCGGCCGGCCGTCCGTCCAGTGCACCAGGTCGGTGGACTCCCAGACCATGACGGACCTGCTGCCGTGCCGCTGCACCTCGTCCCAGCTGCCGCTGCTGTTCCGGTACATCCGCAGGTCGGTGGCGATGAGGTAGAAGCGGTCTCCCTCGGGGGAGCGGATGACGAACGGGTCGCGCAGGCCTCTCTCGCCGACGGCCGACGTCAGCACCGGCTTCCCGCCGTTCAGCTCCCGCCAGTGCAACGGGTCGTCGCCCCGGCTGAGGGCGTAGCGGATCTGTTCGCCGTCGGCCGTGCCCTCGCCGGTGAAGTAGACGAAGAGATAGCCGGAGTACCGGGCGCGCGCGGTGTGCGCCACGCCGGGCGTGGCCGCCGCCAGGGTGAGGAGGAGGGCGAGCAGCGGGACCAACGGAGTTCTGAGACGCATGACAGTCCTGTGGGAGCGTGGGGGATCCTGTTCGGTGCTGTGCGCTCCCGGAGTGTGGTCGGCGGGGGAACACGGCGTCAACCGGTGTGCGGCCCCCGAGGACAGCCGAAAGTTTCGGTGCCGGCCGTCCGTCGCGCGCGGCCACCGTGGCCGCGCCCGGTCCCGGGCGGGCACCCGGCTCAGGAGTCGCCGGCACCGTCGCCGTGCGGGGCGAAGTCACCGGCCACGGCGCGGTCGTGGCCGTCCGCCGTGCCCGTCATGGTGTACGAGTCGTCCTTCGCGTCCCGGCCGCCGCGCGCGTGGTCGTACTGCCCCGCGAACACCCACCGGCCCGCCGGCACCGTGCGGCCCTCCTTCAGGGTCCAGGTGTAGACGAGGAAACCGTCCCGCTCCTCGACGCTCTGGCTGAAGTCCGCCTCGGGAAGGGAGCGCCAGGCGCCCGCGGACGTCACCCCGCCGGTCTGCGCGATCCTCAGCCGGACCGTGAGGGCGGTGAGCGGCTCCGTCGTTCTCAGGGTCAGATTGCTCTGCGCCCAGAAGTCGTTGCTGTGCGGGTCCACGGAACCGTCCGACCACAGCGGGCCGTCCTGCTCGGCGCGCGCCGCCGGCGGCCGGGCCGGCGCGGTGGCGCCCGGCGTGCGGGAGGGGGGCGGCGCCGGCGTGCGGGACGGTCCGGTGCTGTGCTCGCCGGGCGTCGGGCGCGCCGGGGCGGACGGCCGTGCCGGCGCGTCCGGGGACGGGGTCGGTGCGGAGGACGGCGACGCGGCCACGGTCCGCCGCGCCGGGGGTCCGTCCTTCACCGCGGACGCCACCGCGTACCCGCCGACCGCGAGCACCCCGGCCACCGCCGCGGTGGCGGTGGCCACCCGCAACCAGCCGGACGCCGGCGGCCGTCCGGCCCGGCGGCCGGCCCGGGACGGCGCGCCCATGCCCCGCTCCACACGCGCCAGGATGCGCGCGCGGTCGGGTTCGTGGGCCCCGGCCGCCTCGTGCAGCCGGGCGCGCAGCTCGTCGTGCACGTCCTGCTGCCTCATCGGTTCCTTCCTCCGCTCTCGCCGCCCCGGGCGGCCATCGCCGCGTGCACCCGCCGCGGATCGTGCCGCGGGCCGAGCAGCCGCTGGAGTTCGGCCATGCCCTTGGACGTCTGGCTCTTCACCGTACCCACCGAGACGCCGAGCGCCAGCGCGGTGTCCTTCTCCGACAGGTCGAAGGCGTGCCGCAGCACCACGCACGCCCGTTTCCGGAACGGCAGCCTGCGCAGCGCCTCCTGGACGTCCACCACACCGGCGACGTCCGGGCCGTCGGTCCGCTCCTCGCCGCGCGACCAGAAGAGCGCGATCCGCCGCCGCTCGCGTACCGCGCTGCGGATCCGGGTGCGGGCCAGGTTGGCGACCACACCCCGGGCGTACGCGGCCGGATGGTCGGCCGCGCGCACCCGGTCCCAGCGGTGCCACAGCGCCAGCAGCGCGTCCGCCGCCAGGTCGTCGGCGGCGTCCGCCTCACCGGTCAGCAGGTGCGCGAGCCGGGAGAGTTCGGCGTAGTGCCGTTCGAAGAAGGCACGGAACTCCACGGAGGCGGCGTCGTCCACGACTGTGCCCACGGGTGACCTCTTCTCGGTGCGGCTTCGTGAGTGTCATGTGAATGACATGCGAGGGTCCGGCGGAGCGCCCGGACGGAGATCCGGAAGCGTAGCAGTGATCGTTTCGTGTCCTTGTGCGGGGGGCCGGACATCGTATGGCCGGCCGAACCCGACTGTGACACGGAAGGACCGCCCGAATCGAGGGGGCCGCACGCCCCGGGCGGGCGAACCTACTTCAGCGCCGCCCGCATCATGGCCCGCGCCACCGGCGCCGCCAGCCCGTTGCCGCTGACCTCCGAGCGTGCCGCGTCCGACTGCTCGACCATCACCGCGACGGCGACCTCCTTGCCGTCGCCGTCGGACCTGCCGTACGAGGTGAACCAGGCGTACGGCGTCTTGCTGTTGTTCTCCCCGTGCTGGGCGGTACCGGTCTTGCCCCCGACGGTCACCCCGTCGATCAGCGCGTTCGTTCCGGTGCCTTCCTTCACCACCGTCTCCATCGCCGACCGGAGCTGCTCGGCGGTGGCGGAGCCGATGACCTCCTCGGTGCCGGCGTCGTCGTCGTAGTCCTTCACCACATCACCGCCGCTGTCGGTGATCCGCGACACCATGTGCGGCGAGACCAGCTTGCCGCCGTTGGCAATGGTCGCCGACACCATGGCCATCTGGAGGGGGGTGGCCGTGACGTCGAACTGGCCGATGCCGGACAGCGCCGTCTGCGCCTTGTCCATGCCGGTGGGGTAGACACTGGCGTAGGTCCGCACCGGCACGTCCCGCCGGTCGTCGTTGAAACCGAACTTCTCGGCCATGGCCCTCACCTTGTCCTGCCCGAGCTGGACGGCCATGTGACCGAAGACGTTGTTGCAGGAGTACTGGAGGGCGACACGGATCGAGGCGTCACGGCACGGAGCCGACCTGTTCTCGTTCCTCAGCTCCTGCACCGTGCCGGGCAGCGTGTAGGGGTCGGGGCTGTCGGTGTGCTCGTCCACGTTCCGGTACAGCCCGTCCTCCAGCGCGGCCGCCGCCACGACCAGCTTGAACGTCGAGCCCGGCGGCAGCGGCTGGCGCAGCGCGCGGTTGGTGAGCGGCTTGCCCTTGTCCGCGGTGAGCCGCTTCCAGGCGGCACCGGCGGTGTCGGCGTCGGTGAGGGCGGCAGGGTCGTACGACGGCGTCGAGACCACGGCGAGGATCCTGCCGGTCCTCGGGTCGAGCGCGACGGCCGCGCCCTTGTTGTCACCGAGCGCGCGGTAGGCCGCCTTCTGCACGGCCGGGTCGATCGTCGTGAGCACGTCGCCCGGATCGGCGCGCTTCCCGGTGACCGTGTCCAGCACGGTCTTCAGCTTGGTGTCCGTGCCGTTGAGCAGGTCGTGGTAGATGCCCTCCAGCTGGGTGGGGGCATAGGCCTGCGAGGCGTAGCCCGTCACCGCCGCGTAGAGCCTGCCGTCCGTGTACGTCCGTCTGTACGCGAGGTCGCTTCCCCTCGTCCGGGCCGAGCCGGTGATCGCGTTCCCGGCCACGATGATGTTCCCCAGGGGGCGCGAGTACGTCTCGATCGCGTTCCGCCGGTTGTCGTTGTCGTCCGCGAGGGCCTTGCCGTCGTAGAACTGCACCCAGGTCGCCCTGACCAGCAGAGCGAGCACGAGCAGCAGCGCGAAGACGGACGCCCGCCTGATCGTCTTGTTCATCCCGCCCGGAAGACGAGCGGGACGGGGCAGTCGTTCCCGTACCCCCGTTTTCTCATGCCCCGCTCATCCTGGAGGACCGGGTCCGGCACGTCCTGTGCGGCCAACTCGCTCAGCTCTCCAGGACGAGGACGACCTCCTCGATCTCGTGGCCTCGCGCGTTCGCGAACTCCCGGGCCCGGGCCGTCTCCCGGAAGCCGCACTTCGCCAGCACCCGCAGCGAGCCGACGTTGTCGGCCGCGGCCCGCGCGTACAACGGCCGTTCCGGAACCTCGGCGAGCAGCGCCCGCAGGGCCGCCGTCGCCAGCCCCCGGCCCCAGTCGGCGCGGTCGATCCAGTACGTCACCTCGCGCCCGCCCGGCTCGCCGTAGACGACCGCGCTGCCGGCCACCCGCCCGTCGGCGAGCACCGTGCGGGACACGGCATCGGACGCCCGGAGCCGCTGCCACCAGGCGTCGAAGGCGGCCCGGTCGCCCTGGTCCGCGGGACCGAAGGCGGCCATCCGGAGGGACTCCGGGTCGGTCATCTGCCGGAAGAACACCGGCAGGTCGTCGTCCTCGACAGCGCGCAGCACGATCTTCATGGGGCCCGAGCCTACGACCCCGCGGGCGCGCGGGGCCGACGGACGCGGCGCGGGCCCGGGGTTCCCGGCGCCGGGGCTCAGAGCCTGCGGGTCGCCAGCGTCAGCCGGTCCCGCGCGTCGAACAGCGCGTCCTTGATCAGCTGTTCGTGGGCGGGCGTCAGCCGGGCCACCGGCACCGAGCAGCTGATGGCGTCCCGCGCCGGGGTGCGGTACGGGATCGCCACGCCGAAGCAGCGCAGGCCCAGCGTGTTCTCCTCGCGGTCGACCGCGAAGCCCTGCTCCCGGACCTGGTGCAGCTCCTCGATGAGCTTCTCCCGGTCGGTGATGGTGTGTTCGGTGAGCGCGGGCAGCGTCTGCGGCAGCAGGGCGCGGACCTGCTCGTCGGTGCAGGTGGCGAGGATGGCCTTGCCCAGGGAGGTGGAGTGGGCGGGCAGCCGGCGGCCGACGCGGGTGAAGGGGCGCAGGTAGTGCTGGGACTGGCGGGTGGCGAGGTAGACGACGTTGGTGCCGTCGAGCCGGGCCAGGTGGATGGTCTCCGTGGTGTCGTCGGAGAGCCGGTCCAGGGTCGGGCGGGCGGCGGCCACCACCTCGTCGCCGTCGATGTACGACGTGCCGACCAGCAGCGCGCGCACCCCGATGCCGTACCGCGTGCCCGTCGCGTCGGTCTCCACCCAGCCCAGCTCCACGAGCGTGCGCAACAGCATGTACAGGCTGGACTTGGGGTACCCCACCGCCTCCTGGACGGCCGCGAGGGAGTGCATACCGGGCTTGCCGGCGAAGTACTCCAGCAGTTCGACCGTCCGTACCGCGGACTTGACCTGCGCCCCGCCTGTCTCGCCAGCCGACATCGCGCTTGACCCCTTCAATCGCCGGGAAATAGTCTCCGAGCAGCGTATTCATCATCAGAGACAGCGTTCAGTATATCGAACGCGGCTGATGGTTGACCCCGTAATGCGGCCTTAACTGGAGGGACCCGCGGTGGCAGCAGCACCAGTCTGGAGTGTCGACCCGCGCACCGGGAAGCAGCGCGAACAGGTTGCGGTGGAGGCCACAGCCCAGGAGGTGGACTCGGCGGTCCGGGCGGCATGCGCCGCGCGCGGCGCCCTCGCCGACCGCGCGGTCCGCGCCGCCTTCCTGCGCTCGGCCGCCGCGGGCCTGGAGGCGGCCGGCGACGCCCTGGTGGAGACCGCCGACGCCGAGACCGCGCTCGGCCCGGCCCGGCTCACCGGCGAACTCGCCCGCACCGCCTACCAGCTGCGGGCCTTCGCCGACATCGTCGACGAAGGCGCGTTCCTCGACGTCATCATCAACCACCCCGACGACACGGCGACCCCGCCCGTCCCCGACCTGCGGCGTTACAAGGTCCCGCTCGGCGTCGTCGCCGTCTACTCCGCGTCCAACTTCCCCTTCGCCTTCTCCGTCGCCGGTGGGGACACCGCGAGCGCGCTGGCCGCGGGCTGCCCGGTCGTCGTCAAGGCGCACCCCGACCACCCGGCCCTGTCCGAACGGGTCGCCGGGGTGCTGCGCCGGGCCGCCGCCGGGCACGGCATCCCCGAGGGTGTCGTCGGCCTCGTGCACGGCTTCGACGC
The DNA here is from genome assembly GCF_043080665.1 of Streptomyces sp. NPDC014991. Taxonomy (NCBI): domain Bacteria; kingdom Bacillati; phylum Actinomycetota; class Actinomycetes; order Kitasatosporales; family Streptomycetaceae; genus Streptomyces; species Streptomyces sp. NPDC014991. Next base: position 71,700 of record NZ_JBIBVY010000034.1, read on the forward strand.
GGGCATCGAGCTGATCCGGCACCCGCTGGTCGCCGCGGCCGGCTTCACCGGTTCGGTACGGGGCGGCCGGGCGCTCTTCGACGCCGCCGCCGCGCGTCCCGTGCCGATCCCCTTCCACGGCGAACTCGGCTCCCTCAATCCGGTCCTGGTGACCGAGGCCGCCGCGGCCGAGCGGGCCGAGGAGATCGGCGGCGGACTCGCCGGGTCGATGACCCTCGGCACCGGCCAGTTCTGCGTCAAGCCCGGCCTGGTGCTGGTGCCGTCCGGCACGGGCGGCGACCGGCTGGTGAAGTCCCTGGCCGACGCCGTCAGCGACACCGAGGCCGGAGTGCTGCTCGACCACCGCATGCGGGACAACTTCGTCGCCGGGGTGCGTGAGCGGGCCGGCCTGGAGGGCGTGGAGTCCCCGGTGACACCGGGCCCGGGCGGCGAACACACCGTCAGCCCCGGGTTCCTCACCGTGCCGGCGAGCCGGCTCACCGAGGAGGGGGCGCACGACCTGCTGCTGGAGGAGTGCTTCGGACCGGTCACCGTGGTGGTCCGGTACGAGGACGACGGCGAGGCGACGGCGGTGCTGTCGCGGCTGCCGGGCAACCTGACGGCGACCGTCCAGCTGTCCTCCCAGGAGGCCGCCGGCCACGGCCGGGGGCCGGAGCTGCTCGCCGAACTGACCCCGCTGGCCGGGCGCGTGCTGGTCAACGGGTGGCCGACCGGGGTGGCCGTGGCACCGGCCCAGCACCACGGCGGTCCGTACCCGGCGACCACCTCCACATCCACGTCGGTGGGGGGCACGGCCGTCGAACGCTGGCTGCGGCCGGTCGCCTACCAGAACGCGCCGGAGGCCCTGCTGCCCGCGGAACTCCGCGACGACAACCCTCAGGGACTTCCCCGGCGGTTCAACGGGGTCCTGGAGCGCTAGGTCGTGTCCGCAAAGTCAGGGCAGCCAGAGTCGTAGGCAGGCGAGGGTGACCAGCGCCTGGTAGTGGCGGGCGCGTTTGTCGTAGCGGGTG
>NZ_JBIBVY010000035.1:0-52063 GCF_043080665.1 Streptomyces sp. NPDC014991
GGCTGGACTGGTACAACTACCACCGACCCCACACCGGCATCGGCGGCCACACCCCAGCCAGCCGCGTCACCAACCTCTCCGGACAGCACACCTAGCCCCGCGAGGGTGGCGTCGTCCGCGTCAGGGGCGTGTGCCACACGAGCCGGGTGCCCCCGTCCCGCGGGCGGACGAGTTCCAGGTCCCCGCCCAGGTTCCGGGCCCGCTCCGTCATGTTGCGCAGACCGCTGCGGCGGCCCCCGGCAGGGACGCCGACACCGTTGTCGGTGACGGTGAGCCGTACCTCGGTCCCGTCGGTCTCCAACGCCACGTCCGCGCGGTCGGCGTGCGCGTGGCGGGCGATGTTGGCCAGGGACTCGGACAGGACGGCCACGACATGGTCGGCGATCTCCTGCGGTACACGGGTGTCGAGCAGGCCCTCCATCCGGACACTGGGCGCGAAGCCCAGCACCGGTGTCGCGTCGTCGGCCACCCGCACCGCACGGGCTCGCAGCCCGGACGCCTCCTCGACGCCATGGGTGCGCAGACCGAAGACGGTCGACCGGATGATCTTGATGGTGTCGTCGAGGTCGTCCACGGCCCGCAGCACCCGCTCCGAGGCCTGAGGGTGCTCGATGAACCGGCCCGCGCTCTGCAGCGTCATCCCGGTGGCGAACAACCGCTGGATGGCCAGGTCGTGCAGATCGCGGGCGATCCGGTCACGGTCCTCCAGCAGCGCGATCTGTTCGGCGTCCCGGCGGCGCTCGGCGAGTTCCATCGCGACGGCGGCCTGCGCGGCGAATCCCTTCAGCGGCACGGTCTCCTTGTCGGAGAAGTCACTGGCACCCGCCTCCCGGGCCAGCAGGACCACCCCCCGCACGCGGTCCTCACGGCCGATCGGGACGGCCACGGCCGGGCCCAGACCGGCGAACCGCTGCGGGCCCGCGCTGATCCGTCGGTCGTGCGCGACGTCGGGACTGCTCACGGACGCGCCGAGGGTGAAGGCCGCCCCGGTGAGGGTGCCCTCCACGGGAAGCAGGAGGCCACGGTGTGCCTCCGCCTCGCGGCCGATGGCCAGCTCCACCGCGAGGGTGCCGGTGTCCCGCACGGGGATGGCCAGCGTGGCCAGGGCCGCGCCGGTGATGTCCCGCGCCCGCTCGGCGATCACCCCCAGCACCTCGTGCTGGTCCGCGCCGGACATCAGGCTGCTGGTGATCTCCGCGGTCGCCGCCAGCCAGCGCTCCCGCAGTCTGGACTCCTCGTACAGGCGGGCGTTGTCGATCGCCACGCCCGCCGCCACGGCCAGCGTGGACAGCAGCGACTCGTCGTCCTCGTCGAACTGCCGTCCGCCGCGCTTCTCGGTCAGGTAGAGGTTGCCGAAGACCCGGTCGCGCACCCGGATCGGTACGCCGAGAAAACTGTTCATCGGTGGATGGTGGGGCGGAAAGCCGTACGACGCCGCGTGCTCGGAGAGCTTCGACAGCCGCAGGGGCTCGGGGTGGCGGACGAGTTCGCCGAGGATGCCGTGGCCCTCCGGGTAGGGGCCTATGCGGGCGATCTCCTCCTCGCCGACCCCGACCGTGATGAACGCCGACAGCCGTCTGCCGTCCGGGCCGATCACGCCGAGCGCCGCGTACTCGGCGTCGACCAGGGCCGCCGCCGCCTCCACGATGCCGCGGAGCGCCTGTTCCAGGTCCAGTTCGCGGCCGACGGAGAGCACGGCCTCCAGCAGGCTGTGCACCCGGTCCTGGGTGCGGCGGGCCGCGTCCAGGCGGGCCTGCGACTCGGCCGGCAGCTCGTCCAGCCTCAGCTGCGGCAGCCGCACGCCTGCCGCGCGCACCTCCTCGGAGCTTTCCACGCCCGTTCCTCCCAGCCCCCCGTGCGCTGCATACGGCCGCCCCGCCCCCTGCCACGGTAGCCGGGTCCCGCGAGGGGGACGATACGGGATCACGCCGGACGACGGCACGGCGATCACCCGCGGATGCCGTCCGCCGCGGGGCCGCCCCTTTCCCGGTGGCAGAAGGACCGGTCGGCGCCACCCCTTCCGGGCGGTCCGCGCGGACGACGGTCCGGTGCCTCGGGACCGAGGCTCCCCCGCACTCGGCAGGAAGGCCTGCCTGCGTCTGCCGGGCAGGGCCCCTGTCGGCCGTGTCGTGTACACCGGGCAGGCGCTCCCGGCCGTACCGCCGGTCGATCGCAGCCCCCGGCTGGAGTGTGGTCGTGACCGGCCGGGCACGCTCGTGACGGATCCCGCCGAGCACCAGCGCCTCTCGCAGGCGGCCCCGACTTCCTCACGCCCGTCCGGGACCGGGTGTCCGTACGGATCGCCTCCGGGGACGGTCGCGGGGCGCCGAGCTGCCGGGCAGGGGGTGAACCGGACGGGGGCCGCGGCGCGGACCGCGGAGGCGACGCTCAGCGTCCCCGGGTGCGCAGCCGGTCCTGGGCCTGGGTGGCGATGACAGCGGCCTGGACACGGCGTTCGACACCGAGCTTGGCGAGCAGGCGCGAGATGTGGTTCTTCACCGTCTTCTCGGCCAGGTACAGCCGCCTGCCGATCTGCCGGTTGGTGAGGCCCTCGCCGATGAGCGCCAGGATCTCCCGCTCGCGCTCGGTCAGTCCGGACAGCGCCTCCGGTCCGGCCTCCTGCTGCCCGCCCCGCAGCCTGGCCATGAGCCTGGTGGTGGCGCTCGGGTCCAGCAGCGACTGCCCTCGGGCCACCGTCCGCACGGCCGACACCAGGTCCGAGCCCTGGATCTGCTTGAGGACGTACCCGGACGCGCCGGCCATGATCGAGTCGAGCAGCGCCTCCTCCTCGTCGAACGAGGTCAGCATCAGACAGGCCAGGTCGGGCTGGTGGGAGCGCAACTCCCGGCACACGCTGATCCCGTCACCGTCCGGCAGGCGGACGTCGAGGACCGCCACGTCGGGGCGGAGGGCGGGGACGCGGACCAGGGCCTGCTCGACGGTGGCCGCCTCGCCGACCACCGTGATGTCCGGCTCGTCGTCCAGCAGGTCGTGCACCCCGCGCCGTACCACCTCGTGGTCGTCGAGGAGGAAGACCCGGATCGGGTGGTCGGATCCGGCCGGCCCGTGCTCAGCCATCGGTCGCTCCTTGTGGCGTGTGCGGTTCTCCCCGCCGATCCTTCCTCTTCCGTGGGCCCGGGCACCAGGGCCGGTCGGCCCTGCTTCGCTCGCCCGGCGGGAGGGTTCAGCCGTCCCAGGACCAGTCGGCCACCTCGGGCAGGTCCGTGCCGTGTTCGCGGATCCAGAGCCGGTGGCGCTGCCGGGTGTCCTCCATGTGCTGCCGTACGGCTGCCGCCCGCACCGCCAGGCCGGGAACACGGTCGATGACGTCCATGACGAGGCGGTAGCGATCGAGGTCGTTGCGGACCACCATGTCGAACGGCGTCGTCGTGGTGCCGATCTCCTTGTAGCCGCGCACATGCAGGTGCGGGTGGCCGGTACGGCGGTAGGCGAGGCGGTGGATCAGCCACGGGTAGCCGTGGTACGCGAAGATCACCGGCTTGTCCGCGGTGAACAGTCCGTCGTACTCGAAGTCCCCCATGCCATGCGGGTGGTCCCCGGCCGGCAGCAACCGGGCGATGTCGACGACGTTCACCACCCGCACGACCACCTCGGGCAGGTGGCGGCGCAGCAACTGGGCGGCGGCCAGCACCTCCTGGGTGGGCACGTCTCCCGCGCAGGCCAGTACCACGTCCGGTTCGCGCGTGCCGTCCTCGGTGCCGGCCCACTGCCAGATGCCGGCGCCGCGGGCGCAGTGGATCTTCGCCTCCTCCATCGACAGCCAGTCGAAGCAGGGCTGTTTGCCCGCGACGATCACGTTGACGTAGTCGCGGCTGCGCAGCGCGTGGTCGGCGACCGACAGCAGGGTGTTGGCGTCCGGCGGCAGGTAGACCCGCACCACTTCCGGGCTCTTGTTGAGGACGTGGTCGACGAAGCCGGGGTCCTGATGGGAGAAGCCGTTGTGGTCCTGGCGCCACACGTGCGAGGTGAGCAGGTAGTTGAGGGAGGCGATGGGGGCCCGCCAGGACAGTCGGCGGGTGGTGCGCAGCCACTTGATGTGCTGGTTCACCATCGAGTCGACGATGTGGGCGAAGGCCTCGTAGCAGGAGAACAGCCCGTGCCGGCCGGTGAGGAGGTAGCCCTCCAGCCAGCCCTGGCAGGTGTGTTCGGAGAGGATCTCCATGACGCGGCCGTGCGGGTCCAGATGTTCGTCGGCGTCGAGGACGTCGGCCTGCCAGGCCTTGCCACTGGCCGTGTAGACCGCCTGGAGCCGGTTGGAGGCGGTCTCGTCGGGGCCCATGAGCCGGAAGTCGCGCCGGCCCGCGCTGGCCGCCATGACGTCGGCCAGCATGTCACCGAGCACGCGGGTCGGCTCGTGCGTGCTCGCGCCGGGCTTGTCGACGGTCACGGCGTGCCGCTGCAGCGGAGGCAGGGGCAGCTCGCGCAGCAGCAGTCCCCCGTTGGCGTGCGGGGTGGCGCCGAGCCGCCGTGCACCCCGCGGGACGCAGGCCAGCACGTCCGGGCGCGGAGCACCGTCCTCGTCGAACAGTTCCCCGGGCCGGTAGGAGCGCATCCACTGCTCCAGCTGCCGCAGGTGCTCGGGGTTGTCCCGTACGGCGGAGAGCGGCACCTGGTGGGCGCGCCAGGTGCCCTCGACCGGCAGTCCGTCGACCTCGGCGGGGCCGGTCCAGCCCTTGGGGGTGCGCAGTACGATCACCGGCCAGCGGGGCCGGGCGGTGGCCCCGTCCTCGCGCGCCGCGCGCTGGATCGCCGTGATGCGGTCGAGCGCGGTGTCCGTCGCCGCGGCCATCGCGCGGTGGACGGCCGTCGGTTCGTCACCGCTGACGTGGATCGGGTCATGGCCGTAGCCACGCAGCAGTTCGTCCAGCTCGGTCTCGGGGATCCGGGCCGGCACGGTCGGATTGGCGATCTTGTAGCCGTTCAGGTGCAGGACCGGCAGCACGGCACCGTCGTGGACCGGGTCGAGGAACTTGTTGGAGTGCCAGGACGCGGCCAGCGGTCCGGTCTCCGCCTCACCGTCGCCGATCACGCAGGCGACCAGCAGGTCCGGGTTGTCGAGAGCGGCGCCGTAGGCGTGGGACAGGGAGTAGCCGAGTTCCCCGCCCTCGTGGATCGAGCCCGGGGTCTCGGGGGCGACATGGCTGGGCACCCCGCCCGGGAACGAGAACTGCCTGAACAGCCGGGCCATGCCTGCCGCGTCCCGGGTGATGTCCGGATAGGTCTCGGTGTACGAGCCCTCCAGCCAGGAGTTGGCCAGGACGGCCGGGCCGCCGTGACCGGGCCCCCAGATGCAGACGGCGTCCAGACCCCGGGCCCTGATGACACGGTTCAGATGGGTGTGGACCAGGTTGAGTCCCGGAGAGGTACCCCAGTGGCCGAGCAGACGCGGCTTGACGTGTTCGGGACGCAGGGGTTCGGTCAGCAGCGGGTTGGCCATGAGGTAGATCTGGCCCACGGTGAGGTAGTTCGCGGCGCGCCAGTGAGCGTCCAGGGTGGCGAGCTCCTCGTCCGTGGGTTCGGCGGGCGCCTGCTGCGTGTCGACGGACATCTGGGTCCTTCCCCGGGTCGGTAGGGAGGCGGTCGGTGGGTGACGACGCGTGCCGGGGGCACAGCACCCCACTCTGCGGCGGGCCGGCGGGTGCCCGGAAGGGCCGTTCGGCCCTCGTCCGCGGGCCGGACCGTCCGTACCGGGCGCGCGTTCACCGCGCGACGTCCACCCCGTAGAGCGTCTGCCCTCAGGCCGGCCCGCGCCCGGTGACCAGCTCCGGTCGGCCGCGCAGGACGCCTCCTCGGGGGACGGTGCACAGGAGCGCGGGCGATCCGGGCCGGCTGCCACCGGCACCGGCACCGGCACCGCACGGGACGCGCCGGTCCCGGCCCGCCGGGAGGGCGGCCCTGTCGGCGGTGACGGGGGTCGGAACGAGCGCTACGGCCCTTCGCGGCCGGTTCGGGGACCGCTGCCGGGCAGTGGTGTGCGGCCCGGCCGTATGTCAGGAGCCCCTCGGGCGTCACCGGTCGGCGGTCGCCTCCGGGCGGCCGTTCCGGTCGAACCGGGCCCGTATCCCGGGGTCGTCGAGCAGGCGGGCCGGGTAACCGGGGCCGGTGCGCACGTCGATGTCCTCGTGGTGCAGCGACTCGCCGCAGGAGGAGCAGACCACCTGGGCGTGGGTGTCGTGGTCGCAGGCCGTGTGCCGCATGATCACCGGCGCCCCGGAGTCGTCGGCCAACCGGCGAGGAGTTCGACGCCACCGAGGCCCACCGCATCGGCCTGGTGCAGGAGATCGCGGCCGACGGCCCGGCCGCCGTCGAGCGGGCGACCCGGATCGCCCGGGTCATCGCGAGAAGTCGGCCCCCCTGGGCGTCAGGACCGTCCTGCGGTCCGCCCACCTGTCCCGCGAGCACGGAGACGGCGCCGCGATCGAGCGGCTGCGTCCCGATGTCGCACGGCTGCTGTCGACCGCCGACGGAGAGGAGGGAATCCGCTCCTTCGTCGAGCGCCGCGACGCCGTCTTCACCGGCCACTGACCATCCCCGCGCCCGGAGGACCCCCGCGGCCACGACGCGGCCCCCCCTCCGCTCCCCCACCCTCTTCGACCTCCCGCCCGGTACTCGCTCGCGTCGGGGCACCGTCAGCGAGCGGACCCGTACGACGACTGCTCCGCCCGGAACGTCCGCCGGTGCGAGGACAGGGGCGGGTGCGCATGGTGCCTCCGGAGCGGGGCCGTCGGGGCCTCGGGATGCGGCCGCACCGGTGTCCCGGCGCGCGTCGACGGCGTCCGTCACGAATGGGGTCGACTCGCTCGGCGAGCGCCCGACCGGGTCAGGGGCTCTCCTCGCCCTGGGCGACCTCCACCTCGTGATGGACGGTGAGCACACCGGCGGTCGCCGCGGTGACGGAGAGAGCCGCGCAGGCAGCGAGGAGCACGGCGATCCAGCGGGTGGCGCGCGGGCGGGAGCCGGGCTCCGCGAGGAGGGCGGCGACCCGGCGGGGAACGGGGCCGGTGGTCGCGGCGGGGGTGAAGGCCGGGCGCGTGGAGCGGGAGTCGTGACCGGCGAGGGCCGCACGGGCGATGGCCCGGGCGATCAGGCGCCGGTTCCCGACAGCGGTGGCCGCGGCCTCGTCGGCGGCTCGTTCCGCGGCGAACCGGATGGCGGCACGGGCCGCGCGCAGGGCGGGGTGGCAGTGGGCCGCGAGTTCGGCGGCGACGAGGAAGTAGTGATGGCCACCGGCGTTGTGGGCGCGTTCATGGGCGAAGAGGGCTTCGCGCTCGGCCGCGTCGAGGCTGCGCAGCATGGCCGTGGTGACGACTATGCGGTGCGGGCGGCCGGGGAGGGCGTACGCGTCCGGGTGAGGTGAGTCGATGACGCACAGGTCGCCGGCGGCGGGGCGGCGGTCGGCCTGGGTGCGGGCGGTGCGGAAGGCGCCGACCTGTCGTACGGCCGAGCGCCCGAGGGTCCAGATGCCGACGGTGAGCACACCGGCCGCTGCCGCGGCGGCGGGGACGAGGACGCCGTCCGAGAGGGTGCGCAGGGGGTGGACGAGTTCACCGAGCGCGGCGAACGCCGGGATCTCGAGCAGTGCGGTCAGTACGACGACGCCCAGGGCTGTCACGCACGCCCCGGCCAGCGCGAGGGAGGAAGCGGTCACCGCCCACAGCGCGGTGACGGGATCGAGGCGGTCGAGGGCGTGCCGTGCCAGGGGTGGGGCCGCCAAGGGTGCCAGGAGGGGGACCAGCAGCAGAAGGGTCATGCCTGGTCGGCCTCCAGCAGCCGGCGCAGCACCTGTTCGTCGTCCGGACTGAGCTGGGCGACGAAACGGGCCAGCACGGTCTCGCGGTCGGTGTCCCGGTCGAGTTCGCCGTGCATGCGCCGCGCGGTGAGCCCTGCCGCGTCGTGGACGGGATAGTAGGCGTAGCCGCGTCCCTGCTGCTCGCGGCCGACGGCGCCCTTCTCGTGCAGGCGGGACAGGATGGTCGTCACGGTCGTACGCGCCAGGTCGGCAGCGAGTTCCTGCTGTACCCGGACCGGTGTGAGCGGTGTGCCGGCGGCCCAGAGTGCGGCCATGACGGCGGCCTCCAGCTCGCCGGCCGGCCGTCGCTCGTCGTTGGTGTCGCTCATGGGAACGATCCTCACCCCATCATCGTCTACAGTTCAGTAGACCGTCTACAGAATTGTAGTCACCGGTCGGATGCCGTACCGCCGTATCCGTCGCGTCAGCACGAAGGGCTCACGACGATGACCACACCCATCCACCTATCGTCGCAGCTGGCTGTCAACGTGCTGGACGCCCGTTCGCTGCTGGCCGCCTTCGGCGTGCTGGGCGTCGCAGTGGTGCTCTTCGCCGAGACCGGCTTGCTGGTCGGTTTCTTCCTGCCCGGTGACTCCCTGCTGTTCACGGCAGGTCTGCTGTGCACGGGCACGGCCGGCAGCCCGGTCAGGCTGTCGCTCGGACCGCTGCTGGCCGCCGCCGCCGTGGGCGCACTCGCCGGCGCGCAGTGCGGTTACCTGCTCGGGAGAAGAGCGGGGGGCGCGCTGCTCGCCCGCAGTTCCTCGGTCCGGCTGCGCGAAGGCGCGCACCGGGCCGAGGAACTGCTGGCGAAGTACGGGTACGCGAAGGCGATCGTGCTCGCCCGTTTCGTGCCGGTGGTGCGGACGGTGCTGAACCCGATGGCGGGAGCCCTTCAGGTGCCCGCGCGCACCTTCACCGTCTGGCAGGCGGCCGGCGGCCTGGTCTGGAGCCTGGGTCTGACTCTCGCCGGCTACGCACTGGGGTCCTCGGTCCCCGACGTCGACCGGTATCTGCTGCCCATCGTCGCGGTGATCGTCGCCGTGTCACTGATTCCGCCGGCCGTCGAGGTGTCCCGCTCCCGGCGCGCGGCGAAGGCGAAGGCGAAGGAGGCGCGCGGATGACGCTCACCCTCGGCGGCTCGTCGATCGACGGTCCCGCCTACACCGACGTGGTGGACCTCGCCCACCGTTCCCCCGGCTGGCTGGACGGCGTGGTGTCGGCCTGGTCGACGTACGGTCTCGCAGTGTTCGCGCTGCTCATGGTCATCGGCTGGTGGCGGGCCCGGCGCGTCGCCGCTGCGACGGCGGTGCGGGCACTGGCGGTGCCGGTGATCGTGGTCCTGGCGTACGGCGTGGACGCCGCCCTGAAGCTGGTGGTGCGCGAGGCGCGGCCCTGCCAGAGCCTGCACGTCAGCACACTCGAGGCCTGTCCGGCACCGGGCGACTGGTCATTCCCCAGCAACCACGCGGCCATCGCGTTCGCGGCCGCGGTGGCGCTGTTCTCCGTCTCCCGTCGCCTCGGCGCGGTCGCGGCCGTCGCCGCCTGCGCGATGGCGGCGTCCCGGGTCTGGGTCGGCGTCCACTATCCGCACGACGTGGCGGCCGGTGCCGCCGTCGGCGCACTGGTCGCGCTGCTCGCCGTGGCAGTACTGCGCCGCCCCGCGGACACGCTGGTCCGGCAGGTCACGGCCACCCGCCTGCGTACGCTGCTGGTGGCGTCGTGAGCCGGGACGAGGTGGCCGATCTCGCGGCGAGCGTCGGCCTCGGAGCCTTGGCGGGGTTCTGCGTACTGACCCTGTGCCTGTTCGGCGACGGACACCCGTTGTTCACCGACGGAGGCCTGCACGCCTGGTCCGTGGCCCACCGTCCCGACGTGGCCGTGGCCCTGGCCCGCGGGCTCACCGCCACCGGGACGGGTCTCGTCCCGTACGCGCTCGCCGTGCTGGCCGGGATCGTCGCGGCCCGTACCGTGCGTCACCGCCTGCTCGCCGCCGTCCTCGCCGTCCTGTGCCTGGCCTCCGGGCAGGCCGTGCGATACGGCGTGATGACACTGGTCGCACGGGCCCGTCCGCCCCGGGCGGACTGGGGTACGCATGCTTCGGGCTGGGCCTTTCCCTCCGGGCACACCACCACGGCGGCCCTCGCCGCCGGACTGCTGGTCTCGGCGATATGCCTGCGCGAGCCGCGCGGGCGGACACTGTTCGCCACCGCCGCGGGCTGCTGGGGCGCGCTGGTCGGGCTGACCCGCGTCTACCTCGGGGTGCACTGGTTCACGGATGTGCTCGGCGGCTGGCTGCTGAGCATCGGCTGGCTCGGCCTGTGGTTGTGCGCCATGGCCTGGTGGCTGCCCGACCGGCTCCTCGCAGGCCCCACGAACATCTCCATCGAGCCGAGGGAGGACCACGCGCAACAGGATCCTGGTCATGGAGGACGGTCACGTCCTGCGTGACATGCTGCTGCGGGGCCTGCGTGACGAGGACGTCGCCCGACGGGCACCACCGCGCTGCGGCCGGCCACGTCTGATGTCGGTGCGGCCGTGGTCGATATGGGCTGCCGGAGGCGGACGGGTGGGACGTGTGCCAGGCGATGGTCGCGCTGGCTGCGCCGACGGCTGGGCGGGGGCCCCGGCGAGGGGCTCCCCGCCGTCCCGGCTGCTCCGTGCCGCCCCGGAGCCCGCGGGCCCCATCCCCGTGCCGTCCGTTCATCCGGTCCCGGGGCGGGCGAGTCCCAGGTCGTAGGCGAAGATCACGGCCTGGATGCGGTCGCGTGCGCCGATCTTGGACAGGACGCGGCCGACATGCGTCTTGACAGCGGTCTCGGACGCGACGAAGTGTGCGGCGATCTCGCCGTTGGTCCAGCCCTTGCCGATGGCGACGAGGATCTCGCGCTCACGGTCGGTGAGGGAGCCCAGTCGCGCGCGTCCTTCGTACGGGCCGTGGTCCTCGTCCTTCCGGTACACGAGCGAACGGCCGCCGGCCGCCGAACGGCACCGACACCTGACGGGCCGTAACCCGGAAGGGACGACAAGAACGCCGTAGACCGTCGGAGTCGCCCATCAGCCGATGCCGCGTCGGGGCCGGCCCGGCCGCGTCCGCCGCGACGGGACGCGACGGCGTGCGCAAGTGCCGCGACGGGGCGTCGCCTTGATGTGGTCGGCACCTCGCCGATCCGCTGCCGACTGTCGTGGTCATGACCTGACACGCCGTTTAACCCGCTCGATCCGGGTACTCGTGAGAAACAGCGTCGATCTTGACGACAACCCCCGCCGCGGAGTGCATCAGGCGCTCCCCGCAACAAGAGAGGTGCCCTCTCATGAGCACTGTCAACCCGGCCGGCAACGCGGGCCTCCACGCGGGCACCGACACGCCCGTCCACCACACCCGTCGGCTGTCGACCGAGACGAAGGCCGCTTTCAAGACCACCGAGTTCTTCGCCTATCTCGCCGCGGTCGTTGCGGTGCTCATCGCCTCCATGGTCGTGGGAGCCGAGGACGGCCACGCCGACTACTTCCGCGCCGACAAGGCATGGCTCTACGTCGTGATCCTTTCCGTCGGGTACATGATCAGCCGAGGTCTGGCCAAGTCCGGCAGCCGCGACCCTTACGACGAGTCCCGCTGAACGGCCCCTCGTTACCTGGTCCCAGGAAACCGGCTGAGCGCAAGTCGTCGGATGGGGAAGGTTCCCGCATCTTCGGATGACGGACGACCTTCCCCATCGACGCGTTCGGCGGGCGTGAGCCGCCGAGTAGGATCGGGCCCCGACCAGCCGCCTTGGGTGGGGAACCAGGTCCGGGGTAGGAGTGTCCGCGGACACAAAAGGACCGAACGGGGTCGGGACGGGAGCGCGTTCAGCATGATCACGGTGCGGATGCAACACGGGAACACCATGGTGGCGCAGCTGCCTGAGGAGATCGACTACGACAACGCGTCCCTGGTCGGCGCCCAATGCGAAGACCTGGTCAGGCAGGGGTGCCGCACCCTGATCCTGGACGCCTCCACCGTCCGGTACCTCGACTCCTCCGCCATCAGCATGCTCATCCTGCTGTTGCGTCTCCTCGATGACCACGACGGCACCTTGCGCCTGGCCGCGCTCGACGACCACTACCAGCAGACCCTGCGCATTCTCGGCCTCGACACGCTGTTCCTCCTCTACCCCACCGTGGAAGCCGCCCACCGGCCCGTCATCCGCGGGAACACCGAGCTGTCGGAGCCCTCCCGTTCCGCCTGACCGCCCCTCCGTGTGGCGCTGCGCGCCGCAGGTCTCGAGGTATGCGGTCGTCCCACTGCCCGGATCTCGAACCGTGGCGTGTTCCGCGATCCACCGGCGGCCGTGTTCACCCGCCGGTGCAGGACCGGTGAGCCGACGGCATCACTCGGGGGCGACGGAGAAGCTACGCCAGAGGCCGGTGGACCTGACGGCTTCGTCCGAGGACTGAGCGTCCAGGTAGATACTCGCCCCGCCCGGCGGCACGGTGCAATCGGGTGTCGTGTACAGCAGCAGGCTGTTCTGCGTGTAGTTGACGACCCGTGTCACTTCCTCACGGAAGCGGCGACAGCCGTGGGTCGAGGTGTTCGAGATGGTCTCCACGAGCCTGGCACCGTTCCACGCCGCGATCTGACCGGAGACCTGGTCCTGGCATGCGGCCAGCGTGAGACCGAGCACGATGACGCCGGTGAGCGCGGTCACGGACCGTGATGCGGGCATCGAGCCTCCTGGTACCGGGACGGGGAGCTGCCGGGGACGTCGTCCCGCCACAACTGTCCGTCAGGCCGGTCGAACACGCATGGCGGATACGACCGTCAGGGGCACAGCTGCCCCATGGCGTGCACAGGACCACGGAACATCCGTCGCGATGCCGCCCCGGGCAGGACCGTCGGTTCGGCCGGCGTGAACGGTATCCGGCCCGCAGCCCCGTCGGGCGGCTCGACGGAAGTCGTCCGCGGTGACCCGAGCCTTGACGACCGGGGCAGCCGGGGTGCGGAGCCGGCAGGTCCCCTCAGGACGGTTCACACACTCGGCACGGGCTGTGTGGGGTGATAGTGGAGGGATACCGGTGCCCTGCCGACACCTGGGAGGTCCGTTGGCCGAAGTGCTCGGCGGTTCGCGCGTCGTGATCGTGATGGGCGTGTCCGGGTCCGGCAAGTCCACCGTCGGAGCGGGGCTCGCGAACCTGCTCGGTGTGTCGTTCCTGGAGGGTGATGACCTCCACTCCGCGGCGAACCGGGCCAAGATGGCGTCCGGACGGCCTCTCGACGACAGCGATCGGCTGCCCTGGCTGGCGGCGCTCACGGAGTGGATACGGACCACTGTGTCGAGCGGACACGGTGGTGTCGTGTCCTGTTCCGCACTGAAGCGGGCGTACCGCGATCAGTTCCGGCGTACGGGAGCCGACCTGTGGTTCGTGCATCTGGCTCTCGATCGTGAGGTGGCCGCGGAACGCATGGCACACCGCGAGGGGCACTTCATGTCGGCTGAGTTGCTCGACTCCCAGTACGGCAGTCTGGAACCGCTGCACGCCGACGAACCGGGCATCACCGTCGACGCGTCGGGCAGCCCGGAACAGGTCATGGCGGCCGCGGTGCGGGCTGTCCGCGAGTCGGGCCGGTAGCGGATCCCGGCGGGCCGGCCGGCCCGGGCCCGAGTCCGCGCCGCGGCGGGCCGACGGGTGCGCGTTCCCTCTCGTCCGAGGACTCGGGCGGCCGGTGACTCGTCGACATTTCCTCACAGGAGGTGCGGATGGATCTCATTCACTTTCGTATGGTCATGCCGGCCGCCCTCACCCAGTCGGCCGTCGACCTGCTCGCCTCCGACGACTGTGTGCTCAACCTCGTGGTCGTCAGAGCGGCCCGGGTGCCGGACGGCGACGTGCTCGAGTGCGACGTGGTGAAGGGCGCCGCGAACGGTGTCCTGGGCGACCTCCGCGAGCTGGGCGTCTCCCACGCGGGGTCGATCGCCGTCGACGACGTCGAGGTGATCTTCTCGCGGCACGCCGAGCGGATCGAGGCCGAACAGCCGAGCGCGCTCGTGCACGCGCCGCTGTGGGCCGCGGTCGAGGCCCGCATCCGGAAGGAGGGGACCTATCCACCGTCCTTCTACCTGTTCCTGGTCATCGCGGCGCTCATCGGCAGCGTCGGCATCGTGACGAACTCACAGATCCTCATCGTGGCGGCCATGGTGGTCGGTCCGGAGTACAGCGCGATCACCAGCATCGCCCTCGGCCTCGACCACCGGAACCGTCGCCCGGTCCGGAAAGGGGCGCGTGCCCTGGCAGCCGGGTTCTCGCTGGCCATCGTGGTCACACTGGGATTCGCGGCGATGGTGCGGGCTGCCGGCCTGCAGTCGACGGCATTCGAGCTGGGTCTGCGGCCCGTGTCCCACCTCATCGACACGCCCGACTTCTTCTCCGTCGCCGTCGCCGTCCTCGCCGGCGTCGTGGGCATCGTCTCGCTCGCCGAGGCACGCGGTAGCGCCCTCCTCGGGGTCTTCATCTCCGTGACCACGATCCCCGCCGCCTCGGACATCTCCGTCTCGCTCGCCTTCGCCGACTGGCACCAGGCACGGGGGTCGCTGGTGCAGTTGCTGCTCAACGTGACCGTGCTGGTGATCGTCGGGGTCCTCACCCTGCGTTCGCAGCGATGGGTCTGGCGTCGCGCGGCCCGCCGTGCCACCACGGAGCGCCAGGGACGGTGATCCGGTCACCGTCCGCGACCAGTGTCCATGACGCGGGCCGGCCGCGGCAGGCCGTGACCGTGTCTGCGACTTAGGCTGATCGAGGGATCATTCGGGTGAACCGGACGGCGGAAGGAGCGCCCCGATGAATGACTACCCCCTGATCGAGAACCATGGCCTGCTCGGTGATCTTCAGACATCGGCGCTGGTGACCACGGACGGGGCGGTCGACTGGCTGTGCGTCCCGCGGTTCGACTCGCCCAGCGTGTTCGGCGCGCTCCTGGACAAGGACAAGGGCGGGCACTGCACGGTCCGGCCGATGCACGTGACGTATGCGACCAAGCAGTTGTACCTTCCCGACACGGCGGTCCTGGTGACCCGGTTCATGACGGAGGCGGGCGCCGGGGAAGTGCTGGACTTCATGCCCGTGACCGGGGCGACGGCCACAGCCAGTCACCGGCTGGTCCGCATGGTCCGCTGCGTGCGCGGCAGCATGACGTTCGAAGTCGACATCGCCCCGCGTTTCGACTACGGCCGCACGGCCCACCGGTTGCACATCACAGAACACGGAGCGGTGTTCGCCGCGGAGGACGGCATGGAACTCACCGTGCATCCCGTGCGTGAGCCGGAGGACGAGCGACTGGCGGACGTTCTCGTGAACCGGGGGGACGACCTGCACCTCTCGCTGACCCTGCGGGCGGGCCAGCAGCGCGGACTGGTTCTGGAGTCGGCCGCCGACGGGCCGCCGAGGCAGATACGGCTCGCCGAGTACCAGCGGCTCTTCGAGGAGACCGTCACGTTCTGGCGCACCTGGCTGAGCCAGTCGCGGTACTCGGGGCGCTGGCGGGAGACGGTGGAACGTTCGGCTGTCACGCTGAAACTCATGACCTACGCCCCGAGCGGCGCCGTGGTGGCCGCCCCGACGGCAGCCCTCCCCGAGCAACTGGGCGGTGAGCGCAACTGGGACTACCGGTTCACCTGGGTCCGCGACGCCGCCTTCTCGGTGTACGCCCTGCTGGGCCTGGGCTTCACGGACGAGGCCAGGGGCTTCATCAGATGGCTGGGCGACCGGGTCAGCGAACGGGCCGGCTGCGACGGGGGCTCCGGCCCGCTCAACATCATGTACCGGGTGGACGGCTCCTCCGACCTGGACGAGTACACCCTCGAACACTGGGAGGGCTACGCCGGTTCGGCCCCGGTGCGGATCGGCAACGGCGCCGCCGCACAGCTCCAGCTGGACATCTACGGCGAGGCCCTGGACAGCGTGTACTTCGCGCACCAGCGCGGTTTCCAGGTGGGGCACCACGGCTGGACCTCGCTGCTGACGGACCTCGACTGGCTGGCCGACAACTGGGACCAGCCGGAAGAGGGCCTGTGGGAGACCCGCGGCGGTCGACAGGACTTCACTTACGGCCGTGTCATGTCGTGGGTGGCGTTCGACCGCGCGCTGCGGCTCGCCGAGTCGAACGGCCGGCCGGCCGCCGCCGCCCGCTGGAGCAGCGCGCGGGACGCGATCTACGAGCAGATCATGAGCAAGGGGTGGAACGAGCGGCGTCAGGCCTTCGTCCAGCACTACGGCAGCGACGTGCTCGACGCCTCGCTGCTGCGCATGTCGACGGTCGGGTTCGTCACCCCGGAGGATCCGATGTGGGAGTCGGCCCTCGACGCCATGGAGGAGGAGCTGGTCAGCGACAGCCTGGTCTACCGCTACAACCCCGAGGCCTCGCCCGACGGCCTGCGGGGCTCGGAAGGGACCTTCTCGCTGTGCACGTTCATGTACGTGGACGCCCTGGCGCGGGCTGGTCGGACCGACCGGGCGCGGCTGGTGTTCGAGAAGATGATGGGGTACGCCAACCATGTGGGCCTGTACTCGGAGGAGATCGACCCGACGGGCCGTCAGCTGGGCAACTTCCCGCAGGCGTTCACCCATCTCGCCCTCATCGACGCCGCCCTGACCCTGAACGAGGCTCTGGACCGGCGGTAGTACGGCTGCTGTTCAGCCTGTCGGCGGTGCGGGTCCGAGAAGCACCAGCGTGTCGTCCTGCGCCCCCGGGGCGGGCAGAGCCTCGGTGACGGGTTCCAGCCGGCCGTCACGCCGTACGACGAACAGGACGTCGTACCCCGGGAGGCGCGGCGTCCGCGCGGGCTGCACATGGAAGCGGGCGCCCCGCTCGTGTCGGTCGGTCACGACATGGCGGACCAGCTCCGGACCGAAGAGCGTTCTGCCTACGGTGTACGGGGCGACGGCTCCCTCGCCGCCGGGGGGCGGCCCGACGCGGTAGACCGGGCCGTCGACGCTGTCCGCCATGACGATCGAGGCGAGCGCGTTGAAGTCGTCGTCGGCCGTGAGCAGGAAGACCGCGGTGACCCCCTCCAGCCGGGCCTGCGGATCGGTGGCCACGGCGATGAGCTCCCCCGTGACCAGTTCGATCCCCGCCTGCGTGATCCTCTGCCGCTCCTGCGCGCCGCCCGCCCACATCAGCACGTCGAGTTCGGCGGTGCGCAGCGCCCGCGCCAGATCGACGACCCAGGGGTCACCACCCACCAGCAGCGGTCGGGCCCGCTCGGGCCGTGTGACGCCCAGCCGGCCGGCAACCGGTCTCGCCGTGAGCGCGTAGACCACGACGGTACCCACGATCACCAGGAAGGTGACGGGAAGGATCTTGCCGGCGCCTCGCAGTCCCGCGTCGGTGAGCGAGGCGGAGAAGGTCGTGGCGGTGGACGCGGCCACGATGCCGCGAGGGGCCATCCAGCCGATGAAAGCGCGTTCGCCCGCCACGAGATTCGTCCCCTGGGTGGACAGCAGGGCCACCAGGGGTCTGACCACCGCGATGAGCACGATGACGAGCACGAGCGTCGGCAGCAGTACAGGTACGACGGACTTCGGCGTCACCGTGGCCGAGATGGAAATGAACAGCAGGCCGATGATCAGCTGGACGAGCGTCTCGAAGAACGGTCTGCGTGTGGGCATGTCGAGTCCGGGCAGGTTCGCGACGGTCAGCCCGGTGACGATCGCGGCGATGAGTCCGGTGTCGTCGTACACCATGTCGCAGCCCGCGGCCACCACGACGACCGTCGCCAGTTGGGCGAGCGTGCCGAGCGTTTCGCCGAGGCGGAGCCGGCGAAGGGTGAACCACAGCAGGGCGACACCGATCGCGCCGCCGGCGAGTCCGAGGGCGGTCCCGGCGAAGAACGCGACGAAGCGGAAGTGACCGGTCTGAAGTCCACCGGAGACGAGGGAGTGGAACACGACGGCGCCGAGAATGCCCCCCACGGGATCGATCAGGGACCCTTCCCACATCAGCACCCGCCGCACCTGGTCCGACGGCCGGACGTGCTCCAGCAGCGGACCGACGACGGTGGGCCCGGACACCACGAGAATGATCCCGATCATGCTGGCCACCGCCAGCGGCACACCGAACAGGGCCGGCCCCAGGCCGAACACACACCCCCACGTGAGCACCACGCCGAGCACCATCAGCCTGAGCACGACCGTGCGGGTCGCGCCCTTGAGGTGGCGCAGGTCCAGTCCCAGCCCGGCGTCGTAGAGGATGACCGACACCGACACCGACACCAGGGGTGAGAAGGCCGGGCCCAGGAGGTTGTCGGATCGGACGTCGTCGGTCAGCGCTCCCGCGGCGAATCCGGCCGGCAGCAGCAGGATCAACGCCGGGACCCGCAACCGGCTCGCGAGAATCTGGCACCCGACGGCGAGGGCCACGGTCAGGCCGATGCCCAGCAGGATGTCGTCCTCGGTCACCGGGCGCCCGTCCGCGGAAGGGCGCCCGGGGGGTGCCGGGCCGCCCTGTGGTCAGCCCTCGTCACCGGTACCCGCGCGCCGCAGGTCGGCGTCGGTGAGCTCCGCCAGTTCGCCATGCGTGTCCAGCCAGTAGAGGAACGCGACCGCGGGGATGACGAGCACGACCGCGACGAGGGTGACGAGGCCCAGCCAGCGCAGTGTGGTGTGCGCGCCCGCGCCGTCGGCGACGGTCAGGGAGGTCGGGACGAGGTAGGGGCGCTGTGCCATGCCCCAGGCGAGGACGGCCGACGCGATGACACCGACCGCCGTGACCCTCGACCAGGCTCCGGAACGACGGGTCAACGACCGTGCGGTGGCGAGAGTGCCGAGCGCCGCCACCACGACGAGGACCAGCCCCACGCCGTGCGTGAGCCCGTGCCACACGTGCGGCGCGTCCCCATGGGTGACGATCAACGTGGTCACGGCCAGGACGGCGAGGGCGCCCAGGGCGCCCAGGGCCCGTCGGCGGAAGTAGGCGTCCAGGTCCGGCGCGTCGAAGCGCCGGGCGTCCGCGGCGAGGAAGACGGCGCCGAGCGATGCCGTGGCGGCGATGGCGAGCAGACCGAACAACAGGGAGGTGGGATTGGCCCAGGCATCCGTCGACGCCGTCGTCGTGGAGGTCACCCGGCCGGATGCCACTCCCCCGGCCGAGGCTCCCAGGAAGAACGGTGTCAGCAGCGACGAGACGGCGAAGACCGCTCCGTACAGGCGCCGGCCGGCCAGCCGCCGCGTGGGCTTGCGCAGGGCGAAGCCGGCGCCGCGCAGCACGATGCCCACGGCGGCCAGGGCCAGGGGCAGCCACATCGTGGTGAAGACCTGCTGGAAGAAGACGGGGAAGCCCGTCCACATGATGACGAGCACGAAGATCAGCCAGACGTTGTTGACCTCCCAGACGGGAGCCATCGCGTGGTCGATCAGCCATCGGGGACGTTTGCCCCGCTCCGCGCCGCCCGCCGTCAGGTCCCAGAAGCCGGCTCCGTAGTCGGTGCCGCCACCGCAGGCATAGGCGGCGATCGCGAGCAGCAGGACGACGGCGATGACCCCGGCGATCACAGCCGGCTCCCGGCGGAGCGCGGCCCGTACGGTGTGTCCGTCTCGGGTGGCTCCTTGGGTGCCGGCGGTCCGCCCGTCCGATCGGCGAGCCGCCAGTGCGACCGCATCTTCAGCAGGACCACGAGGAACGATCCGAAGACGAAGAGGTACACGACGACGATCACTGCGAACATGATCCACAGGCTGCTGGAGCGCGTGGCTGTCACGGCTTCGGCGACCCGCATGTTCTGGTACACGATCCAGGGCTGGCGTCCGACTTCGGTGGTGATCCAGCCGCATTCGACGGCGACGACGGAGGCGAGCCCGGCCACGGCCGCACACCGGAAGAACCAGGGCGATCCGGGCAGCCTGCGGCGCAGCAGCCAGAGTGCGGCGTACCAGAACGCGAGCAGCACCAGCGCGGAGCCGATCCCGACCATGGTGTCGAAGGCCCAGTGCGCGATGGTGGCCTGAGTGGCCGTCGGCCGGTCGTTCGCGGACACGGACGTCAGTCCGGTCACCTTGGTGTCCGGGCGGAACCCGGCGAGGATCGAGTCGAGTTGGGGGATCCGGATGCCGCCGGAGATGCTGCCGTTCGGGTGCAGCCGGCCGAAGAGGTATTCCGGCTGGTGCGTGTCGGTCTTCCAGACGATCTCCATCGCGGCGAACTTGACCGGCTGTTTGTGGAAGACCTGCCGGGCGATGGAATCGCCGAGCACGAACTGCACGGGCGTGAACACGGCGGCGAGCGTGAAGGGGATCGTGAAGCCGAGGCGGTGGTAGCGGTCCCGGCGGCCGCGCAGCCATCCGACCGCGTAGACGCCGGCCACGACATAGCCCGCCGTCACCAGCATCGCCACGACGAAGTGCCAGAACTGCGGGCCGAACATGGGCGTGAAGACCGCTTTCCAGATCTTCACGTCGACGGGGTTGCCGGCGGAGTCGAGGGTAAAACCTTGCGGGGTGTTCATCCACGAGTTGGCGGCCAGGATGCCGAAGGCGCCGAGCAGGCCCGCGAGGGGCAGGGGCAGACCGAGCAGGAAGTGGGTCCGGGAGGGAAGCCGTCGCCAGCCGTAGAGATAGATGGCGATGAGAACGGCTTCCAGGAAGAAAGCCCAGGCCTCGACCCCGAACCCGATGCCGAACACGTCGCCCCAGCGGCCCAGCATGCCCGGCCACAGCAACCCGAACTCGAAGGAGAGCACGGTACCGGTGACGATTCCGATGGCGAACTGGACCGCCATGACGGCCGACCACCGCCGTGCCAGCAGCAGGGCGGTCGCGTCGTCACGGCGCAGACCGTAACCGTGCATGATGAGCGTGATCAGCGGCAGTGCGACGCCCAGAGGCACCAGGATGATGTGGGAGGCGAGGGTGAAGGCCATCATGGATCTGGCCGGAAGCGTTTGCGCCGGCACGCCCGTCAGCAGCAGGACCGTGTGCATGGGGCCTTTCCAGAGGACGAACGCTGGTGGGGGGTCAGCCGCCGGTGGCGAAGCCGGGGAAGAGGGTCATTCCGCCGTCCACGTACAGGGTGGCCCCCACGACGTAGTCCATGAGATCGGAGGCGAGGGCGACGACGGCGTTGGCGATGTCGTCGGAGTCACCGATCCGCTTGTAGGGGATCAGCCGCATGAGATCCTCTTGCGCCTCCGGGGTGTCCCAGGCGCTCCGGTTGATGGGTGTCTTGATGGCCCCGGGGGCGACCGCGTTCACGCGGATCCGTTTCGGGGCGAGTTCCTGGGCCAGCGTCTGCATCATCATCTGTACGCCGCCCTTCGACGCCGCGTAGTTGACGTGACCGGTCCAGGGAATGATCTGGTGCACCGAGCTCATGCAGATGATCTTCCCGGCCGCGCGCGACACCTCCGGGACGACCCCGCGACGCAGGAACTCCTTGGCCGCCTCGCGGGCACAGAGGAACTGGCCGGTGAGGTTGACGTCCAGAACCTTCTGCCACTCGGCGCGGGTCATCTCCGTGGCCGGCGCGTCGCGCTGGAGTCCCGCGTTGGCGACGAGGATGTCGATGGTGCCGAATTCCTGGACCATCCGGTTCATCATGGCGACGACCTGGTCCTCGTCGGACACGTCCGCCTCGTAGGCGGCGGCCCGGACCCCGGAGGCGGTGATCTCCTCGGCCACCTTCTCCGCCGCCTCGCGGCCGGCCACGTAGTTCACCACGACGTCGGCCCCGGCGCGGCCCAGCGCGACGGCGGTCGCCTTGCCGATTCCGGAGTTCGCGCCGGTGACCAGTGCCTTCTGGCCCTTCAGCAGATGCGCGGGGATCGCGATCTGCGGTGCGCCCTCGGTGGAACTCACGTTGTCCCGCTCCTCCACTACGTGCCGGGCCGGCCGGCCCGGGCCCGGAGGGGTTCAATCGTCAGACGAACACATCGCCGGGACGTCCGCACGGTCCGGCGCCCGGTGTTGCGCTGCATGGCTGAGGGGCTACGCCCGGTCGGAGGCGTGGCGCGGGCTGTCGGTCAGCGGAGCCGATCCAGCAGGTGGTCGCCCACACGAAGGGCGTTCGCGATGGCCGTCAGGGACGGATTGACCGCACCGATGCTCGGGAAGAAACTCGTGTCGACGACGTAGAGGTTGTCCACGTCGTGCGCCTTGCAGTGGACGTCCAGCGCCGAGGACGCCGGGTCGGTGCCGAACCGCACCGTGCCGGCCTGGTGTGCGGTGGCACCGATCGGCATGCCCTTGTGCAGGTAGATGCTGCGGGACAGCAGGTGGTGCTCGTGCATGCCGAGACGACCGAGCATGTGCTGAAGCTTGTGCCGCAGGCGCTTGAGGCCGGCGACGTTGTTGTTCTCGTCGAGGGTGAGACGGATACGGCCGTCGTCCTCCAGGGTCACCCGGTTGTCCGGCTGTGGCAGGTCTTCTCCGCACAGCCAGAAGTCGACGGCGTGATGAGCCAGGACTTCGAAGGGCAGGTCCGGCGCCACGGTTCCGGCCCAGCGCGGGGCCTGACCGTGGATCTGCTCGGTGTCCGACTTGCCGAGCATCTGTATCCCGCCGAGCGGGTAGTCCCAGTCGTCCGCGCCCAGGTACCAGTCGTGCAGGGCGAGGGTCTTCTGGAACTGGGTGTCGTTGGGCTCCTTCGAAACGGCCATCAGCGCAAGGTTGTTGTGGCGCATGTAGTGCCGGCCGACCACATCAGAGCTGTTCGCCAGTCCGCGCGGGTGCCGGTCGTTGGCCGAAGCGAGCAGCAGCGCCGCGGAGTTGACGGCTCCGCAGGCCACGACCACGATGTCGGCCGAGAACCGGGCCTCCTCCTCGTCCGGGAGCTGGGCGACGACGGAGGTGACGCTGCGCCCGGTGGGGTCGGTCTCCAGTCGCGTGACGCGAGCGTTGGTCACCAGCGTGACGTTGGGGTGCTGGACGGCCGGTTCGACACAGATCACCTGGGCGTCGGACTTGGCGAGGACCAGACACGGGAAGCCGTCCACCCGGTTGCAGCGGATGCAGGCGCTGGAGCGGGTGGCCCGGCCGGACTCGTCCTGGGTGAGGTCGACCCCGATCGGCAGGTGGAAGGGGTGCAGTCCCTGCTTCTCCAGGTCGAGGCTCAACTGCTCGATGCGGGGCTCGTGTTCTACCGGCGGACAGGCGTACTGCGCACTGCTCGGCCCTTCCCAGGGGTCCTCGCCGTGCCGGCCGTGCACCAGATAGAGGTGTTCCGCCTGGGTGTAGTACGGCTCCAGGTCGTCGTAACCGATCGGCCAGGCAGGAGACATGCCGTCGTAGTGGCGCAGTTCGCCGAAGTCCTCGGGGCGCAACCGGAACAGCGCGGCGCCGTAGAACTTGGTGTTGCCGCCGACGTAGTAGTTCACCTCGGGCGGGAACTCGTTGCCGTGCTGGTCCAGCCAGAACTCCGGAGCCCGGTACTTGGCCTTGACGAAGACGGCCGTGGAGTCCCAGTTGTCGCGTTCGCGTGGCAGGTAGTCGCCGCGTTCGAGGACGAGCACGCGTTTGCCCGACGGGGCGAGGTGGTGTGCCAGTGTGCCGCCGCCGGCGCCGGTACCGATGACGATGACGTCGTAAGGGGGCAGGGCGTCCACAAGCAACCACCGTCCTCGCTCGTGCGGATGTCTGGTTGTTGCCGTCCTCCCCTCTTCGAACGTACGCGGAGTCCGGTCGTGCGGCACCTGGAGCGGGGGCGCGCCGGCCCGGTCACACGACCGCGATCGGGTTCACCGGGGAGCCGGTGGCCGCCGGAAGCCGCAACGGGGCGATCACGCACAGGAAGTACCAGCGGCCCCGCTGCTCGCACACCCTGGCCAGTTCCTCGAAGTCCAGGTAGTCGAGCAGATGCAGCCCCACGGCGTTGACGGCCAGCACGTGCACGGGAAACGGGACCTCGGCCACGGCGCTCGGCGCACAGTCGCTGTTGCTGTCCGATCCCAGGGCGGCCACCTGCCGTCCGGCCGGGAAACTCATGGCCGTCGGGTGCAGTCCCACCCTCGCCTCGGTCACGTCCCAGGCGCCGAGGGTCCGGCGCCGCAGCCGGTGCCCCACCCGGACGAACAGCAGATCGCCCGGTCCCACCCTCGCCCGCTGCGCGGTCTCGGCCGCGGCGAGGTCCTCGGCGGTCACCTGCTCCCCCGGTTCGAGCCACGGCACCGCGTGCAGGCGCGGGATGTCCAGGAGGACACCGCGCCCGACGATGCCGTCGCTGACCAGGTCGAGCGTGAGCGTGCCGGCGCCCTCGGGCGTCACCGTGCTCGCCGGTACCCCGCCGTACAGCTCGCCGTCGAAGATCACGTGGCAGAGCGCGTCGAGGTGGCTGTCGACGTCGCCGTGCACGTTCATGGCGAACCGGTCCCGGGCGAAACGCAGTCCGTGCCCACCCGTCTCCCCGCGCGCCGGTGCGGTCATGCGATGGGTCGCCGGCTCCGGGCTGTCCGGAGCCGACCGGGTCTCGACGGGTGCGGCCAGCGACACGGTACGTCCGCTCCGGACCTCGGCCACGGCCGCCATCACTCGCTCTGGCGTGAGCCGGTCCAGCGCCCCGCGCCGGTGGCCTCCGCCGCCCTGGGCCTGTGCCCGCAGTCGGCGGTACAGGTCGCGGAAGGCCGCCTCGGACATGGGCTCCGGTGCCGTGGAGCGCGGCGACCTGGGCGGTGGGTGTGACGTCATCAGGAACTCCAGCGTGCGTGTCCGCCCCGGCCGGCACTCGGGGCTGTCATCGGACCGGGTGTCCGGTGGGGCGGCCGGCCTGCCCACCGGTGGTACGGCGCGCCCGGGCGGCAGCAGTTCGCCGGTTCCGGAGCCGACCACGGCGGTGAGGGCCGTCACAGGGGTCACCGCGGCACCGCCGAGCACGACCGGCAGCACCCTGCGAACGGGAGCCGCGGCGCGGTGGCCGTCGCCGCTGCCATGCCCGATGACGTGCCGGGTACGACGCAGAGGCGGGGCGGGCGGGAAGCCCGCCGCAGCGACGAGGACAGCGCGGGGAGACCGCGCCGTCTCGCGGGCCGCCGAGACAGAGCGCGTACGCCGCTTGCTTGCACGGCAGCACCGTGATCACGGCGCCCGCTCCGCACGCCCGCGCCGTGCGGAGCAGCGGGCCGCCGGCGGTGAACATCGCGCCCGTCGCCCCGGTGGGCGGCGGCGGGGGGACGGCGACGGCGATACCGACGGCCTCTCCCTGCTGCATGCGGGCAGCGGGGCGGCGGACGGAGCCGACCGTGTCACGGCACTGCTCCTTCCTCGCGTGCCGGCCGGGGGCGATGCGCCGGCGAGCGCCGGAACGCGGGTGGCACTCCCTCTCCTCATGGCAACACCCGGCGGCAGGCCCCGCATGTCCGGACGGCGCCCACGAGGCGGCGGCAAGGACGGCATGCCATGCACGTCGGCGACCTCGACCCGTCCCGGCCGGGGCTGGAGGAGTTCAAGGTCGACGAGGACTCCGCCAAGCCCTCCTCCTGGATGGCCGACGCGAGGACCGGCCAGATCTTCTGGTCCACGCCCGCGAACGGTGACAACGGCCGGGGTGTCTCCGGGGACGTCTGGGCGGGCAGCGCGGGCGCCGAGTCCTGGTCGGCGGCGCAGAGCGGCGTGCGCGACCCGAAGGGGACGGTGGTCGCGAGCCGCAAGCCGTCCGGCATCAACTTCCTTTCCACACCCTGAAGGGACGGCGGGCGCCTCCACCGTTCGGCGCACCCCCACACCGGCTGGGCCGCTCGTACCGGACCGGCCCGAGTACACGCCACGCCCCCCCGGTACCCGCACGGACCGGGGGCGTGGCCCGGCTGTCCTCAGGGAACCCTGACCCTTCCCGTTCACTCACGCGTACTGTCCGCCGGAAGAATCGCCTCACCGTCGGTGCGGATCGCGCCGTCCGGTCGGTGTGGGCGAAGCGGCCACCGGTGTTATTCAATGAGGTGTGCGGTGAGGGATCTCGGGGCCCCGTCGCACGGGTCCGAGTACGGTCCCGGCGGTGCGCCGGGGATTGCCGAGAGAGCCGCATGGACTCCACACCCTCCCCCTCGTCCTCCTCGCCGTTCGAACTGGTCAGCGGCGCTCTGGGGCGCTACATCCCGCGCGGCGGAGCGTCATCGGCGGGCGGGCCCGCCGAGGCGCAGGACGACCGGAGCGCCCGACCACGCGTACCCGACAGCCCGGCAGCCGACCGTCAGGACCAGATTCTCGGCGCGGTCAACCTGGACCGGGATCTGAGGATCACCCGCTGCAATCTGGACGCCCCCGTGTTCGCGGGTCTGGGCGCCGTGGCCGGCAGCTATTTCCTCGATCTCCTGCCTCCCGGAGACGTACCGACGGTCACACGGCGGTTGCGGCAGGTCCTGGAGATCGGCGAGGCGCACGTGGCCCGGATCCAGCGCCTGCGGCGCGGCGACGGGTCGGAGCTGGTGGTCTCGATGAGCATCCTGCCCGCAGCGGCGCCTCAGGAGGGCTTGACCGTCTCCCTGATCGCCATGGCGCGGAGGCTGCATCTGTACGCCGCCGAGACCGCGATCGGCACCTCGCTGGACATCGGCGAGACCGCGCAGTCGCTGGCGGAGTCCCTGCTGGCTTGGGGAGACGTGGCCGCCGTCGACCTCGACTTCGCCGTGTGGACGGGCGAGGGAGTCACCGAGCGGGCGCAAGGGCGTATCCGGCTACGGCGGGCGGCCCTGGTGCCGGACCGGGCGTGGCCCGAGGGTTACGTGACTCCGGGCGACGACCTCCCGAGCGACGCGAGTCGCCTGCTGGCGCAGGCGGTGCGCCGGGACGACGCCCCGCAGGCGATCGTCATACCCGACCGGAAGACGGTGGAACGGGTACTCGGCAGTCCGCGGGTGATCCGTGCCCTGGTTCCCGGTGACCGGTCGGCGAGCGTGGCCTGCATACCGCTGGTCCTGGACGGCGCACCGCCCGTCGTACTGGGCGTGGCGGAGGTCTGGCGGCGGACGGACCGCCCCTTCCGTGACAGCGAGCTGTTGGACCTCCAGGAACTGGTGGCCAGGACCGCCCACCACGTCGACCTGGCCCGTCAGCACCAGCGCGAGCACACGCAGGTGCTGGCGTTGCAGCGCCGGCTGCTCCCGCGGACCGGCGGCGACACCGTCGAGATCGCCAGTGTCTACCAGCCCGCCACCCCCGACAGCGCGGGCGTCGGCGGCGACTGGGTGAACAGCTTCCCGCTGCCGGACGGCCGTACCGCGCTGGTGGTCGGTGACGTCGTCGGCCACGGCCTGGGAGCCGCGGCGACCATGGGCCAGCTGAGCATGGAGGCCCGTGCGCTGCTGTCCGCGGGGCTGGCACCCGACGAGGTGCTGGAGCACCTGGACGAGACCGTGACGCTGCTGGACGACGCGGAGTCCGGGCTGGCGGCCGGCTACAGCGCCCTCGGCTCCACCTGCTGCATCGCCCTCTACGATCCGGTCAGCCACCGCGTGGCTCTCTCCAGCGCCGGCCACCTCCCCCCGATCCTGGTGCTCGCGAACGGACAGGCGGGCCCGCTCGCCGTCCGCCCCCACCCCGGACTGGGCGCGGAGTTCGCGCTGCGGGAGCCGTTCGACGTGCACACGTTCGACACACCCCCGGGCTCCCTGCTCGCCCTCTACACCGACGGCCTGGTGGAGGATCCGGCCCTGTCGATCGACGAGGGCATCGGCAGACTCGCGGATGCCGTGTCCACGGTGCACCCCTGGGACGCCTTGCAGCAGGCCGCACGGCACGTCGTCTCCTCGTTGACGCCCGTGTGCCGGCGCGACGACGTGACCCTGCTGTTCGCGCGCATGATCGGCTACCGCAAGGGGGACACCGTCACCTGGCGGCTACCGGCCCGCGACGACGCGCCCGCCCGTGCCCGCGCGTACGTCTCCGCTCTGCTGCGGCGATGGCAGGCCAGGGACGACACCCGGGACGACGTGCCGCTGCTGATCGACGAGCTGGTCACGAACGCGGTGCGCTTCGCCACCGGACCCATCACGGTACGGCTGATCAGAACCGGTCACGGTCTGCTGTGCGAGGTGGGCGACACCGGCAACGGCAGGCCGCGTCTGAGCCGGGGCGGCCTCCTCGACGACGGCGGGCGTGGCCTGCACGTCGTGCACAGGCTCACCAGCCGGTGGGGGGTGCGGTGGACGGACACCGGCAAGGTGGTCTGGGCGGAAGTCGCAAGGTGACGCGGGGCGGGGGCGGCGTCCCGGAGCGCGGCGAGGGCGGCGGCGTCGCGCCACCGACGGTACGGCCGACGCCCTCGGCGCTACCGGTGGCGTGGCCGGTGACGCGGGCGCTCCCCTCGCCGGTACGGGTGGCGTGGGCTCGCCCTACACCCACGCCCCTTCCAGGGCGGTGGCGGTGAGGCCAGGTGCCGCCGCGTACACTACGGCGCGATCGCCCGGCTTCTGCCCGGCGTCGTGCGCCCGCCTGAGGATGTCGAACACGGCGGCGCCTCCGCGGTTGCCGCTGGTGTAGCTGTCCCGGCTGTAGTCCAGCAGCCCCGACGGCCACGCTTCGGGCATCGTCTGCTCCATGTACTCCAGTACCCGGGTCCCACCGGGGTGCGCGAGCAGCACGTCGGGGTGCCAGGAGTCGGGGTCGTCCCGGTAACGGAGGCGCAGCCACTCCCACATCGCGGTGACCGTCTCCTGTACGGCGCGCGGCCCGCGCCGGTCCATCACGAAGTGGGTGCCGTCCGCCCGTGTGTCCAGGCGGTGCAGGTCCTGGGTGCCGGGCAGGGTGTGGTGCCAGGCGGCGTCCAGCCGCAGCACCGACTCGCGCCTGGGGCGGCCCGTGACCACCGCGGCGACCGCGGTGTCCGCGAACAGCAGCCGGACGATCAGGGACTCGAGCGTGTCGTCCGCGGGCTGGTAGGTCGTGCTCAACGCCTCCGCGATCACGACCAGGACGACCCGGTCGGGGTCCGCGGCCACCAGATCCGCCGCCAGGGCCAGGGAACGGGTGCCCGCGACACAGGCCCACTGCGTGGCCGGCAGCAGCATCACGTCCTTGCGGAG
The DNA here is from genome assembly GCF_043080665.1 of Streptomyces sp. NPDC014991. Classification (NCBI taxonomy): domain Bacteria; kingdom Bacillati; phylum Actinomycetota; class Actinomycetes; order Kitasatosporales; family Streptomycetaceae; genus Streptomyces; species Streptomyces sp. NPDC014991. The sequence continues at coordinate 28,780 of NZ_JBIBVY010000035.1, forward strand.
CGGGAGCCTGTTGGCGAGGGCGATGTCCAGTCCCGGCAGCGCCGGGGTGGTGGAGTGACTGGTGATCAGGCAGTCGACGTCTGCGGCGTCCAGCCCCGCGATCTGCAGGGCCCCGCGCGCCGCACGCTCCCCGTAGGACTGCACGGCCTCCCAGGCCGGCGCGGTGCGTTCCTGGACGGTCTGCGGCGCGGGTATCGCCTCCAGGGCGGCGATCACGCGGTGCGCGTCCTGCTCGGTGAACCCGTCGCGGGCCAGCGCCTCTTGGGCCGGCCCGATGCCGACGGCCCGCAGGCCGCTGCCGTCACCGGGCGCGACGGCGGTCTCCAGCGGCAGCATCCACCCACGGGTCTCGATGCCCGTGCCGGCCGCGATGCCGTCGATCCGCGGAGCCCACGCCGCGTGCGGGTGCCGGTCGCGCACCTCCGCCACGATCTGGCTGGTCTCCACGGCGTGCTCGCCGTGTATCACGGCAGGAGGACAGAGGTAAGCGGCCATGAGGGGCACCTTTCCAGGGGTAGCGAGGGGAACGTCACGGGAGCTGCGGCATGGGCCACTTCGGAAGCTCCCGCCCATGCCGAGGGGCTCCACTTCGGGAGCCGCCGTCCCCGCCCAGCATGGACGCCAAAGGGACATATCCGCTGTGACTAAGACAACTTGGACGACCTCTAGAGGAGTGATACGGCACACATCACCGAGACAGGTATCTTCGTAGCGAATCGGCACGAACCGCCTGACTCACCGCCAGTCAGAAACGGCCGCCCGGCACCGGGGGGTCGGCACCAGGGCCAAAGGGCGCCGGCCTGCGCTCAGTCGCAGCAGACGGCCTCGTCAGCACCGAAGCGGCACGGGGGCCAGCCCCGCGCCACCACACCGGAGCGAACTACGCGTCCCGGACGACACTCCCCCACATCGGTCGCCGCGAGCCTCATCGGCACCACCGCCGAACGGTATGACGAGTCGTCCGATCCGGGCCGAGACCTGCCGTCCCACCGCACACTCGGGCGGGAAGCCGGCACCGAACCGACAGCGGCATCCGAACGTGCCGACTCACAACCGGCAACGGGGTCGGCCGGTGGTCCGGAGCTGCTTGTCGGATGCGTGTCGGATGCGCAGTGATGGCACCCCGCACCCCCTCCAAGGCGAGCGTCCCGACCCTGGCGGCCCCCTCCGCCCCTGCGGACGACCCGAGCGGCTTGCAGGCGCGCCCCTGGACCGAAGCCCGCCGCTACCGCGTTTGCCGGTCACCACCGAAGAAGTCGATGAAGCCGAAGGGCGCGCGGTCGCCGAGGCAGAGGTCCAGTATTTCGCGCGCGTCCGCGTAGAAGGTCTCACTGCGCGGGAACAGGGCCTCTTCGTAGGCGGTGAGTGCCGCTTCGACGTCGTCGGCGTGGGCGGCGATCGCCTTGCCGAGCTCGGCACCGTCGAACATCGCCAGGTTCGCGCCGTCACCGGACGGCGGCATCAGGTGGGCGGCGTCACCGAGGAGCGTCACCCCTGGCACGTGGTCCCACCGATGTCCGTCCGGCAGCGTGTGGATCATGCGCGCGACCGGAGCGGTCTCGCCGTCGGTGATCAGCGCGGTGAGGTGCGGAGCCCACCCGTCGAACTCGGCCGCGATCCGTGCGCTCGCCGCGGCGGCGTCGGTGAAGTCGATGCCGGCGATCCAGTCGGCCGAGCGGTTCAGCTCGACGTAGGTGTGAAGGACGTCCCCCGCCTCGCGGTGCGCGACGATCCCCCTTCCCGGAGCGAGTGCGTACATGGCGCCCCTGCCCACGACCTCGGCCGTCGCCGGGTGCCGCCTGTCGACGTCGTAGAGGTAGGTCTCGACGAACGTCGTGCCCACGTATTCCGGCTCGGCGTCGGAGAGCAGCGGCCTGACCTTCGACCACGCTCCGTCGGCACCGACGAGAAGACCGCTGGTGACGGTCGAGCCGTCGGCGAAAGTCAGTTCGTGTCGGCCTTCGCCGAGGGACCGGACACCGGTGACCTTGTGTCCCCACTGGACCGATCCGTCGGGCAGGGAGTCGAGCAGGATCCGGCGCAGGTCGCCGCGGAGCACCTCGGGGCGGCCCGCCCCGCCGTCGTCGGGGATGTCGAGCAGCACCGCGCCGTCCCGGTCCACCACGCGTGCCGCCTCGGCACCTTCTCGGTGGCGATGCGGTCGGGCAGAAGGTCGGCGACAGCCGTGCGGATCGCACCGCGGCTGACGCCGTGGTCACGGGCGAGGGCGGCGATGGACCGGCCTTCCAGGTACGCGGCGCGCACGTCGGCGGTCTTCGCGGCCGCCAAGGCGGGGCGACGTCCCCTTGCTGCCCTTGGTCTCGGCGGCGCGCAGTCCGTCGTAGGTCAGCTCGCGCCGGAGGTCGCGCTGGAGTTCGCCGGCGGCGGCGAGGGTCCGCACCATGAACTTCACGGTGGACAGCAGCTCGCCGGTGCGGGGGTGGCGGGCGGTGAGGGCCATGGCGGAGAAGGCGCCGTCGTGGATGCGCAGGGCGAGGCGGTCGCGGTGGAGGACGTCGAGTACGTCGAGGATGTGGCCGGTGCCGCGGACGAGGCGGAACATCTCGGAGATGTGCACGGTGTCACCTGGCCGTGCGTAGGTCAGCAGCTCGCGGAACTTCGGGCGCTGGAGCGGGTGGAGGCGGCTCGAGGTGCCGCCATCCTCCTCGAAGACGATCGGGTCCTCGATGCCAGCCTCGTCCAGGACGAGGTTCTGCCGGGCGGTGGACTGCTGGTCCGTCGAGACCCGCTTGTAGACCAGGTTCGCCACCGAGGGCCTCTTCCGTATGGAGGAATGGTCCCTATCTGTCGTCAACGCCTGTCAGCAATCGCCATCGGATCTGATTGGATTCGCGCCGCCTCGAACCCGCCGATTGCACGGGTTCATCGGACGCTCCGGCGGCCTGTCGTCAAACGATCCTTTGAGGACAGCCAGCCTGCCGACGACGTCACCGAGGAGGTCGCCGGCAGGCTGCCCGGCGGCCGTCAGGTGTGACAGTCGCGAAGGAAGTCGCGGATGAGGACGCCCCATTCTGCAGGCTGCTCGACGAACGGCAGGTGGCCGGCTGCGACCTCGGCGTAGCGTGCTCCCGGGATGGCATCGGCGAGCTGCCGGTGGTGCTGCGGGGTGACGAGCTGGTCGAGCGTGGTGGAGATGACGAGGGTCGGCACGGTCAGCGTGGCGAGGTCGGCGCGGACATCGACGTGGTCGATGATCAGGTCGATGTGCTCCGGCGTGCCGGGCGGGATGGTGGCTGCGGTGGTCCTGAGGGCGGTGTCGAGGTCGTCCTGACCGATGGCCTCCAGAGCAGGTGCGCTGAGACCGATCAATGAGACGTAGGCGGCCAGCTGCTCCAGATCCCCGGCGCGGAGTAGGTCACGCCACAGCTTGGCAGCGAGCAGGAAGCGCGGGTTGGGATGGGCGAAGCCGGCGGTGAGGACCAGGGCGGTGACGCGGTCGGGGTGGCGGGTCGCGGCCCGGATGGCGACCGGACTGCCCAGCGAGTACCCGGCAATGGCAAAGGTGTTCATGCCTTCTTCGACGGCGGTGGCGACCAGTTCGTCGGCGAGGCCGTCGAGGGTGAGTGGTTCTTCGGAGCGTTCGGTGCGGCCGCTGCCGGGATAGTCCGGGCCGATCACGGTGTGCTCGGCGGTCAGGGTGTCCATGATGGGGCCGTAGTTGGCGTCGATGCCGCCGCCGGCGCCGTGGGCGAGAAGCAGACCGGGGCCGGTGCCGCGGACAATGCGGCCGAGCCTGGAGGCGGGCAGGGGAACGGACATCTTCGTGTCTCCTTCGGATGTACGGCAGTAGGTGATCACTGCTGGCGGGTGTGATGGTTCTGGGCAGTGACGGCCGCGATGAGCACGGCGCCAGCGGCGAGCAGGGCGCCGGTCCAGGGAAGATCGGTGAGGGACAGGCCGGTCGTGAGGGCATATCCGCCGAGCTGGGAGCCGCCGGCGACGCCGAGGTTGAACGCGGAGGCGCTGATCGCGGTGACCAGGGTGGGCGCTGCGGGTGCGGCGGCCAGAGCCCTCTCCTGCAGCAGTGGGATGAGGGCGGCGGCAACCACACCGAGGACGAGCACGGTGAAGGCCGACGTCCACTGGATGCGGCTGGTGAAGCTAAAGGCGGCGAGCACACCGGCCAGGGCGACCAGCAGCGAGCACAGTCCGGCCCACGGGGCGCGGTCGGCCAGGCGGCCGCCGAGGACATTGCCGGCTACCGCGCCCAGCCCGAACAGAGCGAGCAGGGTGGTGACGGCGGACGCGGTGAAGTCGCTGACCTGCTGCAGGAGAGGCGCGATGTAGGTGTAGGCGGTGAACAGCGCGGCCTGGGCGACCGCGATGATCGTCAGCACCAGTCCTACCCGGGGCCGGAGCAGGCCCCGCACCTCGTCCAGAGGGCGAGGGATTTCGCGCAGAGCGGGTGGCTTGACGAGCACAGTCACGCTGCAAAGGACGAGAGCGGCGAGAGCCGTGATGGCCCAGAAGGTGATGCGCCAGCCGTAGTGGTCACCGATCCAGGTGCCCAGCGGTGCACCGAGGACCGTTGCCAGATTCCAGCCGGCCGTCACGACGGCGATGGCGCGCCCACGGCGGGCCGCCGGCATCATGGCCACGGCGATCACCATCGCCGTGGCGAAGGCGGTGCTGTGGGTGAGCGCGGTCAGCATCCGGGCCGCCACCAGGGCGTTGAAGCTGCCTGCCAGGGCCGCGGCGAGGTTGCCGGCGACGAACACGCCCAGCAGCACCAGCAGTGCGTGGCGCCGCGCCAGCCGCAGCATCCCCACCGTCACCAGCGGCCCGGCGACCGTGACGACCAGGGCGTACCACGTCACCAAGGAACCTACCGTCGGCAGCGGACGGTGCCAGTCGGCCGACAGCTCCGGCAGCAGCCCGACCATGACCCACTCGGCAGTGCCCACGACGAATACACAGGCGGTCAGGACCGCCAGGGCGGCGCCGCAGTGCCGTACTGAGGGGACGGTGGTCTCGGTCTCCAGGGGCGCGGTGCTGGTATTCATGACCGGAACGCTAAAGTCTCACATCGCTGTGAGAGTCAATGCGGTGAGGTGCAGATCACATGCGCATCGGGGAGATGGTCCGCCGGACCGGGGTCAGCGAGCGGCTGCTGCGCTACTACGAGGAGCAGGGCCTGCTGGCGCCGACGAGGCTGCCGAGCGGCTATCGGGTCTACACCGACACGGACGTGGACACCGTCCGGCGCATCCGCACCCTGCTCGCCGCCGGACTTCCGACCACAACCATCGCCCAGGTCCTCCCGTGCGTCCGTGATGACGGCTCGGCCCTCGCGCCGGTGTGCTCCGACGTGGTGGCGGAGCTACGCCGCGAGCGCGAGCGCATCACCCACGCGATCAAGGACCTGCAGACGTCGCGAGGCATACTCGACACGGTCCTCGCCGCTGGCCCGGCCAACTCTGGGCAAGCGGTCCAGCCTCCCCAGCCAGCGGGTCGATGCCAACCATGATGTAGGTACGCATCAGGTTGAGCGCCGACCGGGACGCAGCGCCCTCGTGCTCACTCCTCGCCCTCTTCGTCCTCGTCCAGCTCGGGCGCATCCGGGTCGCGCAGCGGACGCAGGGCGCCGGCGGCTGGGACGCTGGCGGTGAAGCTGTAGCGGCCGAGCAGGTTCAGGTTGCGGTGCTTGAGCGGGGAGAGCCGGGCGATGTCCTCGTCACGGATCTCGTGGCCCTCGGCCTTCAGCTGGGCGACGGCGGCGTCGATGTAGCGGGTGGTCCAGAGCACGATGGCGTTGAGGACCAGGCCGAGCGCGCCGAGTTGGTCCTCCATCCCGTCGCGGTACGCCTGGTGGATGGTGCCGCGTTTGCCGTGGCACACGTCCCGGGCCGGCTTGTGGCGGGATTCCTGCACGGTGAGCTGCCGGTTCATCCGCCGCCGGTAGGTGTCGTCGACCGGGTCGACCACACGCAGCAGGTGCTCGGTCCTGGCGATCCGCCCGTACTCGGCGAACGCCGCACCCAGCGGAGTCGGGCGCCCCTCACGCCCGAACATGCGCAGTGGGTCGTAGGCGCGGACCTGGTTGGTGACCAGGGAACCGGCGACCTTCAGCATGTCCGGCCAGTGCGTGATCACCTTGTGCAGGTTCACGCGGTTGCGCGCCAGGTCCTCCACCGCGCCGTACGTGCCCGTCTCGACGCCGGGCATGGTGGCCCGCCAGAACCGCTGGTCGTCCAGGTCGCGGAACCGCGGACTGAAGTTGTAGCCGAGAATCTTGAACAGGCCAAACACCATGTCGGAGTATGAGGCGTTGTCCGTGGCCACCATCTCCGGCTTCACCCCGCCGTCCAGGTTCAGCAGCGCGTCCAGGATGTGCAGGGAGTCGCGCGGGGTGCCCGATACCACCATCTGCCCGATGCCTGCGACCTGGTCATTGACCGCGTTGAGCCAGGTGATGCCCCGCTTGAAGCCGAAGTACTTCGGCGACGGCGCCGCGCTCACGGTCCGCACAGGGACGACGAACCGCAGCCCATCCACCGAGGCAAGCAGCCCCTCGCCCCAGAACTTCACGATGGGCACGGCGGCCTGGGCCTCGATCAGCCGCGGCGATCGTGTCAGCCCGTAGGTAGTACTGGTCGACGTGCACGAGCCGGGCCCGGGTCAGTGCCTCGTAGCCGGGATCTGCCACCGGCGCCAGACCGATGCTGCACGCCTCCGACACCAGCAGCGCGACCACCGAGGTGGACAGGTCCTTCATCCGGGTGGTGCCGTCGCCGAGATGGACGAAGGCGTTGAGGAAGCCGGTCCAGGCGTGAACCTCGAACAGCAGGTCCGGCAGGTCGAACTTCGGGAGCATCTTCTCGACCCGCTTGCGCAGCCAGGTCAGGGACTTCGGCTCGCCGAGCGCGCCGAGCTTGTCGACGTTCAGCTTCACTCGCCCGTCGTCCTGCACCTCGATGGAGACCTTCGCCGCTGGCCCCGCCTCTTCCAGTCGTTCGGCGAGCTGCTTCCATCCGGCGTCCAGGCCGCGCAGCACGTCCTCCTCGACCGCGTCCCAGGCGGGCCCGCGGGTTGGACCAGCGGTGTGAGGGCGAGGCGAAGACGTCGCGGTTGTTCAGGGCCCGGTGCAGCTGCTCCAGCACGCACACCACGTACGCGTCCCGGTCCACCGCGCCCTGCGGCAGGTCGGGGTTGGCGTACACCGCCTTGCGCCACGCGGGCGGCACGAGCTTGTCGTCCACCTCGGGCGGCAGCAGAGGCTTGACCCCCACCTTGCGTCGCGCCAGCGCCGGCAGCCCGCGCACCCCGGCCAGGACCCGCTTCCCGGCGCTCGCCGCGTCCAGCGCCTTCGACTCGCCCAGCAGAGCGAGGAACGGGCGCACCGTGGCGTACCGGGTCGCCAGCGCGGCCCGCATCGCGACGTCGGTCGTGTTCTCGTCCTCAGGCACCAGGGTCACCACGGTGGCCGCGGCGCTCATCACGGCGGCGCGTGGGGCGACCTCCTCCAGAGCCACCCACAGCGCGGCCACGTCCAGATCCGCCGTGCTCCTCGACCAGCTCCAGTTCTTCGAACAGCACCTTCGCCGCCCGCGCGAGCGTGCGCGACGCCTTCTCCAGCTGCGGCAGCGTCGACAGCCGTTCCTTCTCCGTCTTCCGCTTCGCCGTGTTCAGCAGCCGGGTGGCCATGAGGACCTGGAACAGGTCCAGGGCCTCGTCGATCGCCTTCGCCTCCAGGTGCCGCATCACCGCGGTGAGCATCGCCGTGCGCTTCGGCTCCGCCGCCCGCTCCAGCAGCGGCGCCTTCGACCCCAGCGCGTACCGGGCCAGCGCCGCCATCCGGTTCGGCGGGATCTGCGACAGCCTCAGCCGCCCCAGCCGGTACGCGCCGATCTCGTCCACGCGTTCCAGCGCGCGGGCGAACGCCGTCCCGGTCGTCCGCGTCGGCGGCCGGCGCAGCCGCTCCAGCTCCGAGAACCGCGAGCCCTCCGGCGTCTTGAGCGTCGCCACCGACTCGCCGGGCAGCGCCGGGTCGGCGCGGCGGGCGGCTCCTGCGACCGTGGCGTGCAGCCGCTTCTCGGCGACCTTCCTGGCCTCCGACACCTGCCGGGCCAGCACGCTCACCCCGGGCAGCAGTACCCGGTGACGGCGCAGCCAGCCCACCGCCTGGTTGAACAGCGCCACCGGCCCTTCGGCGTGCGTCCACGCCCGCCCGTGCAGGAAGGTACGGAACCGGCGCGACCACTCCGCGTCCTCGTACTCGCGGTACTCGTAGGCGTCCCGGATCTCCCATGCGTGCTCGTACGCCGTCGGCTTGCGCTCGGTGTACCGCTTCACCGCACGAGACATCCTCGATGCCGAGCTGCGCGGCCAGGTGCTCGACCACGACCCACGGCACGTCCAGCGGGTCGTCCGGGAGGAACCGGCCGATGTAACGCACGGTGCACATCCGGAGAGCGAACCCGAGCCGACTGTGGTCCCCACGCCGCTTCGCGATCAGCTTGCGATCCTCGTCGTCCAAGAAAAAGAACCGCTCCAACTCCGGCCGGGTCGGCTCCTCGTTGAATTTGCCGTACGACGCCGCCTGCTCATCGGTCAGGAACTTACTGGCATGAACGCGACGCTATCGGCGCCTGCAGCCGCTCAGGGATCTTCTACCGAACCTTGCCGCCGGGCCTGTGGTAGGGACCATGAGCACCGGCTTAGCGTTAACCGCTGTACCGATGTTCCCCGAGGCCGATATAGGCGCCCTTGAAGCTGGGGCCGTCACGGCTGGGCGCGGGGAACGCGCTGGTGGCGTCGCTGCTGGTGCAGCTCGGGGTGGTGGCGGTGACGTGGCTCCTGGATCTGCGGCTGCCCCGGTTGGTCGGCTGAGACACGGGTGCTCGGCCGAGAGCTGAGCGGGGCAGGCCGCGCCCGGTACGTCAGCAGGGCCCGGACCACGTGTCGCGGTCCGGGCCCTGCTCCGTGCGGTGCCGCCCTGCGGTGGCGGTGCGTCAGCTCTGTGCGGTGTTGTCGCCCGTCTGCCCGGCGCCCTCGGCTGTGCCTGCCTTCTCGCGCATCTTGCGCACCAGCTCCGTCTTCTGGTCGGCGGCACCCTGGCGGTCGAGGTTGCGGTGCGGACCGTTGTTTCGCCGTTCGGCGCGGGACAGCTTCTTGCGCTGGCCGCCGCCCATGCCCACGGGGTTGTTGATGTTCTTGCTCACGGGTTCTCCCGGAATGTTGTGAAGTGATCTACGGATTCATCGGTGGGGGACGGACACGGCGACGTCGAAGGACGTCAGCAGGAGCCCATCACGCTCTCACTCGTAAATCGGCGTCTGGAAGAACATGAGCAAGACGTTACCTGGTCCCGTCGGCTCCGCATACCAAGTTTTCGCCGTCCCGGCGTCGGCCGGGCCCAGGCATCCATGCCTGCGGCGGCCAAGGGATGAAGGGGATCTGTATCGAGATCGCCGTGCAGGCGCAGCAGTACATGGTCGTCACCGACCAGGCCGTCGGTGTACGGGAGGGTGTGCGGCAGCAGGCGGGCGAAATCGTCGCAAGCCGCCCGGACGTCCACCCTGTCGAGGCCGAGCCAGACGTCCAGCGTGCCGTCCTGAACCGTCAGCTCGACGTCGATGCGGGTATCGGCCGCCTCGGCGGCTTCGGAAGACCTCCTGACACATTCGTCGCGGGCCGTGACGCCGGTGGCCGAGGCCTGATCGCGCCACCGGTCCTGCACGACGTCGCGAACGGAGGCGGCCCGCGACCCGCCGCTCGGCGCTCGCCGTACGACGTCCTCCGCGTTTCGCCGAACCACGCTCGCGCCGCAGCGGGCGCCGCCGTGCCGGCCACATGAACCAGTCCTCGGCGGCGTAGGGCCCGCACCCTATTCCACTCCCAGAAGTCGCACCACGAAGATCCTAGGAGGGCAAGTGGTCATCGACTCGAACGGCGGCGGCCTGGCCTACATGTGAACCAACTCCCAGCGCGGACGTCGGCAACGGCTCCTTCACGTCACCGTGAGACCAGACACGCTGGACCCACGGTGACGGCACCGTAGTTCATCAGGGCCGCCACGACGGCCGGACGTTGTGCAGCTCGGTCCGCAGCACGGGCGTGCCGTCGAGGGGCGCCGGGTCCTGCGTAGTCGGCTCGATACCACCAGCAGCGATCTTGTCGAGCGTCTTCAGGCCGGCTGCACCGACGGTGCCGAACACCGTGTAGTTGGGTCGCAGCGCGGAGTCGCCGTAGACGACGAAGAACTGCGAACCGTTCGTGTTCGGCCCGGCGTTGGCCATCGCCAGCAAACCGCGCCCGTAAAGGCGACGGACGCCGGTCGGATCGCTCGGTGCCGGCGGCAGGTCCACCGGCAGCTCGTCCTTGTACTCGTAACCCGGCCCACCCTCGCCGGTGCCGGTCGGGTCGCCACACTGCAGGACCTTCAGCGTCGGATACGCCGTCAGCCGATGGCACACCGTACGGTCGTAGAATCGGTGCCGCGCCAGGTGCACGAAGCTCTGGACCGTGCACGGCGCCTTCGCCCGGTCCAGACTCAGTGGGAGCGGGCCCTGGCTGGTCCGGACAGCCATACCGACCGTGCCGTGACTGGGGGTGTGCCGCGGGTCGGGCGGCAGGGGAACCCACCGCGCCGCCGGCTCGTCCGGGGTCCGGGTGTACTGGCAAGGACCGTGCGTGGTTCGCGGCGGGGCATCGTGAGCGGAGGCGGTGGTGCTGCCCCCGGACACGACCAACGCTGCTGCCGCCAATGCGGTCATGAGAGCTCGGTTCATCCTGCACACCCTCCAAATGATCACCAGACTCCGGAGCGGTCGCAGCCTAAAGCGCGGCCCGGCGAGCGAGAACCCACCCCCAAGCCAAATGCACCCTGAACTACGCGTCCCGGACGGCACCCGTTTCGACCACCATCGGTTCCCTGAACCGTCTTTCCACGAGCCGGCATGGTGGCCGCACGCATAGCCGACCCCCGAACTATGTTGCCCCGCCACATGTGCGTCTGACCTGCGGATTCCTACGGTGTGGCGACACGCAAACGTCCCCGTCACACCCCAGGAAGTGGTGCCGATGTCGTCGCCCGCAACCGCTCCACCAGCTCCGTCCAGTCTCAAGCGCATCGTCGCCGCGTCCCTCATCGGCACCACCATCGAGTGGTACGACTTCTTTCTCTACGGATCCGCCGCCGCGCTGGTGTTCAACAAGGTGTTCTTCCCGGACTCCGATCCGCTGGTCGGGACGCTGTTGTCGTTCCTGACGTACGCCGTCGGGTTCGCGGCGCGTCCGCTGGGGGCGCTCGTGTTCGGGCACTACGGTGACCGGCTGGGCCGGAAGAAGCTGCTGGTGCTCAGTCTGGTGCTGATGGGCGGGGCGACGTTCGCCATCGGGCTGCTGCCGACCCACGCGACCGTCGGCAGCGCCGCGCCCGTGCTGCTCACCGCGCTGAGGCTGGTACAGGGGTTCGCGCTCGGTGGTGAGTGGGGCGGCGCCGTGCTGCTGGTGTCGGAGCACGGGGACGCGCGGCGGCGCGGTTTCTGGGCCTCGTGGCCGCAGACCGGTGCCCCGGCGGGGCAGCTGCTGGCCACCGGTGTGCTGTCACTGCTGACCGCCGTGCTGTCCGACGACGCCTTCGGCACCTGGGGCTGGCGCATCCCGTTCCTGCTCTCCGGCGTGCTCGTCGTCGTCGGTCTGTGGATCCGGTTGTCTGTCGACGAATCCCCCGTCTTCAAGCAGGCACTGGAGCGGGCCGAGGCCCGGAAGGACGGCGGGACGGAGACGCTGCCGCTCGTCGCCGTGCTGCGCCACCACTGGCGGGACGTGCTCGTGGCGATGGGTGCGCGGATGGCGGAGAACATCAGCTACTACGTCATCACCGCGTTCATCCTCGTCTACGCCACCACCTCGGCCGGCGTCTCGAAGCAGACCGCGCTCAACGCCGTACTCGTCGCCTCCGCCGTGCACTTCGCCGTCATCCCGGCCTGGGGCGCGCTGTCGGACCGGGTGGGACGGCGGCCCGTCTACCTGTTCGGCGCGGCCGGTGTCGGCCTGTGGGCGTTCCCGTTCTTCGCACTCGTGGACACCGGGTCGTTCGGGTACCTGGTGCTGGCCGTGACCGTCGGACTCGTGCTGCACGGGGCCATGTACGCACCGCAGGCCGCGTTCTTCGCCGAGATGTTCGCCACCCGGATGCGTTACTCGGGTGCGTCCATCGGCGCCCAGTTCGCCTCGGTCGCCGCCGGTGCGCCGGCCCCCCTCATCGCGACCGCGCTGCTCTCCGACTACGACAGTTCCACTCCGATCGCCCTGTACGTGATCGCCGCCGCCGTACTGACCCTGGTCGCGGTGGCCCTCTCCCGGGAGACACGCCACCGCGACCTCACGGAGGCCGAGGGTGCGAGTGTGGGCGGGGAGGCTCCGAAGGCCGCCTCGGCCGCGCAGGCCCCTACCGTCTGACCGGGACGGCGTCCCGGGACGGCTCCGGCCGGCTTCCGTGAGGAGGCCGGTCAGGGCCGCCCCGGCGTGGCCAACCGGTGCAGTCTCAGCGCCAGTTGGATTTCCAGGGCGCGGGCCGGGGTCTGCCAGTCCGCGCCGAGCAGGCGGCCCACGCGCTCCAGCCGCTGCGCCACCGTGTTCACGTGGACGTGCAGCGCGTCCTTGGTGCGGGCCGGGCTCGTCCCGCCGGCGAAGTACGCCTCCAGGGTGCGCAGCAGTTCCGTGCCGCGCCGTCTGTCGTACGAGACCACCGGGCCGATGGTGCGGTCGACGAAGCCGGCGATGTCCCGTTCGCCCGCGAGGAGGAGGCCGAGGAAGCCGAAGTCCTCGGCCGCCGCGCCGTCACCGGCCCGGCCCAGCAGGTGCAGCGCGTCCAGGCAGCGGCGGCCCTCGGCGTAGGCGGCCGCCACCGTCTCGGGGTGCGCGGTGAGGGCGGTGACGGGTGCCGAGGCACCGACCGTGACGGGCTGGTGGACGGCCGTGCCCAGCTGGCGGGCGGCACGGCGGGCGACCTCGGTGGCGGTGTCGCCGGTGCCGAGGGGCATCAGCAGGACGGTGCCGCCGTCACGGGCGGCGGCCAGACCGTGCCGGGTGGCGGCGAGGTGGGAGGCGGCGGACCACAGCCGGCGACGTGCCGCGGCCTCCTCGTCGGCGTCGGCCGCCGGGCCGTCGAGCCGGGCGGCGAGGACGACGTGGGTGGCGTCGAGGTCGGCGTGGAGGCGGCTGGCGCGTTCGCGCAGCAGGCGCGGGTCCCGGTCGCGCGCGTCCAGCAGATCGTCGAGCAGCTCGCCGCGCACGCGTTGTTCGGCCTCGGCGGCGGAACGGCGGGCGAGCAGGAGCAGCGAGGTGACCATCGCGGCCCGTTCCAGGGTGCGTTGGTCGACCGGGTCCAGTCCGGGGTGACCGCGCAGGACCAGCGCGCCGAGGAGTTCGCCGCCGGCGGCCACCGCGGCGATCCAGTCGCTGCCGTGCCGTACGGCGTGGCCCTCGGCGCGGGATGCTTCCAGGGCCGCGGCCGGTGCCGTCTGCGCCTCGGTGAACTCCACGGTGCCGTCGAGGACCTGGGAGACGGCCGCGGCCACGTCGTGGACCCCGCCGCCGCGCAGGACGAGTTCGGCGAGCCGGTCGTGCACGTCGGAGGCGCGTTCTATGACGGCGCTGCGGTCCCGGATGATCTCGTTGGCGCGCTCCAGCCCGGCCAGGGCCGAGCGGGTCTCGGTGAGCAGGTTGGCGGTGTCGATGGCCGCTGCCGCGAGCGCGGCGAAGGAGCCGAGCAGGGCGATCTGCCCGCGTTCGAAGATGCGGGCCCGCCGGTCCGCGGCGAAGAGGACACCGATCACGTGCGGGCCCAGCATGAGGGGGACGCCGAGGATGGCGACCAGGCCCTCGTCGCGGACGCCGCCGTCGATGGCGAGGGTGTGCTGGAACCGGTCGTCCTGGAAGTAGTCGTCGGTGACGTACGGCCGCGCGGTCTGGGCGACGAGTCCGCCGAGCCCCTCCCCCATGCCGAGGCGCAGCTGCTGGAAGCGGGCGGAGACGGAGCCCTCCGTGACCCGCATGTAGGTGTCGCCGCGTGCCGGGTCGTTGAGGCTCAGGTAGGCGATGTCGGTGCCGAGCAGGGAGCGGGCGCGCTGCACGATCGCCTGGAGGACGGCGTCCAGGTCGCGGAGACCGGCGAGGTCGTGGGCGGTCTCGAACAGCGCGGACAGCTCCGCCTCGCGGCGCCGGCGCCCTTCCAGTTCCGCGCGCACGCGCAGGGCGAGCAGTCTGGCCTCTTCGAGCGCGGCGATCCGGCCGGCCGGCTCGCCCTCGGCTCGGGCGAGCAGCACGGGCTGCTCGTAGGCCTCCGCGGAGGCGTCGCGGGCCAGCAGGTCGAGGTACGGGACCTCGGCGCTGCCGCTGGGTGCCGGCTGGAGGTGTTCGCGGGACATGGTCACAGGATTCCGTATCGGCCGCCCGGCCCGGCAGCCCTGTGGACAACTGCCGGATCCGGTGCGGCCGGGCTGGTTAGTGGGCTGTCCACCCGCCGTCCAGGACGAGGGAGGTACCGGTGACGAAGGACGCCTGGGGGCTGCACAGGTAGGCCACCGCCTCGGCGACCTCTTCGGGTTCGATGAGCCGCTGTACCGCGCTGTCCTTCAGCAGGACCTCGGACAGCACGCGCTCCTCGGGGATGCCGTGCGCCTGGGCCTGGTCGGCGATCTGCTTCTCGACCAGTGGGGTGCGCACATAGGCCGGATTGACACAGTTGGAGGTCACTCCGTGGGCAGCGCCTTCCAGCGCGGCCGTCTTGGACAGTCCTTCTAGGCCATGTTTGGCGGCCACATAGGCGGACTTGAAGGCCGAGGCACGCAGACCATGGACGGAGGACACGTTGACGACCCGGCCCCAGCCCTGCGCGTACATGTGCGGGAGGGCGCCGCGGATGAGGCGGAACGGTGCCTCCAGCATCACGGTCAGCACCGTGTGGAACACCTCGGGCGGGAACTCCTCGATCGGGCGCACGAGTTGCAGCCCGGCGTTGTTGACCAGCACATCGGTTCCGGCGGCGGCGCGTTCGGCTGCGTCCAGGTCGGTGAGGTCCACGACCCGCGGTACGACGGTTCCCGCGAGGCCGCCGGCCCGCTGCCCGGCGGCCCGTTCCGCCTGTGCGGCCAGCTCGGCCAGGCCGGCGGCGTCCCGGTCGACGGCGCGCACCTCGGCCCCGGCGGCGGCGAGCCGCAGCGCGCAGGCGCGGCCGATGCCGCTGGCGGCACCGGTGACCAGAGCGGTACGGCCGCCGAGGTCGAGGGCGAGGGGCTGGACACGAGGGCCGGGGCCGGGCAGGGGGGTGGGCGAGGTCATGTGCCGACCCTAAGCGGAACCCAACGGTCACCACATGTGGCGACGCCCCATACTTCAACCGACAGTCGTAGGGTCGAACCATGTGGGCGCGTCGGACATGGCCTGCTTGATCCGGAAGAGCCCGAACTCGTCGAGCGGGGGCAGTGCGTCCACGGAGAACCAGCCGACGTCCAGCGACTCGTCGTCGTTGACGCGGGCCTCTCCGCCCACCGCCCGGCAGCGAATGGTGATGTCCATGTACTGGCAGGTGTCGCCGTTGGGGTAGGTGACCGGTTCCAGTGCCTGGACCAGCACGACCCGTTCGGCGACGCAGTGCACCGCCGTCTCCTCGAAGACCTCGCGCACGGCACAGGCGGCGGGCTGCTCACCCGGCTCCGGGATGCCTCCGATCACCGACCACTTGCGCGTGTCGGTCCGCCGGCCGAGCAGCACGCGGCCCTCGTCGTCGAAGACGATCGCGCTGACCCCGGGCAGCCAGAGCAGTTGCTGACCGGCGGAGGCCCGTAGGGTGCGGATGAAATCAGGAGTAGCCATGATCCGACCCTAGTGGGGCCGACCCCAGCGGGGCCGGTCCCCCGTCCCCGGTCACTCCTGCCCGCTCACCGCCACTCCTGCCCGCTCCCCGGGGCGTACCTGCGGTCCTGGTAACGGTCCGTACGGCCGGTGTCCGGCGGTCGTGGTCGTACGGCGGCCGTTCGGCGAGTGCCGGCCGCCCTCCGACGGCCGTACGGCTACGCGGCGCCGGCGCGCCGGGCGCGCAGGCCGGACCCGACCGCCCAGCCGATCCCGCCCGCCGCGACCAGCACCAGCGCCATCTCCGGAAGGATGCCCAGCTTCGTCGCGGGGGTCGTGGAGGTGCGCAGCGGTACCTTCTGGACGAGGTAGGCGGGCACGAACATGCCGGTCTTCTGAGTGATCCGCCCATCCGGCATGATCATCGCACTCACCCCACTGGTCACCGGCACGGTCACCGTGCGGCTGTGCTCCACGGCGCGGATGCGGGACATGGCGAGCTGCTGGTAGGTCATCTCGCTGCGGTCGAAGGTGGCGTTGTTGCTCGGCACGGAGATCATCTGTGCGCCGTGCGTCACCGTGTCCCGTACGGCCCAGTCGAAGGCGGCCTCGTAGCAGGTGGCCAGGCCGACCTTGACGCCGTCGAAGTCGAACACGCCCGGCTTGCGGCCCGGGCTGATGTCCTGGTGGACCATGCTGGTCCAGTTCGAGTTGATCGCGCCGATGAACGAGCGCAGCGGAAGGTACTCGCCGAAGGGCTGGATCTGCCGCTTGTCGTAGGTCTGCGTGGGGCCCTTGACCGGGTCCCAGAGGATCTGCTCGTTGAGCAGTTCGCCGTCCCGCTCCACCACACCGCCGACGGAGACGGGGACGCCGATGTCCTTCGCCGCCTGCTCGATGACGAGGGCGGCGTCGGGATACTCGAAGGGATCGATGTCGGAGGAGTTCTCCGGCCACAGGACGAAGTCAGGCCTCGCGGCCCTGCCGGCCCTGACGTCGACGGCCAGCTTGTGCGTCTCGCGCGCGTGGTAGTCGAGCACGGCCCGCCGCTGGGCGTTGAACTCGAGTCCGGAGCGCGGCACGTTGCCCTGGATGACCGCCACGGTGGCCGTGCCCTTCTCCGCGCTGTCGCTCACCAGCGCGCGGGCGGCGATCGCGCCGGCCACAGGTACGGCGACGCTCAGCAGCGCGGCGGTCGCGGCGACGCGCCGCACGACCCGGGTCCGGGGCCGCTCGGCGATCAGCCGCCCCGCCTCGTACAGGCCGAATCCGCACAGTACGACCGCGAACCCGAGCACCGGGCTGCCGCCCACCGCGGCGAGCGGCAGGAAGACGCCGTCCGCCTGACCGAACGCGATCTTGCCCCAGGGGAAGCCGCGGAAGGGCACGCGCGCGCGTACCGCTTCGCCGGCGATCCACATGGCGGCGGCCCACACCGGCCAGACCGGCAGCCTGGAGACGGCGGCGACCCCCACGGCGACCAGGGCGACGAAGACCGCTTCCACGGCGGCCAGGGCCAGCCAGGGCACCGGCCCGACCTCCACACCGGTCCACACCAGCAGCGGCAGCAGGAAGCCGAGCCCGAAGAGGTAGCCGAGCCCCAGGGCCGCCTTCCAGGTCCGGCCGCGCAACACCCAGCCGAGGCCGGCGAAGGCGGGCAGGGCCAGCCACCACAGAGTGCGCGGCGGGAAGCTGACGTAGAGCAGCACCCCGCAGAGCGCGGAGGCGGCGGCCGGGACCAGGCGCAGCAGCCGGCCGCCGCGCGCGCCGGGCGCGGGCTGCGGCTGGAGCTGGTCCGGCTGGTCCACGGAAGTTGCGGTGACGGTCACCCGGGTGAGTGTACGGCGGGCGACATCACCGCCGACAGCGCGGTTCGGTGCCGGTGACCCGGCGGTTGTCGCTGGTCGGTGCCATCTGCCGCGCAATGGCGGTCCGGTCGGCCGGCCCCGCGACCGTGCCGCCGGCCGAGGTCGGTGGCCTCCGCCCGTGCGGGTCGGAAGGGCGGCACGGGACCGGTGGGCTGCACGGCGTTTCTGTGGGGACTCGTCCCCGAATCGCCTCTCAGCCGTTACGGTGTGCCCAGCCTCGGCGGCGCGGCCGGACCGGCCCGCCGCCGTGGCCTGCCACAGCTCGGGGACGGGGTACGAGGGGCGAGGGGTGGGGTCGACGGGAACGGGATCCGCGGCCGGTACGTACGGCGTGGACGTCCGCGACATACGAAGAAGCGCTTCCGACGGGACGGGAATGGCCCTGTTGGGAGCCTGCGCGGGGTGGTCGCTGATCACCGCGGCGGCCCACGACGGGCGACCCGAGGGCACGCTGCTCGCGGTACTCGCCGTGGCCGCCTGCTACGCCACGGGACGGGTCACCGGGGCGCTGCTGCCGGTGGCCGCGCCCTGCGCCGGCGCGGTGGCCGGGCTCGTGCTGGCGGTGGCACTGCCCGGGCTGTCCCCCGGTCCCTGGTACACCGCCCCGCTCGGGCACGCCGGTGCCACGGCCGCCCTCCTGGCGCTGGCCGCCGGGGCCGCGTGTTGTGCGGCCTGGGCGACGGCCGTACCGGTACGGCGGCTGGGGCTGTGGGCGCTGGCCTGCACGGTCGTGCCGGCCGGGGCCGTGCTGGGGTCGGTGGCCGGAAGCGCGGCCGGCGCGGTGGTCCTGGCGTGTTCGCTGGCCGCGGGCTCGGCGCACCGCCGGGGCGCGTGGCTGGTGGGGTACGCCGTCGCGGCGGCCTTGGTGGCGGGCACGGTGTGGGCGGTCGCCGCGGACGCGCTGCCCGACGGCCTCGCCGGGGTGCTGGAGGAGCGGTTGACGCCGCACCGGGTGCGGCTGTGGCGGGACGCGCTGCACCTGGCGGGCGGGTACGGCGTCCTGGGTGCCGGTCCCGGCCGGTTCGGAGCTTCGGTCCGGCCGACGCCGCTGCTGTCGGCCGACGGCACACCGCACTCGGCTCCGCTCCAGCAGGCGGCGGAGCAGGGTCCGGTCGGACTGTTCCTGCTGGCCGCGGTGTTCTGCTGGCTGCTGTACGCGCTGTGGCGCACCCCTCGCTCCACGCCGGTCGCGCTGACCGCGGCCGTGACCCTGACGGTGCTGGCCGCCCTCGCCTCGGTGGGCAACGCGCTGAGCTTCACGGCGGTGACGGCGGGCGCGGGGCTGCTGGCGGGATGGGCGACGGCCCGGCCGTGGGCGGGCGCCGGGGCGACGCCGCCGCTCTGAACGGCCCGCGGGCGATCCGTTCGGGCACCGCGCCCGCCGCCGCTTCCTGCGCGTGCCGACCGCCCGTCCGGGTGAGTCCGCGTGCCGGCCGTTCGTCCTTGCAATACGGAGCCCGGCAAGGTCGCGTACGGCCCGGACGTGGCCCGGTACGGCTCGGCGGACCCGCTCGGGACGGGTCAGCGAGCCGGTCCCGGTGTGATCGTCCGCAGTCGGTCCCTGATGACCCGTACGGCTGATTCCGCGTCGTCCACGGTGATGGTGAACGTGTGGCCGTCCCACAGGCGCAGCACGATGCCCTCGCCGCGGCGCACGACGACCGCGGTGCCCATCTCGGGGCGCCAGCGGTATCCCCAGCCGCCCCACTGCCGGGGGGTGACGAGGGCGGCGAAGTCCGCGCCGGCCACGGCGGAGAGCGGGATGCGGCGGCGCGGCAGCCCTATGTGGCCGCAGCGCACTTCCAGGCATTCCCTGTCGAGTTTGAGGTCGACGTGCACGAAGGCGAGCGTGCCGAAGATGACGAGCAGGCCGGCGGCGATGCAGCCCACGACGGACATCGCGAGCGCGGCGACGCCGGAGTTCCAGGCCGAGTCGACAGCCAGCTCGATGCCGAGTGCCAGGCAGGCGGCGCCGACCAGCGCCAGCAGCCACTGGACGCGATTGGTGGCGCGCCCGGTCCAGACGTCGGGCTGGGGGCCCTCGTCGGCGTGGGGGTGGTCCCTCATGTTCACGAGGTTACTCAGGTTTCGCTGAGGTGGTACCCGCTCGCGGAGGGTGACCGCTCGGCGCGGCCCGCACCGGGCTCAGGTGCGATGCGCACCGGCCTCGGCGCGACCGCACAGGCCTCGGCGCTGCCCGGAGGCTGTTTCACACACCCCGGGACGGATTCGTGTGGCCCGCGGACCGCCTCACGCGGCCCGGAGACGGATTCGTACGCCTCAGTGACAGATGCGTACGGCCCGGACAGGGCGTCGGCCGCCGGGGGCGGGCGTCACTCCGGGCGTGTCACCTGTGGTCGGCGACCGCGCCGACGGGCGGCAGCAGTCGCCCTTCGGCGTAGTGCAGCGCGGACGTGGGCAGCCGGTCGCTCTGCCGGCCGCTCAGCAGGACCGTGAGAGTGCCGTCGGCGGACGCCTCGGGCGCGGGCTCCTCACCGAGACGACGCAGGGCCTGGGCGGCCACCGCGCCGGCGGAGCCGTGCAGGACGAGCGGGGCGGCGACGGGCCGCTGGAGGGAGGTGCGGATACGTTCCGCCACCAGTTCGTAATGGGTGCAGCCAAGGACGACGGTCGTCACATCGTCGGGGGTGAGCCGGGCTGCCGCGGCGACGGCAGCGTCGATGGCCGTCTCGTCCGCCCGTTCGACGGCCTCGGCGAGACCCCAGCAGGGCACCTCGGTCACCCGGACGTCGCCGGCGAACGCCTCGATGAGTCCGCGCTGGTAGGCGCTGCCCGTGGTGGCGGGGGTCGCCCAGATCGCGACGGGGCCGCCGCCGGCCGCGGCCGGCTTGATGGCCGGGACCGTGCCGATGACCGGTATGCCGGGCTCCAGACGGGCCCGCAGCGTCGGCAGGGCGTGCACCGTGGCGGTGTTGCAGCCGATGATCAGCGCGTCGGGCCGGTGGGCCGCGGCGGCCTCGGCGACGGCCAGTGCGCGCCGGGTGAGGTCCTCGGGGGTGCGCGGTCCCCATGGCATGCCGTCGGGGTCCAGGGAGAGCACGAGATCCGCGTCGGGCCGCAGGCGCCGTACCGCTGCGGTGGCCGCCAGCAGGCCGATTCCGGAGTCCATGAGCGCGATCTTCACCCGGCCACGATAGACGATGCGCTCTTGTGAGCCTGTCCGGTGGGGCAGACTGCGGCCGTGAGCACCTTCC
The DNA here is from genome assembly GCF_043080665.1 of Streptomyces sp. NPDC014991. Classification (NCBI taxonomy): domain Bacteria; kingdom Bacillati; phylum Actinomycetota; class Actinomycetes; order Kitasatosporales; family Streptomycetaceae; genus Streptomyces; species Streptomyces sp. NPDC014991. The sequence goes on from NZ_JBIBVY010000035.1 coordinate 49,685, forward strand.
TGTGGATCACCGTCGTGTCGCTGGCCGCCTGGTGCTGGCTGCTGCTCGGCCAGGGCTTCTTCTGGCGCACGGACGTCCGGTTGCCGCGGCGCCGGGAACCGGACGCGTGGCCGCCGGTCTGTGTGGTCGTACCGGCCCGCGACGAGGCCGAGGTGCTGCCCGCCGCCCTGCCGTCCCTGCTGGCGCAGGACTATCCGGGGCGGGCCGAGGTCTTCCTGGTGGACGACGGGAGCACGGACGGCACCGGAGACCTCGCCCGCGAACTGTCCCGGCGGCACGGCGGACTGCCGCTGACCGTCGGGTCGCCCGGTGAGCCGCCGGCCGGCTGGACGGGCAAGCTGTGGGCGCTGCGGTACGGCATCGGGCTGGCACGCGCGCGTGAGCCCGCTTATCTGCTGCTGACGGACGCGGACATCGCGCACGCCCCCGACAGCCTGCGCGAGCTGGTCGCGGCGGCCCGGACCGGCGGCTTCGACGTGGTGTCGCAGATGGCGAGGCTGCGGGTGGAGAGTGCGTGGGAGCGGCTCGTGGTCCCGGCGTTCGTCTACTTCTTCGCCCAGCTGTACCCCTTCCGGTGGATCGGCCGGGAGGGATCGCGTACGGCCGCGGCGGCGGGCGGCTGTGTCCTGCTCCGGGCGGGCACGGTGGACGAGGCCCGCGTCCCGGACGCGATCCGGCATGCCGTCATCGACGACGTCGCGCTCGCGCGCGCGGTGAAGCACGCCGGTGGCCGTGTGTGGCTGGGGCTGGCCGACCGGGTGGACAGCGTGCGCCCCTATCCGCGGCTGCACGACCTGTGGCGGATGGTCGCGCGCAGTGCCTACGCCCAGCTGCGGCACCGCCCGCTGCTGCTCCTCGGTACGGTCGCCGGACTCGCCCTGGTGTACCTGGTGCCGCCCGCCGCGGTCGTCGCGGGCGTGGCGGGCGGCAGTACGGCGACGGCGGCCACGGGCGGGCTGGCGTGGGCGGTGATGGCGGGCACGTACGTGCCGATGCTGCGCTACTACCGGCAGCCGCTGTGGCTCGCTCCGCTGCTGCCGTTCACCGCGTTCCTGTACCTGCTGATGACGGTCGACTCCGCGGTGCGGCACCACCGCGGGCGCGGAGCGGCCTGGAAGGGCCGCACCTACGTCCGCCCGGACGCCGTGCCCGACGAGGGCTGAGCCCGCTCACTTGCGGCCCGGCGTCCAGTTCATGCCCCACCCGTAGGCCTGGTCCATGGTCCGCTGCGGGCTCACGCCGCGCTCCGGCACCAGGTACCGCGCCTCGCGCTGGACGACGAGGTCGCCGCCGGTGTTGGTGATCAGGGCGAGCGCGCACACCGGGGAGGGGACGGTGCACTCGTCCAGGGAGAACTCGACGGGGGCGCCGTACTGCGGCTGGAGGGTGACGGTGGCGTGCAGGTCGGCGAATGACCTGGCGCCTTCGTAGATGGTGACGAAGACGAGGACCCGCCGGAAGTCCCGCGTGTGGTCGAGGTTGACGGAGAGGTTCTCGCCACTCGCCATGGCTCCGGTGCGGTCGTCGGCGTCGAGGTGGATGTACGGCGGCCGGTGGAGCGAGCCGAAGGCGTTGCCGAGGGCCTGGACGACTCCCTTGCGGCCGTCGGCGAGTTCGTACAGGGCGCCCAGGTCGAGGTCGAGGTTCGGGCCGCCGCCCCACCGGCCGATGCGGCCCGGGGACTGTTTGCGCACCTGCCAGTTGAGGTTCACCCGCAGGGTTCCGGAGCTGCCGCCCTGCTTGGCCAGCGAGACGGAAGGGGCCGCCTTGGTGAGGGTGACCTTGGACAGGCGGACCGGCTGGGCGGCGGGCGCGGGGGGAGCAGCGGGTGGAGCAGCGGGCGGCGGCATGGTCGCGGGCGCCGGAGCGGGAGGGGGCGGCGGGGCCAGGGGGGCCGTCGTCGGAGCCGGGGCCGTCGCCGGCGCGGCGTGCTGCGGCTCGTCCACGGTGATGCCGAAGTCCGTTGCCAGGCCCTCGAGTCCGCTGCCGTAACCCTGGCCGACGGCACGGAACTTCCAGCCACCCTGGCGGCGGTAGAGCTCACCGAGCACGAAGGCCGTCTCCACGGTCGCGCCGGGGGTGTCGAAGCGGGCGACGACCTGGCCGGAGGTCGCGTCGGTGACCTCGATGTAGAGGCCGGGGACCTGCCCGAACGTCCCGCTGTCCGTGGAGGCGGCGAGGACGATGCGTTCGATGGCGCCCTCCACGCGCGCGAGATCGACGACAAGGGTGTCGGTGACGCGTCCGCCGGCCGTCCGCTTGCCCTCGTGGCGGACCGCGCCCGAGGGGTTGTCTTCAATTGTCACGCCCACATCAGGAGCGATGCGAGGGCGACGGCTGCCTGGTAGGACTCGGCGGTCTTGTCGTAGCGGGTCGCGA
>NZ_JBIBVY010000036.1:0-15217 GCF_043080665.1 Streptomyces sp. NPDC014991
GCTGGACTGGTACAACTACCACCGACCCCACACCGGCATCGGCGGCCACACCCCAGCCAGCCGCGTCACCAACCTCTCCGGACAGCACACCTAGGACCGCCTCCCGCCCGTCGCCGGGCCTACGCCGCGGAGCCGCCGTCCCGGCCGGCCCCCAGCACGCCGCTCCCCGCACCACGACAGCCCGCGCGCCGCGCGCGGTCCGGTACGGGTACGGGGAGGGAGGCGGGCCGGAGCCGGGTGCGTCAGGCGGCCTCGCGGCGCATCGCCGGTACGCGCATCGGGCGCGAGCCCGGGCCCCCGACGTGCGAGAAGGGCTGCGTCCGCCAGTCCAGACCCTGGGGGAGCGTCAGCAGCAGGGCGGTGTCCTGCTCCTGGGGTTCGCAGGACTCGTCCGCCGGGCGGGCATCGGCCGCCGCACGGCCCGTGCCCGCGCACACCGTCAGCCCGAACGGGTTCCACGGCGAGGCGCACAGCGCGTGCTCCGGCAGGACCTCCTCGTCCGCCAGCAACGCGATCGGCTGCGCGCAGTCCGGGCAGATCACCCGGTACATCTCGAAGGTGTCGTAGGCGTCCAGTTCCTCGTCGAAGAGGTCGTCGGGTTCGACGCCCTCCGGCTCGGGCTCGAGGAGCGGCTGCTGCCGTGCGGACGCGGAACGATCAGGGTGGCTGACACTCTGCATGGGTTTCTCCCCCTAAGACTGGGCCGTGACGGCACTGCGGTCCCGGCCACAGCAAGCACTTCCCGTCCGGTCCCGGCGGTAATCACGAGAACATCACGGAGCCCACACCGGGTGTGTGGTGTTGGTCACATGCCGCGCGCAGATGCCCGTCCCGGTACGTTTTCCGCCCCGCGGGGAATGACCTGCGCCTCCGAGGTGTCCCAGGAGATCAGGCGCCCTGTAGGTTTTGGCGGCATGGAGGAGCTGGACCGTCAGATCGTGCAGCTGCTCGTCGTCGACGGGCGGATGAGCTACACAGACCTGGGCAAGGCCACGGGCCTGTCCACGTCGGCCGTGCACCAGCGCGTGCGCCGGCTGGAGCAGCGTGGTGTCATCCGTGGCTATGCCGCGGTGGTCGACCCCGAGGCCGTCGGGCTGCCGCTCACAGCGTTCATCTCGGTCAAACCGTTCGACCCCAGCGCCCCCGACGACATCGCGGAACGCCTCGCCGGCGTCCCCGAGATCGAGGCCTGCCACAGCGTGGCCGGCGACGAGAACTACATCCTCAAGGTGCGCGTCGCCACCCCGCACGAACTGGAGGAACTTCTGGCCCGGGTGCGCAGCCTCGCCGGCGTCTCCACCCGCACCACCGTGGTGCTGTCGACCCCCTACGAGGCGCGCGCCCCGAAGATCTGACCGGCCCGCCCCGCTGCCCGGCGGGAGCCGCGCACGCGAGAGACTGTGCGTCATGAGTGAGCAGTCCGCCCAGCCCCAGACCGTCCTCCTGCGCCGCGGGGAGGTGCACAGCCCCGCCGACCCCTTCGCCACCGCGATGGTGGTGGAGCGCGGCCAGGTCGCCTGGGTCGGCTCCGAGGGCGCCGCCGACGCCTTCGCCGACGGCGTGGACGAGGTGGTCGACCTCGACGGCGCCCTCGTCACCCCGGCCTTCACCGACGCCCATGTGCACACCACCGCCACAGGCCTCGCCCTGACCGGCCTCGACCTGTCCGGCGCCCCTTCCCTGGAGGCGGCCCTCGCCCGGATCCGCGAGTTCGCCGCCGCCCGCCCCGGCGACCGGGTCCTGCTGGGCCACGGCTGGGACGCCGCCCGCTGGCCCGGCGGCCGCCCGCCGACCCGTGCGGAGCTGGACGCCGCCACCGGCGGACGCCCGCTGTACCTGTCCCGCATCGACGTGCACTCGGCGGTCGTCACCACCGGCCTGCTGGACCTGGTCCCCGGCGGCGTCCCCCGCGAGGACATCCCGCTCACCCGGGACGCCCACCACGCCGTACGCGAGGCCGCCCTCGCCGCCGTCACCCCGGCCCAGCGCGCCGAGGCCCAGCGCACCGCCCTGGCCCACGCGGCCTCCCTGGGCATCGGCACCGTCCACGAGTGCGGCGGCCCGCAGATCTCCTCCGAGGACGACTTCACCGCCCTGCTGGAACTCGCCGCCGGGACGCCGGGCCCCCGCGTGGTCGGTTACTGGGCGGAACAGGACCCGGCGAAGGCCCGCGAGCTGGGCGCGGCCGGTGCCGCGGGCGACCTCTTCGCCGACGGCGCCCTCGGCTCGCACACCGCGTGCCTGCACGAGCCCTACGCCGACGCCGGCCACACCGGCACCGCCTACCTGGACGCCGACGCCGTCGCCGCCCACGTCCTGGCCTGCACGGAGGCCGGCCTCCAGGCAGGCTTCCACGCCATCGGAGACGCCGCCGTGACCGCCGTGGTCGACGGAGTGCGCGCCGCCGCCGAGAAGGCGGGCCTCGCCCGGATCCGCGCCGCCCGGCACCGCGTCGAGCACGCCGAGATGCTCACCCCCGAGACCATCGCCGGCTTCGCCGAACTGGGCCTGATCGCCTCCGTCCAGCCCGCCTTCGACGCGCTGTGGGGCGGCGAGGACGGTATGTACGCCCGGCGGCTGGGTGCCGAGCGGGCCCGCACCCTCAACCCTTACGCCGCCCTGCTGCGCTCCGGGGTACCGCTCGCGTTCGGCTCCGACAGCCCGGTCACCCCCCTCGACCCGTGGGGCACGGTCCGCGCCGCCGCCTTCCACCACACCCCCGGGCACCGGATCTCCGTCCGTGCCGCGTTCACCGCGCACACGCGGGGCGGCTGGCGGGCCGTCGGACGCGACGACGCCGGTGTCCTCGTCCCGGGGGCGCCCGCGGACTACGCCGTCTGGCGGACCGACGAGCTGATCGTCCAGGCCCCCGACGACCGGGTCGCCCGCTGGTCCACCGACCCGCGCTCCGGCACCCCGGGTCTGCCCGACCTCAGCCCCGGCCGCGACCTGCCGGTCTGCCTGCGCACCGTGGTGGGCGGCCGGACGGTGTTCGTACGGCCGGGCGAGTGATCTCCCGGGGTGGCGCGGCGGCCCCCGGCCGCCGCGGGGCCGCCGCCCCACCTGCGCATCCTCCCCGCCGACTGGGCCGTTCCGGCGGTCTTCCCAGGTCAGGAGGCTGTTGACAGTCAGCGGCGGGGGGCCGGTAGGTTCGGCCGAGTCCACCACCGGACGCCCGACCGAGGAACGTTCAGACACCTGTCGCAGCGCCGCTGGGTCAGGGACGGTGTGCCGCACCGGGCACCGTCGCTGGGAGCCAGGCTCAGCGCCCGCGCCGACGGGAGAACGTCCAGCCGGTCGGCCAGGTGTGACCCGGGTGGGGCCCGGGTGCTCAGTAGACAACGGCTTTCGGTCGATCCGCAGCCAGCGGGTCCCAGGTCGGCCCGAAGGGCGCCGGGCCCCCATCCGCCGTGCCACGGAGGTGGGGCGGACGTAAGGCGAGAAGGCCGCGAACCGGTCTCTTACCCCGTTCTTGTGCGATCGACACCACCGTGCGCACGAGCCGTCACGTCCTTCCAGGCCGGGGCCACTATGGTGGTCCTCTGCGTACGACATGAAGGGGCAGCAGTGAACGACGGCGACGGAACCCTCGCGGCCAAGGCCCAGGAGCGGCGGTTCGGCCCGCTCGGCACGGCCTTGGTGATCATTCCGACCTACAACGAGGCGGAGAACATCAGGACCATCGTCGGCCGGGTACGCGAGGCCGTCCCCGAGGCGCACGTGCTGATCGCGGACGACAACAGCCCCGACGGCACCGGCAAGCTCGCCGACGAGCTGGCCGCCGGGGACGACCACGTCCAGGTGCTGCACCGCAAGGGCAAGGAGGGCCTCGGCGCCGCCTACCTCGCGGGCTTCCGCTGGGGCCTGGAGCACGACTACGGCGTGCTGATCGAGATGGACGCCGACGGCTCTCACCAGCCCGAGGAACTGCCCCGGCTGCTCACCGCCCTCAAGGGTGCCGACCTGGTCCTCGGTTCCCGCTGGGTGCCCGGCGGCCGGGTGGTGAACTGGCCCAAGTCCCGCGAGTTCCTCTCCCGCGGCGGCTCGACCTACTCGCGGCTCCTGCTCGACGTGCCGATCCGTGACGTGACCGGCGGCTTCCGGGCCTTCCGCCGCGAGACCCTGGAGGGACTGGGTCTCGCCGACGTCTCCTCGCAGGGCTACTGCTTCCAGGTCGACCTCGCGCGCCGCGCGGTGAAGGCCGGCTACCACGTCGTCGAGGTCCCCATCACCTTCGTCGAGCGCGAACTGGGCGACTCCAAGATGAGCCGCGACATCGTGGTCGAGGCGCTGTGGCGGGTCACCGCCTGGGGGGTCGGCGACCGCATCGGCAAGCTCACCGGCAAGGACAGGCAGGCCTGACCGGCCCCCTTCGCGGCCCCGGCCGATCACTCCCTTATCCCGCGCTGAGCCGCGCCCAGGCACACTGGGAGCATGACGACTGGCGCTCCGACCTCCCCGTACACCGTCCGCCCCCGGCGCTCCCGGCTGCGCAGGTATGTGCCGCTGGGCCTCGCCGTGTGGCTGGTGCTGGAGATCTGGCTGCTCACCCTGGTCGCGGGTGCGGCGGGGGGCCTCAGCGTGCTCCTGCTGCTCATGGCGGGCGTCGTGGCCGGCTCCGTGATCATCAAGCGGGCGGGGCGCCGCGCCTTCGAGAACCTGAACGAGGCACTCCAGCGGGGCGGCTCGCCGGCGCGCGGCGGCGGCAACGGCCTGACGATGCTCGGCGGTCTGCTGCTCATGATCCCCGGCCCGGTCTCGGACGCCGTGGGTCTGCTCCTGCTGCTCCCGCCGGTGCAGAGGGCCGTGAGCCGCCGCACCGAGAGCGCCCTGGAGCGCAGGCTCCGCAAGGCCGCCCCCGGCAGTCTGGGCGACGCCTTCCAGCAGGCCCGCGCCCACCGGCCCGACGGCAGGGTGGTGCAGGGCGAGGTCATCAGGGAGGACCGCCCGGAGCAGGGGGAGCGGCGCCCTCCGCTGACGCGCTGACCCGGTGCCGCCAGGCGGCGGCACCGCCGTCCGGACGGCACGAAACCGCGGGCGCCGTACGTCTTCACGTACGGCGCCCGCGGTTACTGGTGCTGTCTCGCGTTATGCGCTCTTGCGGCTGTCCCTGGGGTGAACGGCGATGTTCATCGCCCCGGAACGGAGAACCGCCAGACGCTCCTCGAGGACCTCTTCGAGTTCCTCGCGGGTACGTCGCTCCATCAGCATGTCCCAATGGGTACGCGCGGGCTTGGCCTTCTTCTCTTCCGGGCCGTCGCCGTCCACCAGGAGTGCCGGGGCCCCGCAGACCTTGCACTCCCACTCCGGCGGGATCTCCGCCTCGACCGAGAAGGGCATCTCGAAGCGATGGCCCCTCTCACATGCGTACTCCACGGCCTGGCGCGGGGCCAGGTCGATGCCGCGGTCCGTCTCGTAGCTGGTCACCACGAGGCGCGTACCGCGAAGAGCTCGCTCACTCATGAATCGTGCCTCCCGGGCTTTGTCGCCCACAGGACAGGTGTCGCTGTCGTCGTCATCCGGTCAACGTCCGGTCGGCGGTAAAGATTCCCGTTCCGAGTCCCGTTCCGGGTCGTGCGTCGCCGTCGTAGCCGCCCCTTGTTCTACCCACAGGCACCCGCTTTGTCACATCTGCTAGCAGATGTCACCCAGCGCTCCGGCATCTTTGACGCGCAGTAACGGTACGCCTGGCAGGCCAAACGCGTACACTACCGCCTTTCGCGCCGAGTGCTAAATCGGCGCTAGATCCTTTCCGGTACCGGGTTCCCCGCCTCGCCGATCGCACGCCGCACCGGCACCCGTGCGAGCAGCACGAAACCGATCACGAAGAAGGCCACCAGCGACACGATGGCGGACCGATAACTTCCGGTCAGCTGGTAGGTCACGCCGAACAGCAGCGGACCGAGCCAGCTCATCCCGCGGTCGCTCAGCTCGTACGCGGAGAAGTACTCGGCCTCCTTGCCCGGCGGCACCAGGTGCGAGAACAGCGACCGGGACAGCGCCTGGCTGCCGCCGAGGACCAGGCCGATCCCGGCGGCCAGCACGAAGAACCACACCGGGGCCCTCGCGGGCAGGAAGTAGCCGGCGGCGAGCGTGACCGTCCACGCCACCAGCGAGCCGAGGATCGTCCGCCGAGCGCCGTACGCCCGCGCCAGCCGCCCCATGGCCAGCGCCCCCGCCACGGCCAGCACCTGCACCAGCAGCACCGCCCCGATGAGCGTCGACTGCCCGAGTCCCAGCTCCTCGGAGCCGTAGACGGAGGCCTGCGAGATCACCGTCTGGATCCCGTCGTTGTAGACGAGGTACGCCAGCAGGAACGCCAGCGTCAGCGGGTGCCGGCGCATGTCCCGGACCGTCGCCGCCAGCTGCCGCGCTCCGGGCGCCGTCGCCCCCGCCACGCGCACGCGGCGGTCGCGCAGCCTGCGCAGCGGTACGAGCGTGAACGCGCCCCACCACAGGCCTGCCGAGGCCAGGCAGACGCGGACCGCGGCCGACTCGGTCAGGCCGAAGGAGTCGTGCGCCGAGTACAGGACCAGGTCGGCCACGAGGACCAGCGAGCCGGCCGCGTAACCGAAGGCCCAGCCGCGCGAGGAGACGGCGTCGCGCTGCTCGGGCGGCGCGATCTGCGGCAGGTAGGAGTTGTAGAGCATCATCCCGACGGACTGCGCCGCGTTGGCCACGAGGAGCAGCACCCCGCCGAGCAGGTACCGGTCGCCGTCCAGCAGGAACATGCCCGTGGTCGCCGCCGCCCCGGTGTACGCCGCCGCGGCGAGCAGCGGCTTCCGGCGGCCCGTGCGGTCGGCCGCGCTGCCCACGAGGGGCATCACGACGACCGCCAGGATCACCGAAAGGGACACCGAGTAGGCGAAGAAGGAGCCCGCCCGGACCGGGACGCCCAGCGGATGCACATAGCCGTCGCCGTCCGCCGCACGCTCGGCCACCGAGGTGAGGTAGGGGCCGAGGAAGACCGTGAGGACGCTGGTCGAGTAGACCGAGCACGCCCAGTCGTAGACGTACCAGCCGTGCTGTTCGCGCCTGAGTCCGGCGGCCTCGTCCGCCACCGGTGCGCGCACGGTCTCCGTGCCCACCCGTGCCCTCGCCTCCCCGCCGCGGTGCCCTGCGAAGGCGCGGGCCGGCCGGTCAGACCCAGACGCCGCGGTCCTCCATGACCTTGCGCAGCATGTCGATGTGATCGGTCATGATGCCATCAACTCCGAGATCCAGGAGCCGGTGCACGCGCCGGGGCTCGTTGACCGTCCACACGTGCACGTGCAGCCCGCGCGCGTGGGCCGCGCGCACGAAGCGCTGGTCCACCACGGGCACGCCCGACTGCGCCTCGGGCACCTGCGCGGCCACGGCCGACCGGCGCACCGCACCCGGCAGCCCCCAGGAGCGCAGCCGCAGGTTGAGCACCCCGCGCGTCCCGAACGAGGTGGCCAGGCGCGGCCCGCCCAGCCGCTGGGCCCGCAGCACGCGCGCCTCCGAGAAGGAGCCCACACACACCCGGTCCCAGGCGTCCGCGCGCTCGATCAGCCCCAGCAGGGGCCGCAGCGCGGGCTCCGCCTTGACGTCGACGTTCCAGCGCACCTCGGGGAAGGTCTCCAGCAGTTCCTCGAACAGCGGCACCGGTTCCCGGCCGCCCACGCGCGCGTGCCGTATCTCCGCCCACGGCAGGTCGGCGATCCGGCCCGCCCCGTCGGTGACCCGGTCCAGCGTCGCGTCGTGGAAGGCGACCAGCCGGCCGTCCGCCGAGGCGTGCACATCGGTCTCGATGTACCGGTAACCCAGTTCCACCGCGCGGTGGAACTGCGCCACGGTGTTCTCCAGACCGTCGGCTGCCCCGCCCCGGTGGGCGAACGCGATCGGGCCGGGATGGTCCAGGTACGGGTGGCGCGGGGCCGGTGTCGTGAGGCTCACGGACGCAGTATGACCCCCTCCGGTGTCGCGGTGGCGACGACCGCCCTGCCGGCCGGTGCCGGCGGCACGGCGAACATGCGCAGGAACAGCTGGACCAGCGGGCCGATGGCCACGGCGTACAGCAGGGTGCCCAGGCCGATGGTGCCGCCCAGGGCGAACCCGGTGACCACCACCGTCACCTCGACCGCCGTCCGCATCAGCCGGACCGACCGGCCGGTGCGCCGGTGCAGACCCGTCATCAGCCCGTCGCGCGGGCCCGGCCCGAAACTCGCCGCGATGTACAGGCCGGTCGCCACGCCGTTCAGCGCGATCCCCGCCAGCAGCAACGGGACGCGTACGGCGAGGGAACGGACGTCCGGGACGAGCGCGAGCGTGCCGTCCATGGCGAGGCCCACCACGAAGACGTTGGAGACCGTGCCGAGCCCGGGCCGCTGGCGCAGCGGGATCCACAGCAGCAGCACCACCGCGCCCACGATGATCGACACGACCCCGATGCTCAGCCCGGTCAGTTCCGCGAGCCCCTGGTGCAGCACGTTCCAGGGCTCCAGGCCCAGGTCGGCGGCCACGAGCAGCGCGGAACTCGCGCCGTAGAGCACGAGCCCGGCGTAGAGCTGGATCAACCGTCGTCCGACATGGCGGCCGGGAGCGGACACGACATACCCCCCTGGGTAGTGGAACTGGACTGGCACATGTCACTCTGTGGCTTGGGATGGAAGCCCATCCATGGCCAATCCTGGGAAGGTGGACTGATCTTCGTGGCGCAGTGGACCTCGGCGGTGGGAGCCGCACAGCTCGCCCGCCTCCTCAACTCCCAGCAGGACCGCCCGGCCGGCCCCGGCACCCGCCGCCCCCCCGCCTATCGTGCCCTCGCCGACGGCATCCGGCTGCTCGTGCTCGAGGGCCGGGTCCCGGTGGCCGCCCGCCTCCCCGCGGAACGCGAACTCGCCCTGTCCCTCTCCGTGAGCCGCACGACCGTCGCGGCGGCCTACGAGGCGCTGCGCGGCGAGGGCTTCCTGGAGTCCCGGCGCGGAGCCGGCAGCTGGACCGCCGTACCGGCCGGCAACCCGGTCCCCGCCCGGGGACTCGAACCGCTGCCCCCGGAAGCCCTCGGTTCGATGATCGACCTGGGCTGCGCCTCGCTGCCGGCGCCCGAGCCGTGGCTCACCCGGGCCGTGCGCGGCGCCCTGGAGGACCTGCCGCCGTACGCCCACACGCACGGCGACTACCCGGCCGGACTGCCCGCCCTGCGCTCGATGATCGCCGAGCGGTACACCACGAGCGGCATCCCCACCATGCCCGAGCAGATCATGGTGACGACCGGCGCGATGGGCGCCATCGACGCCATCTGCCATCTCTTCGCGGGCCGCGGCGAACGCATCGCCGTGGAGTCCCCGTCCTACGCCAACATCCTCCAGCTGATGCGGGAGACGGGCGCCCGGCTCGTCCCCATCGCGATGGCCGAGGGGCTCTCCGGCTGGGACATGGACCGCTGGCGTGAGGTCCTGCGCGAGGCCGCGCCCCGTATCGCCTATGTCGTCGCCGACTTCCACAACCCCACCGGGGCCCTCGCCGACGAGGACCAGCGGCGCCGGCTGGTGGACGCGGCCCGCTCGGCCGGCACGGTCCTCGTCGCCGACGAGACGATGACCGAGCTGTGGCTCGACGAGGAGTTCCGGACCGGCGGCATGCCCCGGCCGGTGTGCGGTTTCGACCCGGCCGGCTCCACGGTGATCACGGTCGGCTCGGCCAGCAAGGCGTTCTGGGCGGGCATGCGCATCGGCTGGGTACGGGCGGCGCCCGACGTCATCCGCAGTCTGGTCGCCGCCCGCGCGTACGCCGACCTGGGCACGCCGGTGCTGGAACAGCTGGCCGTGAACTGGCTGTTCAGCACCGGGGGCTGGGAGCAGGCGGTCGACCTGCGCCGCGCCCAGGCCCGCGAGAACCGGGACGCGCTGGTGGCCGCGCTCCGCCGGGAACTGCCCAGCTGGGAGTTCGAGGTGCCGCGCGGCGGCCTGACCCTCTGGGTCCGCACCGGCGGCCTCTCGGGCTCCCGCCTCGCCGAAGCGGGCGAACGGACCGGCGTCCGGGTTCCGTCCGGCCCCCGCTTCGGCGTCGACGGCGCGTTCGAGGGCTACGTGCGGCTTCCGTTCACCGTCGGGGGAGCGGTGGCGGACGAGGCGGCGGCCCGGCTCGCCGCCGCGGCCCGGCTGGTGGAATCGGGCGCGACGGGAGCGGGGGAGTCACCGCGGACACTCGTGGCGTAGGACGGGCGTGGGAGACGACCTCCCCGGCGGGCGCGGGCAGCCGCGCGAGCGGCAGGCCCCCGCCCGCCGACGCCACCGCGCGAACCTGGAACGCCCGCCCACGCGAGGAACGCCCTGCGCCAGGACCTCGTTCGCCGCGGGCGTCCTGGGCCCTGCGTCACGCACGTACCGCGCCCGATAAGCGCCCGACGTTCCGACACGACGTTCCAGCAGCCACCGGTGCTGCGGCCGGCCCGGCTCAGGCGGTCTCGGCGCCCACGGCCTCCGCCGCCAGCGGTGCCCGCTCGACCGCCGGCTCCGTGGACTCCGTCGGCTTCGCCATGTCCAGCGGTACCGGAGCCTCCGCGTCCGCGGGCGTGCTCCGCGCCGGCAGCAGCGCCAGCACCGCCTGCCGGTCGGCGTCGCTCGTGGCGTCGTCGTACGGATCCGGCGTCCGCGGGACCTGGAGCCGGTGCACCGGACCGGACCCCAGCCGGGCGTACCCCCGCCCGGGCGGCATGTACGCGAGCGGGGTCGTGTGCGGTGGCGCGCCCAGCACCGCCTCCACCTGCTGCGGCGCCGCGGCCCCGAGCACGACACGCGCGCGCGTGTGCTGCCGTACCGCCTCGCTCAGCGCCTCCCCGCTCTCGAACTGTTCGGCGACGACCACGGTGACGTTCGCCGCGCGGCCGTGCCGCAACGGCACCTGGAGCAGCGCCTGCGGGTCCTTGCGGCCCTCCGCCCCCGCGAGATGGGCGAAGACGCCCGGCCGGTCCAGCAGGATCCACAGCGGGCGCCGGGTGTCCTCGGGCGGCGGCTCGCCCGCCTGCCGGGCCAGGTTGATCGCGATGAGCCGCCGCTCGGTCTCCTGCGCGGTCCACTCCAGGCTGGCCAGCGCCCCGGCGAGGGCGCACTCCACGGCGAGTACGCCGTCCCGGCCGGTCAGGCACGCGTACTCGCCGGTGCCGCCGCCGTCGACGATCAGCACATCGCCGTACTCCAGGGCCTGGAGGGCGATGGAGCGCAGGAGCGTGGAGGTGCCGCTGCCGGGATGGCCCATGGCCAGCAGGTGCGGCTCGGTGGAGCGGATGCCGGTGCGCCAGACGATGGGCGGGACGTCGATCCGTTCCTCGCCGTACGAGAGCGGGAGCGTGCGCTGGACCTCGCTCGGGTCGGTGAAGCCGAGGACGGTCTCTCCCGGCGCGGTGACGAAGCGCTGGGCCGGGACGTCGGCGGGCAGCGGGGCGAGCACGGTGACGGCGAGCCGGTTGCCCTCCTCGTCCCACGCGAAGTGGTATTCGCGGCCCCGGCCGGCCTTCACGGTGAGCAGCCGCTCGATCCGCGCGCGGGCCGCGGGGTCGCCGTCCGGGAAGTAGGCGGGGTAGCGGATCACGAGATGACCGACGCGGCCGGCGTCGTCGAACTCGTGGTCCGTGAAGGCGTTCTCCCACTCCCCGCCGTGCACGTACAGCGGCGCCGGGTCATCGGGGCCGGAGAAGTACGGCACCAGGGCCTCGTACAGCGCCTGGAGCCGTTCGGACTGGGACTCGTCGGGTCCGTCGGCTGCCGACGGGGTGCGGTCGCGGCCCTGCCAGGCCGCCGCCGCCATCACGGTGACGACGGTGAGCAGCGGGCCGTACGGCACCAGCGTCACGACCAGGACCAGGGAGGCCACCAGGAACAGCAGCGGCCCGCGTTTGTCCTTGGGGGTCTCCGCCCACCTGCGCCGCCCGGCCGAGGCCAGCCGGCGCAGTCCGCGCGAGACGGTGATCAGCGGGTGGAGGACGTCGGTGGCGCTGTCGGCCGCCGTCCGGGCCAGCTCCCGGCTCCGGGCGATCTGCGTCCGGGCGATCTGCGCGCTGTCTTTGCTCAGAATGCGGGGGAGAGGGCGCCGGGCCACTGCTGTCTCCTGATCGTGCGTACGGGCATGACGGGCGGGGTCAGAACTTGATGCCGCCGAGGAGGCTTGCCAGGCTCTCGCCGCCGGCCTTGATGCTGGGGGCGATGGCCGTGCTCGACAGGTAGAAGCCGAACAGGACCGAGACCGTGGCGTGCGAGCCCTTCAGTCCGTCCTTGCGGAAGAAGAGGAAGACGATGATGCCGAGCAGGAACACGCCTGACAGGGAGAGGATCATTTCGGGCTCCTGGTGTCGAAGGTGGGGGACAGTCACCATGAGTTCTTCCAGGATCACAGGATGTATCCATACGATTAAAGGTGCAACTGGGTGAAATCCGGCTGTTTTCCTCCACTTGGCGGAGCCGTTGCGGCCCCGCTGACCAGGCCGATCGCCTCCGGCGGGCGGTGATGGCGATCCTTACCTCGGGCACATCGGGTCATGTGCCGCAAGAGCCAGTACGCTGGCGATTCACTCGTACGGCCGCGCTCCGCTCGCATGTCGTACGCTCGCTCGGTCCCGAAGCGGGCTCCGAGCGGCCCCGAAGCGGTCCCCGAGCAGTCCCGAAGCAGTCCCCGCATACGCAAGGAGAGGCGGTCCGGCCGATGAGCGAAGCCCCCGACCCCGAGGTCGTGGAGCTGGCGACCAAGATCTTCGATCTGGCCCGGCAGGGGCAGACCGAGGCGCTCGTGGCGTATGTGGACGCGGGCGTCCCGGCCAACCTCACCAACGACCGGGGAGACTCCCTGGTGATGCTCGCCGCCTACCACGGCCACGCCGACGCGGTCCGCGCGCTGCTCGCCCGCGGCGCGGCGGCTGACCAGATCAACGACCGGGGCCAGACCCCCCTCGCCGGCGCCGTCTTCAAGGGCGAGACGGACGTGATCAAGGCCCTGCTCGAGGGCGGGGCCGATCCTTCCGCGGGAACGCCGTCGGCCGTCGACACGGCCCGGATGTTCGGCAAGACGGAGCTTCTGGAGCTGTTCGGCGTCCGCTGACGGCGACGTCCCGACCAGATACGACACGCAAAACGGGGGAGGCGGTAGCAGGCCGCCGGAAATACGGTCGCGGCAGGACACACCGCGGGTCATCATGACGACGTGATTCACGGACGCGATGGCCGGGCAGGTGATGCCGCACCGCGCGGGCCGTGATGCGGTCCGTATGGGCCACCGACGAGAG
Organism: Streptomyces sp. NPDC014991; assembly: GCF_043080665.1. Taxonomy (NCBI): domain Bacteria; kingdom Bacillati; phylum Actinomycetota; class Actinomycetes; order Kitasatosporales; family Streptomycetaceae; genus Streptomyces; species Streptomyces sp. NPDC014991. The sequence continues at coordinate 13,238 of NZ_JBIBVY010000036.1, forward strand.
GCAGAGAGAGATGGTCTACAGCAAGCAAGAGACGGCGGGCACTCCGACGTTGTGTCGCGCGGCCAGGTAATGCGTGTTTCCCGGTTGCGTCGACGCTTGATGTGAGGCTGTTTCCCATGTTCGATCCGGTCATAGCGCCCAGCGGTACGCTGCTCGGGCTCCTCCAGCGCGGCCGTGGCGACGGCACGCTGCACGCCCTCACCGCCCCGCGCGCCGAAGCGCTCGCGGCCCTGAACCACTGTGTGCTGCGCGATCCCCGCCACGACTGGCAGGTGGAGAACCGCTCCCTGTACTACGCCCGCCTCCACCTCGACCTGAACGGCGAGCTGGACGCCGTCGAGGCGCACCTCTTCGGCGCGCAGGACGTCCTCGACACCGACGAGTCCCGTACCGGTCTCGCACTGGCCGTCCTGGGACACCTCGCCTCCTACGGCCGGCGGGACGCCCTGGAACTGCTGCGCAGGTACGCCGCCCAGGGGTCCAACTGGGCCTGGGCGCTGGACGAGCTGGCCCTGCGGGACGACGACGCGGGCCTGCGCGCCCTCGCCGCTCCCGTGCTGGCCCGCTTCACCACCGATCCCGAGGGCGAGGCCGAGCTGGCCGCCGCCGTGCGCGACGCCTTCGAACCCCGGCCCTGGCGGCTGTGGGCCGACGACCCGCGGCCGTCGGTCGCCACGCGCGTGCGTGCCGCCCAGGAGACCGGCTGTTTCGACCGCTGGCAACGCCAGATGCGCCCTACCGGACCCCGCCCGGGGTGGAGCGTCCGCGCCGTCTTCGAGTGGGCCCAGCAGGGCATGGAGCGCGGTGCCGCCCTGTACGTGCCCGCCGCCCGCTGTCTGGCTGCCGTGGCCGGCCCCGAGGACCGGCCCGAGATTCTCCGGGCCGCGCGGGACGGTATCGACGGAGCCCGCTGCACCGCACTGCGCTACCTCGCCGACGGCAACGATCCCCGCGCTCTCGACCTGATCGCGGCCGCGGTCGCCGACGGCACGCCGGCCGTCGTGGAGGCCGCCGTCGACGCCTTCGAACGGATGCGCAGTGTCGCCGCCGTCGACCGCGCGCGCGGCTGGGCCCAGCGTCCCGACGCGCTCGGTGCCGCCGCCGGCCGCATGCTCGCCTGCCGGGGCGCCGCCCGGGACAGCGACCTCGTCCTCGACGCCCTCCGCGAGGCCGTACGGGGCGAGGGCCCGGACGCACCCACCCTGTGGACACTCGTCGACGGCGCCGGGCGCCTCGGCATCGCCTGCGCGGCGCCCGTGCTGCGCCACATCTACCGCGAGACGGCCTCCTCCCACCTCCGTGGCCGGGCCGCTCGCGCGCTCGCCGCCACCGACCCCTCCTTCGCCACCGGCTTCGCCGTCGAATGCCTGTGGGACTGCGAGGAGACCACCCGCGAACTCGCCGCCCGGCACGCCGAGACCGGTGACGCCCGTGTCGTCGAGCGACTGCGCCGCCTGGCCGCCGACCCGGCCGAGGAGGCAGAGGTACAGACAGCGGTCCGCAGTCGCTTCGGCCCCGACGCGACGCTTGGCTGAGGTTTTGGGCGCGCCGGCCGAGCCCGCGCCCGCCGAGCCCCACACTCCCTGAGGCTCCCTCGCTCCGTGCCCCAGCGGACGGCCGCCCCCTGTACCCGGCGTGGCCGACCGCGCGCTCCGCACCGCCCGGCACCTCGTGGACCACGATCACCATCCGCTCGTGGTCGCCCCCGTACCCCGCGTCGCCCCCGCGCCCGGCAGCGGCCCGGACACCTCCATCGGGTCCGTCGGGACCGTACCGCCGGCGGAGGGAAGGCGTTCGCGGGCGCCGTGGAACTCCTCCGGGAACGCGGTGAACCCGAGCGGCGGGACGCGGCACGCGCGCGTGCCGAGCGCTTCGGCCGGCGAGCGGCCGTGGAAGCGTTCCTGGCGGCTTACGACGCGGCAGTCCTCCCCGCGCCGGGCTCCGCCCCACCCCGCCGGGCTCCGCCCCACCCCGCCGGGC